>JBCDBQ010000017.1:0-27996 GCA_039183375.1 Pseudomonadota bacterium
AGTTGCTTCATCACGGCGACTGCATCGCGTGCCATCGTGCGTTTGGAATACTGTGTATGACTATCATCGCTGGCCGGCGCGGAGCTCTTGCCATAGCCGCGCATATCCATCGCGACGATGGTGAAATCCTGGGCGAGCAGCGGTGCAAGTTTGTGCCAGCAGGCGTGTGTTTGAGGATAACCATGCAGGCAGAGAAGTGCCGGACCCGTGCCGCCGACCCGGGCGTGGAAGTTCAACCCATCTACATCCAGCACATGCGTCGCAAATCCAGGATAGAGGTCAACCGCTTCAGTCATCTGGAGCTCCACGTCATCAGGCCAGCACTGCGGCGCGTCTTGTTTGGAATTGTCGATTAGGTTTCGCGCTGAACCGCACGCCAACCAATGTCCCGTCGACAAAAGCCACCAGGCCACTCGATGTTATCAATCGCGGAATAGGCCTTGGTCTGCGCCTCTGACACTGTTGCGCCAACCGCAGTGACATTCAATACTCTGCCACCCGTCGCGATAATCCGTCCGTCCTCAGCAGCGGTTCCGGCATGGAAAACCGCAACTGCATCATCGTCGATCGAAGCGAGGCCCTTTATCTCAGTGCCAGTTTCTGGTGCTGCCGGATAGCCATTCGCAGCCATGACGACAGTTAAGGCCGCGTCGTCATGCCAACGCATATCAAAGTTTGCAAGAACGCCATCACAGGTCGCTATGAACGCCGGCAGTAGATCTGACTTGAGCCGCATCATCAGCACCTGGCATTCGGGATCTCCAAACCGCACATTGTACTCGATGAGCTTCGGTGCGCCGGCATCGATCATCAGACCAGCATAGAGAACACCCTTGAATGGCGTTCCGCGTGCAGACATGCCGCGCACGGTCGGCTCGATGATTTCTGCCATCACGCGGTCACAGACGTCCTGCGTCAGGATGGGCGCAGGTGAGTAGGCGCCCATGCCACCAGTATTCGGCCCCGTATCACCATCGCCGACACGTTTGTGGTCCTGCGCGGTTGCAAGTGGCACGGCGGTGGTACCATCAACAAAAGCAAAGAAGCTGGCTTCCTCGCCCATCAAGAATTCTTCGATAACAACCTCGCTGCCGGCGTCACCAAATGACCCCCCGAAGCACATGTCGATCGCCTGCATCGCGTCGTCTTCGTGATTGGCGATAATCACGCCTTTGCCGGCGGCCAGGCCATCAGCCTTGATGACAATTGGCAGGTCTTGTTCGCGGACATAAGCGCGGGCCGCTTCTGCGTTGTCGAAACGGCTATAGCGAGCCGTCGGAATGTTGAATTCCTGACAGAAGTCTTTCGTAAAGCCTTTCGAGGCTTCCAGTTGGGCTGCAGCCTTGCTCGGTCCGAATGTTTTGATACCGGAGGCCTCTAACGAATCGACAATCCCGTCGACAAGTGGCGCTTCAGGGCCGACAATCACCAAACCAATATTCTCGCGCTGGCAAAAAGCGACGACGCCAGCGTGATCGCTGTGACTGAGCGCAACGCAGGTTGCGGCCTGCGCAATGCCCGCATTCCCTGGCGCACAAAAGAGCTTGTCTAGCAAAGGGCTGGCGGACAAGGCCCAGGCCAACGCGTGTTCGCGGCCGCCCCCACCAAGGATCAGCACATTCATTTTGACGGCATCCCGGATTAGCCAATTTCCAACGACCGGCAACAGTCCGCACTAGATCGCAGCAAAGCGCAGCTCTGGCAACGCAAAATGTTTCTGTCCACAATTGACCGCGATTTTTCGGTACTGACCGTTTCGGTGTATAAACACGCCCTTACAACTTGAATGGATTCGATTCGTGAACCAGCCAGCGTTCAAGGTCAAACGCGCAACAAATGCCGCAGAATTCACCGTTTCCGAGTTATCCGGAGCGATTAAGAAAACGGTGGAGGACGGATTCGGGCATGTCCGTCTGCGCGGCGAGATTTCAGGCTATCGCGGACCCCATTCTTCCGGTCATTGTTACTTCGCACTCAAGGACGATCGCTCGAAAATCGAGGCGGTCATCTGGCGTGGAGTATTCAGCAAACTCAAGATCAAGCCCGAAGAGGGCATGGAAGTTATCGCGCAGGGCCGCGTGACGACCTATCCAAACTCATCAAAGTATCAGATCGTCATTGAGGCGCTCGAACCAGCAGGTGTCGGTGCGCTGATGGCGCTCCTCGAGGAGCGCAAGAAGAAGTTTGCTGCCGAAGGCCTCTTCGAGGAAGCACGCAAGCGCAAACTGCCGTTCCTGCCGCGAGTGGTCGGCATCGTCACATCTCCGACGGGTGCCGTTATTCGCGACATGATGCACGGTTTCATGGAGCGCTGTCCTGCCCATGTGATTGTCTGGCCGGCCCGCGTGCAGGGTGATGGAAGTGCCGAAGAGGTTGCTGCCGGCATACGTGGCTTCAATGCCCTACCTGAAGAGGGCGGACGAATACCGCGGCCTGATTTGCTCATTGTGGCGCGCGGCGGTGGCAGCTTGGAGGACTTATGGTCGTTCAATGAGGAGGTCGTGGTTCGTGCGGCTGCCGAAAGCCAAATCCCGCTGATTTCAGCCGTCGGTCACGAAACGGACTGGACGCTCATCGACCTGGTCGCAGATGCCCGAGCGCCAACGCCGACCAAAGCCGCGGAATGGGCCGTGCCCGTATTCTCCGATCTTACAGCTCAGATCGATGAGCTATCTCATCGGCTCAAAACTGCAACAAGGCGTAGCGTGGAAGCCGCTCGCACAAACTTGCGGGCCGCAGCCCGAGGATTACCGAGGCCGCACGATCTAATTGCACTGCCCCGGCAACGCTTTGATGCAGTTGAACGCAGACTATCGTATGGCCTGCTGACCAATACACGGGCTCTCGGGAGCCGGTTCGCGACGATTTCAGCCCGCTTGCGTCCGACGATGCTGCAGACCATGGCGCAAGCGTCCAGATCCCGACTTGAACTCCTACAACGCCGTCAATCAGCATCGCTGCATGCGATTGTCGGCCGCGAGCGGACAAAGTTTGAGCGCGTGAGAGGCCGGCTTACGCCTGAACCAATTCGCTATCGGCTCAAATACGGTCGTGAGCGATTCTTAGGTTTATCGAAGCAGGCAAGTAACGCCCAGGCGCGGCTGGTCGATGAGCTGAGGAAGCGCTTGGAGGCGAGCGGAAAACTGCTTCAATCGCTTAGCTATCACAGTGTGTTGGAACGTGGTTTTGCGGTTGTGCGCAACACGGACGGCGAGACAATACGATCGGTCGAGCAAGTTCATCCTGGCATCGCGCTCGACGTCGAAGTGAAAGACGGCAAGTTCCGTGTTGAGAGGCCGGGCACCGCAAAGTTGCCTGGCGAGTCCGGCGGGGCATCCAGGCCAAGGGCAAAGCCAGGGAGCGTGCGAAGTCTTGTCTCAGACCGCGGCAAGGGCGGTGGTGGCCAGGGGTCACTGTTTTGACCTTGTTTCACCAATAGCGTATGGCATTGATTAGTGACCGCACTAAGCATCATGAAGCCGCCGCCGACGGAGCAATCGAGATGAGCTCATCCGACAGTTTTCTGGGACTGAAGGGGGAAGCCCGCGTGAAGTACCTGGATAGTGATTTCCAGGTCATGGCACCGGGAGATTACGTGCGCTGCGCGGTCACCGGAAAGGCTATTCCGCTCGCGGATCTCAAGTATTGGAGCGTCGACCTGCAAGAGCCTTATCTTTCGGCTGAAGTCTCCGTCCAGCGCTACAAAGAGTTGCTCGAGGACGATTAGCACGCTCCACAAGCTCCACCCCTCCCTAGCCCTTGGCAATACCAACCGTATCTCGAATTTTGCTCTTAAGTCGCTCTGCTCCGAAGCCCAAGACCATGAGTTCGATGGCAAGTGCACGGCTTTGCAACCGAAGCTTGGAATGGCTATCCAACCGTGGGTCGAGACGGGCCAGATCCTTTTCTGTCGTGACAAGCTGACAACCGTTTGAGTGGGCCAGCGCCAGCAACTCCTTGGCGTCCTTATCGGTCAGGGGGTGATGATCAGGGAATGTCTTCATCTCTTGCAGCACACCGCCATGCTGCCGGATCAATTTGTAAAAGCGATCTGGATTACCAATGCCAGCGAAAGCGACAACGGGTTTATCCGCAAGCCAGGAATGATCTCCCCGAGGCACGACGGTGACAGAGGCCACAAGACCTTCGTAGGACCTCGGTAGCCAGTCAGGTGCGGGGAGTTCGTCTGCCGACTTGTCGTCGATAGTATCGGCATCATAGTTGATGACCACGACGTCAGTTACGGCCAATTGTTGCGCGAGAGACGCGCGCAGCGGACCGGCCGGAATGACCTTTCCATTTCCGACACCGCGCGCAGCGCTGACAACCGAGATGACGAGATCTTTTTTGAGAGACGGATTTTGCAGCCCATCATCCATGAGAATGACATTGCCGAGTTGCCGCTCGTGTATGAATTGTCCCCCAAGTCCTCTGTCTCTCGAAATCACGGCAGGGGCGGTTTCGGCTAACAAGAGAGGTTCATCGCCAACATCTCGTGCCAAATCGACACCCGGTTGCACGAGATGCGGGCCCCTTCTGCTCCCACCGTAGCCACGCGACAGGAACACTGGGTTTAAACCGAGATCTTTGACGTAGTTCGCCAGCCAGATTGACATCGGGGTCTTGCCTGTCCCACCGGCTGTGAAGTTCCCAATGCAGATGACTGGAATGGGCAGTCGAGCTTGTGGCTTCTGACGCAGGCGTTGGGCGGCAATCGAGTTGTAAACTGATGCGATCGGCAACAGAAGCTTGCCGATCAATGCCTCCGGACTACGATACCACCAACTCGGCTCATCAAGAGGCACGCTTCAGATCCCGTTGGTCGGTCGGCAACAGCGGAAGCAGTGCGTCGACGGTTTTTTCCAAGGCACCGGATAAAGAACTGAGAGCTGCGACAGCTCCCTCGCTGAGCTGCTTTGCCTGGTCCGGGCTCATGAAGATTTCACTCACAGCCCCGGCCAGCTCATCAGCCGACTTCACCTCGATCGCTCCCTTGTTCTGGAAGAGCGCCGAGTAGGCATCTGCAAAATTACTTTGGTCTGGGCCGGTCAAAATGTTCGTCCCGAAGCGAATGGCTTCGACCGGATTCTGGCCGCCTCTCGCGGTAATCGAACCGCCGATAAACGCAATTGGCACGACTGAGTAAAACGTCCCCAGCTCGCCAATGGTATCGGCTACGTAAACATCCATGTCATCCGGTAGCTCACCCTGACTTCGCTGCGCCACTGTCAGCCCCTGCTGTCGAGCCAGGGCGCAAACGTCTTCGCCACGCTCTGGATGACGGGGGGCAATGACGGTGAGTACGTCAGGATATTGCGCGGCAAGTTTTGCATGCGCCTCGAGGACAATCTCCTCCTCGCCTGGATGTGTACTTGCTGCCATCCAGAGTTTGCGGTCGCCAAATGCACCTTGCAACGCGCGCTGTTTAACATCGTCGACTGGTAGAAGTGGCGCATCGATTTTCAGGTTGCCGGCATTCCGCACATCGCGAGCTCCGAGTTCGCGAAAGCGGCGCGTCAGAGGAGCATTCTGAGCCAGCACAAGTTGAAGACGGCTAAAGAGTGGAATTGCCATCGCCTTGTTTTTTCGCCAACGACGATAGGAGCGGTCGGACATGCGGCCGTTCACGATAGCGAGTGGAGTCTTGCGCTCGTAGGCGTCTAGAATGAGATTGGGCCAGATCTCTGACTCCGTCAGCACAGCAAGGTCAGGATGCCAATGCTGGAGAAAGCGCCGCACATATTGCGGGGCATCAAGCGGAGCAAATTGATGAATATCTCTTTCATCGAGGCGCTCGGCAGCGAGCCTTGCAGACGTGACAGTGCCCGTGGTCAGTAGAAAGCGGATGTCAGGCCCACGCTCTCTCAGAGCATCGAAAAGGGGCAGTATGGCATTTGTCTCTCCGACACTTGCAGCATGAAACCAGGCAAGCGTCCCCTTCGGTCGCTCATGGTCCGTCAAGCCAAGGCGTTCATCGAGGCGCTGGCCATCTTCCTTGCCGCGCTTCTGCCGGTGCCGAAGCACTAGCGGGGCCGCTCGCGACGACACCCGCGTGAGCGCGCGATAAAGCTTCAATCCGGTACTTGGTGCCGCAGCCGGCGCGTCGGGCGGCATCGCGCTGGCCGGCGTCGCTCTCAAGTGGTCGCTTCCAATCAGCTTGTAGACATCAGCGGTGGCTGTATTCAGCCTCGTCTCAAGTTCCAGCCGGACACGCTCTAAGTCTTCATCACTGGAGTTGGCATCGACGAATAGCGGCTCGCCAATCTTCATTCCAATATTCGAGAACGGGAGATTGACGGTCATTTTACTCCAGGTGTTAAGCGCCTGAAATCGCGAAGACGCCGTAGCGACTGGCAGTATCGGACGGCCTGACAACTGCGCAAGCCTGATGACACCCGGGCTAGCCCTCCGCGCTGGACCCGGCGGCACATCCGCGGTCATCGAAACACATTTGCCGTCCGCAAGTGCGCGCACTGCGAGACGCAGTGCTGTTGCGCCACCCCGGTCCTTCTTCCGGCCAGCCGCACCAGATCCGCGAATAAGCTCCATGTTGAAGGTTTTGAGTGCCTCGCCCAAAACGTCCGCGTCACCGTGGCGCGCAACCATGATTGCGACCGGGACTTCCTGCGGACAAAAAGCGGGGATAAGCAGGAATTGGCCATGCCAAAAAGCAAATATGCACGGTTGATGCGCGGCAGCGAGCGCTTCCAGGCCCTCGGAATCACTCAGAATTGTAGAAGTGCGGTGGACAAAGCGGATATAAGGTCCACCTAAACGGCCCAGCCATCGCTTCATTCTGTGATTTGCCTTCGGCACGTTGGCGATTCTATCCAGGCTTGCGGCGAGACAGTATCTCGACATAGACCCCTTTTGCGGGCCAGTCGACACATGTACCTTGAATACGTTGTGTAGAGCGGATATGGACCGCATACGGTCTAGGGTAAAGCGGAAAACTCGAACACAGAACGAGTCGAGTAACCTATCTGGCAACAATAGCGAAATCGATCATCGAGTTGAATGGCCAAAATCGGAAAAACAGCGCGAACCGTGTTGAAGCATGCCGGCTTGCGCACCCGGTTGGCCATGATGACATATTCGCCAGACTGGCTGAAGAGCAGTCTAGGCCCTGTTCTCTCCTTTGGAGATATGCTGTTCATCGATCACGGCGTTTTCCGCATGTTTTACCTGAATCTGCATCGTATCGCTGATTCAGACGTCTGGCGTTCAGCGCAGCCCGCCCCTCACCATATTGCCCGCATGGCCAGGAAAGAAGGCATACGGACAATCGTAAATCTGCGTGGCGAACGCATGTGCGGTAGCTATTGGCTTGAAGAGGCAGCCTGTCGAAAGCATGGCATCGCGTTCGAGAACTATCAGGTGCGCTCAAGGGCAGCTCCCAGCGTGGCTGAGCTACGTGGCGCGCGCGATTTGTTTCAGCGTGTCGAATATCCAATGTGGATGCATTGCAAGTCAGGAGCAGATCGTGCGGGCTTGATGAGTGTTCTCTACCTGCACGTCCACAAAGGTGTTCCTATCGAGGAAGCAGTGCAGCAACTTTCGCTGAAGTACGGACATATTCGGCAGGCCGACACGGGTGTGCTGGATTACTTCTTCGAGCGCTACATGGCCTACAACAAAGAAACTCCGATTGAGTTCTTCGACTGGGTTGAGACCGTTTATGACGACACAGAAGTGCGTGACACGTTTCGTGCACAGGGCTGGGCCAACCGAATCGTCAACACGATCCTACGCCGCGAATAGCGGCAGCAAGACTCGTATTAGCTTTCAACTGTTTCATCATCGCCCGAGGCTTCTGACATAAGAAGCTGCGAGCGGCACAACTCGGCATACGCGCCTTCAGCTGCCAAAAGTTCGGTGTGGCGGCCGCTCTCAACAATACGCCCCTGATCCATAACGCAGATCATATCGGCGTTCTGCACGGTCGAGAGCCGGTGAGCGATAACGAAGGTCGTCCGATCCTTTGCAAATTGGGCGAGCGCCTGCTGTACAAGACGCTCGGAGTGTGTGTCGAGTGCACTTGTCGCTTCATCAAGTAACAGGATCGGAGCATTTCTCAGGATCGCGCGCGCCAGGGCGAGCCGCTGCCTCTGGCCACCCGACAGCCTTGAGCCACTATCACCAATTTTGGTTTCATAACCATCACTCTGCGCGACGATAAACTCGTGCGCGGCTGCAGCATTTGCGGCCGCAATAATATCTGCCTCACGGGCATCGGAACGACCGATAGCAATGTTGGCTTTGATAGTATCGTCGAACAAAGTGACGTCCTGGCTTACAATCGCAATATTATCGCGCAGGCTCGCAACGGTGACGTCGCGGATATCCTGCCCGTCGATCAGGATCCGACCATCCGAAACATCAAACAGGCGGGGAATAAGATTGATCAGGGTCGATTTACCCGCGCCGGAGCGGCCAACAAGCGCGACCGTTGTGCCGCCATCTGCGGTGAGACAAAGATCTTGCACAGCGGGAACGGTTTCAACTTCATGTTGATACTCGGAGTAAGTGAACGTCACATTGTCAAAAACAATCTGGCCGGTAGAGATTGCCAGAGGTTGAGCGTTTGCTCGATCAACAATCTTTGGTCGATCGTCAATCAGTTCGTAGATGCGTTCGGCGGCCGCAAGACCTTCATTCATCCGAGCCATGAGATTGCCAACCGCCCGGATTGGCTGTGCAGCCAGGAGCAAGGCACTAACAAATCCCATGAAATCGCCAACAGTTGATTGTCCGGCTGATATCCGCCAATAGGCCAGTGCAATCACACCTGCAACTGCAATCCCGCCAAGTGCTTCAAGCATAGGATCCAGTCGCGCGCGTGCCTTCAACGCTTTGAAGCGGAGCGAGTAGACCTCCTCGAAGCTGTTGTTGAGGCGCCCGACGGCATAATCTTCAAGCCGGAAGGTTTTGATAAGACGAGAGGCCGACAGTTTTTCGGTCAACAACGCCGTCATGTCACCGAGTTCGATCTGGGTGCGCTTGGCAACGCGGCGCAAGCGTTTTGATATGACGGCAATCGGCCAAGCCGCGATCGGATAAACACCAAGCACAATTAAGGACATGACCGGATCGAGATAGATCATTGTACCAACCAGCACAAAGATCGACAGTGTATCTCTCACCGCTGTGTTCAGCCCGGCCTGCGTCGCCATCTGCACCGCGCCGACGTCGTTTGTTAGTCGCGAAACTCTCTGGCCGGGGGCTTCCTGTGTTTGCCTTGCAAAGTCGGCAGCCATCAGTTGCGCAAAGGCGCGTTTCTGCATGTCTGTGCCGATGCGAAATGCGATACGATTGCTCGCGACAGTCTGCAGGTACATCAACAGGCTGCGCATCGCGGTGATGCCGATCACAGCGATGAGAACCCATTGCAACACCCCTTGATCCTTTGCATTCAGGATCGTGTCGAACGAGTGCTTGATGATGATGGGGTAGCCACCGGTTACGGCCGCAAGGCCAGCGGTAAGGATCAGGGCCCAAACGATCTGCCACCATAGCGGGCGCACAAACTCGTTCAGATAACGAATGAGAAGGTCCGAGCGGAATCCATCTTTTGGAGCGCTTTGACCGGCATCACTCGGTGCTGAAGGCGGTTGTGCTGGATTGTCTTTCACAGCCACTCCGGAGGCTTGGGACTCATCTGCGATTGAATACCACAATGACCCTCGTGGAGCCTTGCGACAACTCCACGTCAGTTAACGTCAGATAGGCTTGGCCGCTCTTGGCGCAGCTCGCCTCATGCACTGTTTTCCGGTTCCAACAGACGATGCAGATGAACCACAAAATACCTCATCTGAGCATTATCAACCGTCCGCTGCGCTGCGTTCTTCCAAGCATCGAAAGCGGTGGCATAGTTCGGGTAAATCCCGACAATGTCCAACTGATCAAGGTCTTTGAATGTCACGCTGCTGACGTCGTCGAGCTCGCCGCCAAAGACGAGATGAAGGAGTTGTTTCTCGGCATTTGATTCCGTCATTGAAGCGTCCTATGCACATTCTCTGAAGCTGTTCGGATTGATCGCAACGCGAAGAAAGACTGATACATCTACTGTCCGTGGAGCACCATCTCGCCAAGCAAACCGGCAAGAAACAACCAGCCAACATAGCGATTCGATTTGAATCGCGTCAGGCAGTTGTCGGGATCATTAGTATCCAAAGTCAGGATTTGCCAGAGGCAATGAAGCACAACTAGTCCAAGCGCTATGGCAAATACTGTTCCGGTTCCGGCCAGGTAGCCGGAAAAGGCCCAGAGTGCCGCCGCGCCGCCGTAGAACAAAAACAGCCATTTCGGCGTCTCATCACCAAAGCGAAGCGCAGTCGACTTGAGGCCCAAGGTGGCATCATCCTCTTTGTCTTGATGCGCATAGATTGTGTCGTAGCCGATCGTCCAAAGCACGCAGCCGGCGTACAAGAGAACCGGTGCAACAGCCAACGAACCATGGATCGCGGCCCAACCGACCAGTGCGCCCCACTTAAACGTCAGGCCGAGAATGACCTGTGGCCAATAGGTAAATCGCTTGAAGAACGGATAAATTGCGACAAGTCCAAGCGAGGAGATGCCAAGCCAGACTGTGAATTGGTTGAACTGAAGCAGGACCGCAAGCCCGATCAGGCACAGTAGAATCCCAAAAAGTAAGGCCTGCCAGACTGTCACTTGCCCGGATGGTATGGGCCGGAGTTGGGTTCGATCGACCCTGCCATCGTATTTGCGGTCGACTATATCGTTCCAGGTGCAGCCGGCTCCGCGCATAACAAATGCGCCGATGAGGAACAGAACCCCGTAAAACAGGTTGGGCCAGGCATGGCCAGCACTCACATGTCCGAGAGCCTGCCCCCACCAACAGGGAAACAGCAGCAGCCAGGCACCAATGGGCCGATCAAAACGGGCCAACTTGAAGTATGGTTTGGCGAAAGCGGGCGCAGTCCGGTCAACCCAGTTTTGCGCGTTGGCATCACGGATAATCGTCGGCTGTTGATTTGCTTCGCTCATCATTTGAAACGTGTCGACCGATGAATTGCCCAGCGACCCAGTGTTGCTCTACATTCGGCGCAGATCTTTGCAAGACAAGCCGAGGCACAGCAAACGCTTGCCAACGAATAGCAGGGGCGCACATGGCCGTACATGATTTTCGCGCTCAGCGCCTTTACTGCGATCATCCGCTGCATGAATCAGCTGAGATCAGCTGTTCATCAGATCAATCAAACTATTTGATCAATACGTTGCGTATGGCGCTTGGGGACGAAATTCGCGTGTTCAACGGCCGTGAAGGTGAATGGCGGGCGGAAGTCTCACATGTTGCGAAGAAATCGTGCGCATTGCGCGTGGTTGAGCAGGTCCGTGATCAGGTCGGAGGCCCCGACATAGCCTACTATTTTGCTCCGTTGAAACGCGCAAGACTGGACTATCTCGTCCAAAAGGCCACGGAATTGGGGGTTGCCAGCATTCAACCCGTCTTCACTGCCCACACCGTCCCCAATCGGGTCAATATGGAGCGGCTGCAGGCAAACGTCATAGAAGCCGCCGAACAATGCGGTATTTTGCGCATTCCGGCCATCTACGCGCCGGAAAAGCTCTCCAAGATCATCTCGGGATGGGATCCGGGCCGCAACCTCATTTTTGCCGATGAGGAGGCCGAGATTACATCGCCTATTTCTGTTCTTGATGGGCTTCGAAACCAACCTTGCGCCCTGATCATTGGTCCGGAGGGTGGCTTTAGCAGCGACGAGCGCGCATTGCTCCTCAGGCAGTCATTTACGACGAGGGTCTCGCTAGGACCACGAATTATGCGGGCTGATACTGCAGCCGTCGCCGCCATGGCATTGATTAACGCGGTTATCGGAGATTGGAACTGAACCCGACAAGGCCCGGGCACACGTGCGGCAAGCGGGCTCATTCGAGATAATTTGGTTGTGTGTCCTGACGACGCTGTCCAATCATCGTGTTCAAACCGACTTACTTAGAGAGATAGTTGCTTTGTCTACAAAAGAGCCTGGTGCTGAAAGCCCACCAGTTGAATCCTACGACGATCTCGTTGGCTGGATTGCCGCCGGTGAGAAACCCGAGCCCGATTGGCGCATTGGCACAGAACACGAGAAGTTCGTGTTTCGGACAGCTGACAAGTCACCCGTTCCCTATGACGGTGACAACGGCATCCGAGCGCTCATGCAGGCGCTGATCGACGAGTTCGCATGGCAGCCTATCAAAGAGGGCGAAACGATCATTGCGCTCAAGCGCTCGAATGGCCAGATCACGGAGACGATCTCGCTCGAGCCGGGCGGACAGTTCGAGCTGTCCGGAGCACCATTGGCAACACTGCATGCCACTTGCGCTGAAGCCGGCGAGCATCTGCGTGAGTGCCTCGCCATTGGTGAGCGACTTGGTATTGGCTTCTTGGGACTAGGCTTCGCGCCGACCTGGCGGCTGGAAGACATGCCGACCATGCCGAAAAAGCGCTATGCCGTGATGACGCGTTACATGCCGGAAGTTGGCAAGCGCGGCCACGACATGATGTATCGCACAGCTACGATCCAAGTGAATCTGGACTACTCCGACGAAGCGGACATGGTCAAAAAGTTGCGGGTCTCGCTTGCCCTGCAAGCCATAGCAACAGCCATTTTTGCCTCCTCGCCGTTCACAGAAGGCCAGCCGAACGGCTTTAAGTCACTGCGGAGTGAGGTTTGGAGAGATACCGACCCCAACCGCACCGGCTTGCTACCTTTCGCATTCGAAGATGGCATGGGGTACGAGCGCTATACGGACTACGCCCTCGATGTTCCGATGTACTTTGTCTATCGCGATGGAGAATATATCGACGTCGCTGGAGCATCTTTTCGCAAGTTCCTGCAGGGTGAGCTGGAGCAGCTGCCAGGTGAAAAGCCTACCCATGATGACTGGATCGATCACCTGACGACTTTGTTCCCTGAAGTGCGACTGAAGCGGTTTCTAGAAATGCGCGGCGGCGATGGTGGGCCTTGGCGGCGGATTTGTGCCTTGCCGGCGTTTTGGGTTGGCCTGCTTTACGATCAGACCGCGCTTGATGCGGCTTGGGATCTTGTCAAGGATTGGACTGCAGAGGAGCGGCTCGCACTGCGCAACGCCGTTCCGCGCGACGGCCTGCAGGCGCCGTTCAGGGACAAAACTGCACACGATATCGCGCGTGAGGTCGTCAAGATCTCAGCCACGGGTCTAAAGAACAGAGGCCGGCTCAACAGCAAAGGCGAAGACGAGACGATCTTCCTGGACTTTGCCGAGGAAGTAGCCGCTTCAGGGCGAACGCCGGCTGATGAGATGATGAACCGTTTCAACCTCTCGTGGCAGAAGGAAATTGCCCGAGTTTTTGACGATTACGCGTTCTGATGCAGGGTAAACAGCTTCAACCGTAATCAAGTTCAGCTGATATTCATCAAAACTACTATAAGTCTGGGCGAAAGGGTCTAATGTAGAGGGTGCCGGGACTGCTGTCCGGCGGCGGAGGTAATTGTGAGCAAACGCACTTGGCTTGGTTTGGGATTGGCCGTTTTGGCCGTCTGCGCGGTTGCGGTGTCTATGCAAGGCATTACCTCTGAGAAAGCCGAGGCAAGTGCATGTGCGCAGGCTTGCTACGCCCAACATGCGCAATGCCGGATTAACAAGAAGGGCAGTCGGCAGTGCGATACCAAGCTTCGCCAGTGCAACAGGCGCTGCAACAAGCGCTAGAGCAATAGAACAGCAGTAATCTTGGCAGTTTCCACTAAGTCATCGGCGTCACGCGCAGAGGCATTCCGCCTTTGGGTCGCAATGTGACCCGACTGATTGGTTCCGGCAGATGAGTGCCGTCCCATTCGAAATTGGCCGCTCTCACAAATGTTGCGAGCAGAACGGTCGCCTCCAAAATCGCAAACGACATCCCGATACAGGTTCGCGCGCCAACACCGAATGGCATGTACTGGGCGCGCAAAATGCCGGCTGCACGCTCTGGCAGGAAGCGATCGGGATCAAAGCGGTCAGGATCATCCCAAAGCTCTCTGTGGCGGTGAACGCAGAAAATTGGAATGACGACCTGTGAGCCCGCGGGGATGATGGTACCCTCTAACTCAAATTCGCGAACCGGCTGACGAGCCATAACAGGTGCTGGTGGGTAAAGGCGCATGGACTCCTTCAGAACGCGCTCGGTAACTCCCAATCCCTGGATGTGTTCAATGGAAATCGGTCCGTCACCGGCAACTTGGCGGACTTCGTCGCGCACGCGGGCTTGCCACTTAGGTGCTCGTGCAAGGAGATAGAGCGACCAGGTCAATGCCTTCGCGGTTGTCTCGTGGCCGGCCATCAGCAAGGTAAGCAGGTTATCGACGAGAAGCTCATCATTCATCGGGCAATTAGTTTCTGGATCCCGCGCCTTCAAAAGCTGACCAAGCAGATCCTGCGCATCGTCGACGCCGGAATCTCGCCGCCTGCTAATAATGGATTGGACAGCTGTCCGCATCTGCCCGGCTGAACGGTTTAAAGCAAAAACTGCAGGATGCGGGAGCCATTGCGGGACGCCCAGTAATTCCCAAAGCATTTCCCATGGCACATGGGCGAGATAGCGCTCCCCGCCACGCTTGATTGTCTCGCTCTCGGCCGGTTCTCCGCCGGCAAGCATGGTGCGCGCGATCACACGAAATGTGACGTCTGCCATGTCGTTATCGATGGCGCGCACAGGAGCGGTTTCGGATTGCCATCGCTCTGTCAGCCGTTGAGCGGCTTCCGCCATGGCCGGCACATAGCCAGAGAGCTCAGAATGGCGAAAGAGGGGGGCAATTACGCGTCTTTGCCAGCGCCACTCAGGACCATCTGATGTGAGCACGCCCTCTCTGATGGAGCGCCTAAAAACACGTTTCTCCAAAGGCGTTTTGATAAACAGATTGTCTTTGTTCTGAAGGACGCGTTCGGTCAGCTCTGGGGCAGTAATCCATGCGATGGCAGGTGCACCAGGGTTTTTAAGGACAACAAAGCGATCCTCGTAGACTTGCTGAGGTAAAGCCAACAAAGGGTTATGCAAGAACCTCCAGGCAAACCGATAAATCGGAAGCGGTTGGATTGGCGGCGTAATGGTCGGCGGATATAGCGGTTCTAACGGACTGGTCGCGATTGCATCGGTCATATCGAACGCGCTTCTCCTGTTTGACTCTTGTTCTTAGCATGCATATGGGGCCTCCCCGTGGACAAGGAAACAGCAGTTGCACGGCTTCAGGTGCCCACGAGTGCACTGACTAGAAGAGCACTAAAAGTGCTCTGGCGAGGACAAAACCGGTGCCGAGCATAACGCCAGCCCACACAATGCCGGCGACTCCGCTGGCCAACAGAAAGACACGCGTGGGCATTGCCAGAATACCTGCGGTGAGGGGGATGAAGGGGCGTATCCCAAAGGCGAATTTGCTTGCAATCAGAGCGAACCAGCCCCACTCGCGAAACACTGCGCGGCTGTAGGTCAGAACCTCCGGACGATCGCGAAAAGGCCAGTAAGATTGCACGTCATCTTTGAAGATGCGCCCCAAGCCGAACGAAAATGCATCTCCGCAAAGTGCACCCAAAGAACCAGCAAGCCATAGCAACAACAATGTGTCACCTGCCGTCGCATAGATCGCACCAATGCCGGCGAAAATAAGCGTCGATGGGACCAGAATGGCCAGGAGGACGACGCTCTCGGCGAAGGCAAACATGAACACAATCAGCATTGCCAGAGCCGGATGGGCGTCGGTCCAGGAAATGATGACAGCAATCCAGGTGCTATAGAATTCCGCAAACATGTGTTCGCCAATTACATTTGAGGTCATGGAACCATAGGATTCTGAAAGGCATAAGACAGCATCTCCCAATTAAATGAGAATACAAACAAGGCGTTAGCAATGCGCGAGTTGGCACCGAAGGAGATCAGGGCGCGGAACGGGTTGCAGGCCGTGGAAAGTGTCATACCACTGCAATATGTGATACGGTGTCACTTCTCTATTTTGATTGCTCGACGAAAACGACTAATCATGTCAAACGGATGCGCGAGCGCCGTCTGAAATTGACGACCGGGCGCGAACCGCAGGCAAGCATGTCGCGGAATTGCAGCGCGAGAGCGCATTGATCTGAGGAAAAGATTAGAAAGATGCAGGAGCCGGCTACGGATCACGGGGGAACCACCCGTTTGCGCAGCAAGAAGAACACGCGGCTACGCCAGGCCGTGCACCGCCACAAGGCGATTTCCCGGCAAGGTATCCAGGAAAGACTGTTCACCCTTGTGTTCTCCGGGCTGGTCTACCCGCAGATTTGGGAAGACCCAATCGTCGATCTTGAAGCACTCGACCTGCAGCCTGATGATCACCTGGTCGCCATTGCATCTGGCGGTTGCAATATTCTGAGCTACTTGTCAGCGGCTCCAATCAAAGTCACAGCCGTTGACCTCAATCCGGCACATGTTGCGCTCAACAAATTGAAGCAGGCAGCTGTTCGTCATCTCCCGGATTACAGGGCGTTTCATCGCTTTTTCGCTGAAGCTGACGGCCGCGATAACGTCAAGGCCTACGAAGATTACATTCGCCCCCACTTGGACGAAGTCTCTCGCAAGTACTGGGAAAGCCGCAACCTGTTTGGTCGCCGGCGGATCGGTTACTTCCGCTCCAATCTCTACCGGCATGGATTGCTTGGGACATTCATCGGCGCAAGCCATCTTCTGGCCAGGGCGCATGGCCGTAATCCGCGCAAAATGCTGTCGGCGCGGACGCGCGAAGAGCAGCGACAGATCTTTGAAGCGGAACTGGCGCCATTGTTCGAGAAGCGTCACATACGCTGGCTCCTGAATAAGCCATCCGCACTATTCGGACTGGGCATCCCGCCATCGCAGTTCGAAGCCCTCAAGGGCAAAGAAACTCATATGTCGAAAGTACTATTGCAGCGCTTAGAGCGGCTGGCATGTGATTTCGACTTGCAGGACAATTACTTCGCCTGGCAAGCCTTTGGTCGCCGTTACGCGACGGGCGGTGCAGGTCCGCTGCCACCCTACCTCAAGCCAGAAGCGTTTGATAACCTTCGCGAGCGCATCGATGATCTTGAAGTGCAGCATCGATCATTCACCGAGTATTTGGCCTCCAAGGACAATGCTTCCCTTGACGCTTATGTCCTCCTCGATGCTCAGGACTGGATGACAGATGATATTCTGACGACGCTCTGGACCGAGATTGAGCGTACGGCGAAACCAGGCGCACGGGTGATCTTCCGGACGGCTGGGGAGGAGAGCATTCTACCTGGTCGCATATCCGACGATATTCTTGCCAAGTTCTCTTACGACGAAGATCGCGGGAAGGAATGGACCAAGCAGGATCGGTCATCGATCTACGGCGGTTTCCACCTCTATGTCCGCAAGGCTGATTAGGAGAGCGCAGCGTGAGCGAGGCGACCGAAGATGCCGCCCAGCATATGGACGGCATCTATAAGTATCAGCGCTACATATACGATCTCACCCGCAAGTACTTTCTGCTCGGTCGGGACCGGCTCCTGGATGATCTGCAGCCGGAGCCTGATCAGGTCGTACTCGAAGTTGGTTGCGGCACTGGCCGTAATTTGATTCAGGCAGCACGGCGCTATCCTGAAGCACGCTTTTACGGCTTCGACATCTCAAACGAAATGCTGATCACGGCCCGGAGTTCGATCGAGCGAGCAGGTCTCTCAGGCCGCATTACACTGGCTCTAGGTGATGCGACGTCATTTGATATGAATGAGCTCTTTGGCGTCGAGGCTGCGGATCGGGTGTTCATTTCCTATGCGCTTTCGATGATTCCGCCATGGCGTGAGGCAATTCCGGAAGCCGTCAAAGCATTGGCACCAGAGGGGCGCCTGCATATCGTTGATTTCGGTCAGCAGAGTGGGCTTCCGGCTTGGTACAAGTCGGTACACTTCGCATGGCTTCGAAAGTTTTCGGTCCATCCCAGTGCTGAGCTGGAGCAGGTGCTGCGCGAGATTGCCGACAGCAAAAGCGTGCGCTTGAGTTTCCAGCGCCTCTACCGAGGCTATGCGGACTATGCAGTGATGACACGTCCCGCCTAGTCGCTTCACAGCAGGCTGCGTTGCCATGCGATCTGTCAAAATTCGCCAGGCCTTGATTTCGGACGCGGAAGCCATCCAGGCGATCTATGCGCCGATCGTTAGCAGCACACCAATCTCTTTCGAAGAAGCGCCGCCGTCTGCCGCTGAAATGTCTGGCCGCATAACTGCTACACTGGAGCAGGGGTATCCTTACCTCGTTGCTGATCAAGACGGCGAGGCTATTGCTTATGCCTATGCTGGTCAGCATCGCGCTCGGGCCGCCTATCGCTGGTCTGTGGATGTCACGATTTATGTGGCAGAGGCAGCAAGGGGTGCAGGCGTTGGCAAATCACTGTACGAGGAACTTCTAAAGCAGCTAGAACGCGGCGAGTTTCACGCAGCCTTTGCCGGCATCGCCTTGCCTAACCCAGGGAGCATAGCCCTGCACGAAGCTGTCGGTTTCACACACGTCGGAACGTATCAGCAGGTTGGCTTCAAATTCGACCGCTGGCACGACGTCGGCTGGTGGCAACGCATCCTCGTCACGCGATGACAATTACTCGGGAGCTTTGCACCCATATAAGCATGTTATCGACTGGCGTTTGCGGCGGCATGTTTGACCGCTTCAACAATATCGCCAACCACGCTGGAGACCAGATCCTCGTTGTCACCTTCCGCCATCACGCGGATGACAGGCTCGGTTCCTGATGGCCGAATCACAAGGCGACCGCCATCGCCAAGCTTCTGCTTGCCCGCATCGATCGCCTTTTTCACATTCTTTGCTTCGAGTGGCTTACCTTTCTGGTAGCGCACATTCTCAAGCAACTGCGGCAAAGGCTCAAACCTCTGGCAGACTTCACTGACCGGTTTGCCGGTAGAAACCACAACTGCAAGCACTTGCAGTGCCGACACCAGGCCATCCCCTGTTGTCGTGAAATCCGACAGAACGATGTGTCCCGACTGTTCACCGCCGACATTGAAGCCATGCTTACGCATGTGTTCGACAACATAGCGGTCGCCAACTGGCGTTCGCGCAACCGAAAGACCAAGTTCTTTCAGGTAGCGCTCCAAGCCCAGGTTCGACATAACCGTCGCGACGATGCCGCCGGCAGCCAGTCGCCCTCGACGATGCCAGCTTTCTCCGATCACGGCCATCAGCTGGTCACCATCGACGATCTCACCGCGCTCATCGACGATCACCACACGGTCCGCGTCACCATCAAGCGCAACACCAATATCGGCGCGCAGTTCGCGCACCTTGTCGATTAATGTTCCCGGAGCCGTTGAGCCGCACTCGAAGTTGATGTTGCGGCCGTTGGGCTCATCGCCAATCTTGATGACCTCGGCACCCAGTTCCCAAAGCGCCTCAGGAGCAACGCGATAACCGGCGCCATTGGCGCAGTCGATGACGATACGCAGACCATCCAACCTAAGATTGCGTGGCAGCGTACGCTTAGCAAACTCAATGTAACGTTCGCGGGCACTTTCAACGCGATTCGCCCGGCCAATGTTATTGGCATCAGCCATGATCTCTGCGGCATCGCTGTCCATGAGATCCTCGATGCGCGCCTCGATCTCATCTGAAAGCTTGTAACCATCGGCATCAAACAGTTTGATACCATTGTCCTGGAATGGATTGTGAGACGCGGAAATCATCACACCGATGTCCGCGCGCAGAGAACGCGTCAGCATTGCCACAGCGGGCGTCGGCATCGGACCAAGCAGGAAGACATCGCATCCAACTGCCGTAAAACCGGACATCAGGGCAGACTCGATCATGTACCCGGACAGGCGCGTGTCCTTGCCGATCACTACACGGTGGCGGTAACTGCCGCCATTGGCCATGATCTTGCCGGCCGCCATTCCAACCTTGAGCGCCATTTCCGAGGTCATCGGATGCTCGTTGGCCGGTCCACGGATGCCGTCAGTTCCAAAATAGCGGCGCGACATGCTCCCCCCTGTCTGCAGCCCCCCGGGGCAATCTCAACACGAGTTGCCACTGCTTGTCAGTGCACGAATATTACGGGCAACGTTATCCGCAACTGAACCGGGATGAAAGGCCTGTCACAAAGGCTATTACCGGTTATCAATCAAAGATTGTGATCTATTCTTTCAGATGACCGTGTTTGACCACTTTGCCGCCCAATGAACATCGTCCATCAATTCGCGACGATTGTAGACACACCTGGAATCAGACCATGTGTCCGCAGACACATGATCGCCGACGTGACCTGATATGCGTTATGGCGTGGAAAAACACAGGATGTGGGGAACAGAATGGCGTTTTTTGTGGCGGTGGCAAACCGAAAGGGCGGCGTTGGAAAGTCAACTGTTTCTGTCATGCTGGCTTATGCCTACGCCATCTGGTCGAAGAAAAAAGTGCTGTTGATCGACCTTGATGCGCAATCCAACTCCTCGTTGATCCTATTGGGTGGTGAGCGCTGGATTGAATCACAACGCACATCCAAGAATGTTGCCGCCTACATCGAGGATCGTCTGTACTCGATCGAGCAGACCAAGGTTCTGGATTATCTGATGCATGACGTGGGTGATGTTGAGATGGCTCCGGGCCAACTCCCCGCGATGTCTCTGCTACCAGGCTCGTTGAGTTTTGAGGACATGCAGGACGAACTGATTACCTACTATTCGCGGAACCAAACTCCGTTCCAGCAAGCCAAAGCCAAATGTGCTGAGCACTTCCGCGCAGCCTTCAGTTTCGCTTCACCGTTGGCGGACGTCATCATTATGGACTGTGCGCCGGGACTTTCAAACGCAACGGCAGCTGCGCTTAAGCTGGCGAACAAGGTCATTGTGCCCTTTCGACCTGATGCTGTTTCGGAATTTGCCGTCGACCGGATTTCACAAATCGTGGAGGGCCGCAGTTTTGACGACGTGATGGCGACGCCACCAGCCAATCGGCGTTACATCTGTTTGGCAAACTATGTCCGTCCAGGTGGCCGCGACGCCATCTACGTCGATACGATCTCAGCCAACCATCCCATGTTGACGGCTCAGATCCCCGCTATGCCAGATGTTGCCGACTCTTTTGACTTCTTGGGCGAACTACAATCGATTGAAGAGAAGTACGGCGATGCAGTCGAATCGATGAAGGCGCTGCACGATGAGTTAACGCAAGTGATGCCAATCTAGTGTTGCGGAGCTGGCGAACCTGATTTCGGAAAGGGTACCTCAATGGCGAAGTCTTCGAAGACGTTGTCGGGACCAAGTCTGGGCCGCTTTTTCCGTCGGTTTTATCAGGCGCAGAGCCAACTGGATAAGGAAACAGCAGAGCGCTTGACACGCTTGTCGGTGCAGACATTCGCTGCTGTACAGCTCCGACGCGTACCATGGGCCAAATTGCGAGCCAGTGCAGCCGACGCGAGTTCGACGCGTGAGCGTGTACCCGCAAAGCCATCTGCAGCGGCACAGGATGGAAAGTCTGAGACGAGCCCGAGCGGACCAGCCGAAAGCCAGAAGTTTGACCCCTACAGCTTTGGCCTTGTGCCCATCTATCAGCGCGAGGGTCGCGAAGGACTGATCGAGAAACTATCCACTGTGGGCCGTGCAGATCACCTAAGGAAGATGGCGCGGGCACAACAGATTGTCTTACCCGCAGCGCTGCGCACAGGCGACATCGATCCAGTCGAGCTTCGAGAGGCCATTACGACCGCTGTCGAAAAGAGAATAGCCAATCGCCGGGCAGCAGCGGGTTAAACTGCCCAAGCCGACGTTCGCAGTCTTAGGCCGCTCAATAATTCGACTGTCACTCTGATTTGGCTGGCGCAATGTCCCGTGCGCCACTCATCGCGCCCTGCCAAAGCTGTAGTGCCTGGCGCGTCTCCGCAGCGTCATGGACTCGAACAATCTGGGCACCTTGACTGACCGCGTGAACCGCTGCAGCTAGTGAGCCTGGAAGGCGCTGGTCGGCACTCTTCGCGTCAGTCAGTTTGCCAATGAAGCTCTTCCGGGAGGCTCCGACGAGGAGCGGCAAACCCAGGCCGTGCAACAGGCTAAGTTGAGCCAGCAGCTCTAAATTGTGCTCAAGTGTCTTGCCGAAACCGATGCCGGGATCGACGATTAATCGGTTGCGTGGAATACCGGCGCGCAGACAAGCCTCAACGCGTGCCTCGAGGTAATCGAACACATCCAGCGCAACATCGTCGTATTGCGGGTCCTCTTGCATCGTCTTGGGGTCACCCTGTGCATGCATCAGGACGACAGGCACACCGGCATCCGCGACGATCTCCATACTCTCTGCATCATGAGTCAAAGCAGAAACGTCGTTGACAATATCAACGCCGGCATCCAGCGCGCGGCGCATGACTTCCGCTTTCCGGGTGTCGATGGAAAGGCGGGCATCAACTTTGCCGGCCAGACCCTCAATGACTGGCAATACCCGGGCCAATTCTTCGTCGATTGGGACAGGCTCTGATCCGGGGCGCGTCGATTCACCCCCAATGTCGAGGATATCAGCGCCCTCATCGACCAGGCGACGCGCATGATCGATAGCCATGCGTGCATCATCAAATTGGTCGCCATCGAAAAAGCTATCCGGCGTCACGTTGACAACGCCCATAATGCGCGGACGGTCCAGAGACAATCCGGCAATGCGCGGTCTTGGCTGGCGGACATACTCGAACATATCCGCGGCGTTCAGCGCGCGGCGGCCCCAATCGCGTTCTAAGAACTCACCAATGCCGGCGATCCGTCGCTCAACCAGCGAGCCATTGCGCTCAATAACTTCCACGGCTGAGAAATCAAGCCAGCCGTCTGCCAGCCTGAAGCCACCCCAGACCTCGTCTGCTACTTCGCCCTGGCGACCGGAATACAATCCGGTTGGGCGGACATATATCTCACGAAGCATAGCGACGATCGAATCCGTGGCCGTTCATACAAATTGGCCGCGGATCATATCCGCGGCCATGCCAAACGCAACTCTAATTCGACTCAGGTTGGCTGTGGTTCCATGCCGCCGGTGTCAGGCTCTTCCGGCCCACGGTTGGGCCGGGCGGCACCAGCTGCCGGAACAGCAGAGCCAGATGGACCAATGCCGATCTCCTGATCATCATCAGGTCGGTCAATTTGACCACCATCCATAATCGTCTGGAGCTCCTCGCCAGTGACAGTTTCGAACTCCAAAAGAGCCTGGGCGAAGCTTTCAAGCGTATCAAGCCGATCGCCAATCATCTGGCGCGCTGTATCATAGGCCTCAGCTACCAGTCGGCGAACTTCAGCATCAATCTTCTGCGCTGTTGCTTCCGAGATGCTTTGGTTCTTCTGCATCGACATCCCTAGGAAAACTTCTTCCTGGTTGTCGCCATACATCACCGTTCCAAGCTCGTCAGAATAACCCATCCGGGTGACCATCGCTCGCGCGATTTGGGTTGCCTGCTGGATATCTCCAACGGCGCCAGATGTAATGTTCTCTTTGCCAAACACGAGCTCTTCCGCAACTCTGCCGCCCATGGCAACAGTCAGCTGGGAGGTGTACTCGATAAACTTGGTAGAGTAGCGATCACCTTCCGGCAGGAACTTCACCATGCCGAGTGCACGACCACGCGGAATGATCGTCGCCTTGTGGACCGGGATCCCGGCCGGCACCAATAAGCCGACTAAAGCGTGTCCGGCTTCATGGTAGGCCGTCAGCTTTTTCTCTTCTTCGCTCATGGCCATGGATTTGCGCTCGGCGCCCATCATGACCTTATCTTTTGAGTCTTCAAACTCGTCCTGCGTCACCAGGCGTTTGTTGCGTCGTGCGGCCAACAGAGCTGCTTCGTTCACAAGGTTGGCGAGGTCTGCGCCAGAAAAGCCGGGAGTGCCGCGGGCAATGATCTTCGGATCAACATCCGGAGCCAGCGGAACCTTGCGCATATGAACTCGGAGGATCTTTTCGCGGCCATTGACGTCTGGGTTCGGCACGACGATCTGGCGATCGAAACGGCCAGGCCGCAGAAGTGCCGGATCGAGAACGTCAGGACGGTTAGTGGCAGCGATAAGGATGATGCCTTCGTTGGCCTCAAAACCATCCATTTCAACCAGCAGCTGGTTGAGTGTCTGCTCGCGTTCGTCGTTGCCGCCGCCTAGACCGGCACCACGGTGACGACCGACAGCATCAATTTCGTCGATGAAGATGATACACGGCGCGTTCTTCTTGGCTTGGTCGAACATATCGCGGACGCGGCTCGCACCAACACCCACAAACATTTCGACGAAGTCAGAACCAGAGATGGTGAAAAACGGCACGTTGGCTTCACCAGCAATGGCGCGTGCCAAAAGGGTCTTACCGGTACCAGGAGGGCCGACAAGCAGCGCACCGCGTGGAATGCGACCACCGAGTCGCTGGAATTTCTGCGGGTCACGCAGGAACTCGACGATCTCTTGCAAGTCGTGCTTGGCTTCATCAACACCGGCAACATCTTCAAACGTCACGCGACCATGGCGCTCCGTCAAAAGCTTTGCTTTGGATTTGCCGAAACCCATCGCGCGACCGGAGCCGGACTGCATCTGCCGCATAAAGAAGATCCAGACGGCTATCAGCAGCAACATCGGGAACCATGAGACGATGACGCTCAAGATCGACGGAACTTCGTCCTCGGTCGGACGCGCATTAATTTTGACACCGGCTGAGTCGAGTTTGCTGACCAGCTGCGGATCGCGTGGCGCGTAAGTCGAGAACGGATTGCCGTTCTCCATTCGCCCGGAAATACGATTACCCTTGATGGTAACTTCACTGACGGTCTTACCTTCGACGGAGTCGAGGAACTCAGAATACGGTATTTCGTTGGCGCGGCGGTTGCCGGATGGATTCTGAAACAGATTGAACAGCGCGACCAAAAGCAGAGCAATGATCACCCAGATCGCGAAATTCCTGAAGTTTGAATTCATCGTTTTCCCTTTTCGGGCACATGCAACCGTTGCGAGGATTCTGGCTTGGCTTTAAGAGGTTGTCGCTGACAATCAGCGAAGGGCCACATCAATTCTTCATTGTTCCCTAAGATAGGAGGCCGACAAGCATTTGCCAAGCGTTCGCCAACAGGCCAGTCAAGGCTGGCCGGATGCCGCAGATTGAGCAGGCAAGGTCCATAGCACACAACCTGGTTAAGGGACGTTAAAGCTGAAAGAGTTGCGCTAAAAGTTAATAACATTCAGACCGTTATGGTTATCCAGATGTTTGGCAAATTGATGTGCCAATGATCGGTCGATCGCCGTGTCGGCCAGGGTTATGGTTGATACAGCTGACCGTTAGAGCACAAAACGTTCCAAGAATTGATCCGGATCAATCTCAATTTTGCCATCACCCGCTTGGAAATGGGGCACGCTGTGCAACAAATCGTGGTGTCGAATGACCGGTAGTGTGAGTAGCAATTCATTCGTCATGTCAGCCGACAGGCCCGGAAGTGAGGCACGGGATTGCAAGTCGCCTTCAGCCAGTTCCTCACGGCGCAGTGGACCGATAGTGAAGTCTTCGCCGACATCAGAACTCGTGCGGACAGCAAATCGATGATCCCAAAGAGTCCGCATGTCCGGCACAATCTTTAGCTTTGGCAGTCCGTTACGACCTGTTTCACGCAAAATGAGAAAGCGTGCAGGGCTGTCGGAGTGGAATTGGCGCAAGAGCCGGGCGCCATGCAGCGTCGTGCCCCTAAAGCCATCGTCGCCAATTTGACCGTAGAGATTTTCGACCTGACCGAGATTAGGCTCGTTCGTGTTTCCTCCGACCATTTTGATGATCTGTCTGAGGCACCGAATGCCAACCTCAGAGCCATATTTCGCCATACGCTCAGGGCACCACGTGAAGGCTCCAAAGCGCAACAAGTCTTGCCCGCCTACCACACTAATCAGCAATTCCCGGCTGACCTGCTGCAAGGACTGACTGGCGCGATGCATCCGCCTGGCGGTCAGTGCTAGTGCTTTATCGGTGAGATCAAGCTTCTTGCGCTCGGATTGAGCATTGCGCACCCGGATGCGCTCAAATTCAACCAGCGAGTTGCTGGGATCTTCACACCAGGATTGATTAAGCTCGGTCAGAAATGCGCGCAATTCTGATCTGCCGACATCCAGGACTGGCCGCAGGATGGTCAAGCCATCTCGGGACAATTCGTTGGGAATGCCCGCCATGCCATCAGGACCGCTGCCCCTGGCGAGCCGCATGATGACCGTCTCTGCCTGATCGTCCTGTGTATGGGCAGTCAGAATAATAGTGTCGCCATGCAGCTGGTCCGCACGCTCGATCAGGAGCCGGTATCGCGCCTCACGAGCCTGCGCTTGTAATGCCGTCTCTGGTTTGGTGCCCTGCCATCTCAAAGTCACATGGTCATAGCCGAGAGAGCTTGCGAGTTGCGCTACGAAATCTGCCTCATCGGCGGAACCTTCACGTAAGCCATGATCAACAGTTGCAACACTGATCGCGGGGCCTGAACCATCGAGCTCTGCTGACCAAAGATCCACCAGCCTCAGCAATGCAACGCTGTCGCTGCCGCCCGAGACCGCCAACAGCACACTGTCAAACTGCAACAGCCGCCTGAACCGATTAGCTAATTCAACGCGATCTGCGAGGCGGGTGTCAGGCGCGCCCGGCATTTAGCATCGCAGCCTGCTGCGTTCTTGGCTGGCACGGCGGCGGACGTGTGCTGCGGCTTGCGGGTATTTTTGCCCAAGTTCTGACAGTGAGGAGCACGCAGCTGCTCGCTGACCGAGTTTATCGAGTGACATTGCGAGTTTCAGAAGGCTGTCGGGGGCCTTGTTACCCCGGCTGTATTGCCGATAACCCTTGAGGAAGGCGCCTGCTGCAAACTTATACTCGCCCCGGACATAGTAAGTCTCGCCGAGCCAATATTGGGCGTTTCCTGCCAGTGGGCTGCGAGGGTGCCTCTTGAGAAAATCGGCAAAAGACTTTTGCGCAGCTCCATAGTCCTGCTGCAACAAAAGTCCGTAGGCGGATTCATAGGCACCCTGTGCATTGCCGCCGGAAGACGATGGCAAGAATGAACTGGACGTTCCTGCTGCCGCGCCAGGTTGAGCAGGTGTCGCCAAACTGCCTTGCTGTTGGCCGCGCGTCTGCGCTTCCGGTTGTACCGTCGTTGAGCCAAATCCCGTTGAAGGTTGCACACCGAATGGCTGACTGCGATTAACGCCTGCCGGCGGAGGCTGATTATTGGCGACAGCATTGCCTTGCGGCCGTCCGTTAGACAGCTGCTGAACTTGCGATGCAAGAGCGCGCAACTGCGTCTCCAACGCATCCATACGGGTCATACTGCCCGATTGTGATGTGAAACTCGTACCGCCGGCGGCCGTTCCACCGGCATTCGGCGATGGTGGTCCGGACCGTGCCCCTGACTTAGCCAGGGTCTCAAGAGTGCCAAGCACGACCTGGATGTCGATTAACTGCTCTTCCAGCTGCTCTACCCGTTTTCGTAGCTGCGCTGTCTCGTCGGCCTTTGCTTGGGTGTTAGCCTGGGTATTAGCTTGTGGTTTGGGCTTTGTTTGTGCTGTGGCCGGACCATAGCCGGCGACCAGCAAACAGCCAGCTGCCGTTGCCGCAAGAGCCACACGGCTAAGCGTCCAGCAATGTTGAAAACCACTCATGATGCTGTTCCACCATCTCATTTCTCTGCGATCACTGCATCACGGCTGTCACCGCATTTGTCAACGCCGCGGTTGCGGTAGAGACACGCGTTGGCGGTAAGGCGTTGCACGATCGGCCCGGTAAACGAGGGTAATGACGCGGCGATTTTGCGCGGCACACATGGCACTGTCGCAAATTGCCACCGGAGAGGCACGACCTCGGCCAAAAACACTGATTTTGTCAGCTGGGACGCCCTCTTCAATCAATCGATCGCGAACCTGCTCCGCGCGACGGAGTGAGAGCACCAAGTCATCCTCATGACTGCCGTTGTCGTGGGAATGGCCTTCGATCCGCACCTTGAGGCCAGGGTTCTTTCTCAACCAACGGGC
>JBCDBQ010000018.1:0-27697 GCA_039183375.1 Pseudomonadota bacterium
ACGGATCGTTATGGCGTTGGAGCTCGGTAACCTAAAGCGGGTCCTGGATCGTGGTGGCGCCTATCGAGCCGAGCTTCAGGAAGTAAAGCGCCTGAGTGGTGGCAAAGTCGATTTGGCTGCTCTGGAGAAGTTTCAGAACGAAGGTGTTCCGACGGCAGCAAAACTCCACAGTGAGTTCACTAAGCTGGCTCACAACATCATTCGATCGGAAGACGCTCCGGCAGGCGACACGGTGTTTGAGCGGATCGTTGACCGTGCAAAGTCTTTGGTGAGGATCCGCCGTGCTGATCTGCCCGCCACTGACAAATCAACCGAAGCAGTTGTCTCGCGCATTGACGAACGGTTGCGACAAGGCAATCTCGTTGCGGCATTGGAACAGGCTAAAGAGCTTAGCGACAAGGCGCGCCAACCGGCGCAACAGTGGCTCGATCGTGTCGCCGCGCGCGCTGATGTCGACCGTGCGATTGCGTCACTGGAGCGCCAACTCAAGTCCTCTCTAGGATCGAACGCTGCCACAAAGGGCTAACCCATGCTGCGTCTAGTTGTTTATTTTCTTGTCATTGCTGCACTTGCGGCTGTTCTCTCGTGGCTGGCGGATAATCCGGGAAGCATCATTGTCAATTGGCAGGGCTATATCTGGAACACTGACGTATTCGAGCTGGCGATCATTCTATCCATCCTGGCGGCGCTAACGATTCTGCTTTGGACTGCCTTGCGGAGTATTTGGCAGAGTCCGGCGGCGATCGGCAACTTCTTCAATCGGCGAAGAGAAAAGCGTGGGCTAGAAGCGCTTTCCAGCGGCATGATCGCCATTGGAGCCGGCGACCGATCGCTTGCCACCCGATATGCAATCCAGGCGCGCAAGTCTCTGCCAAATGAGCCAATGACACATCTGCTCCGGGCGCAAGCAGCACAACTCGCAGGTGATCGTTCCACGTCGCGGCGAATCTTCGAGGCGATGCTCGCATCACCTGATACCGAGGCGCTGGGCTTGAGAGGTCTTTTCCTTGAGGCCGAAAAAGAAGGTGAGAAAGAAGCAGCGCGCCAGTTTGCTGAACGGGCAGTAAAGCTCAACCCGAAACTGTCGTGGCCGGTGGACGCTTTGTTCGACATTCAGTGCCGGAGTGCTGACTGGCCGGGCGCCCTGGAAACGCTCGCCGTTGCCCGCAAGCATGGCCACATCGAAAAGCAGGCAGCCGACCGCCGCCGCGCGGTGCTGCTTGCCGGACAGGCGCAGGATGCCGAGGACACTGATCCAGAGCGTGCAATGAACCTGGCCTTAGAGTCCCATAAGTTGGCACCAGATCTGGTGCCGGCCGCAGCTGTTGCGGGGAGGCTGTTGTCGTCACGCGGGAACACACCGAGAGCGACCAAGGTCTTGCAGCAAACGTGGCGCAAAGCACCGCATCCGGACTTGGCTGTGGCCTATGCCTACGCTCGCCTCGGTGATAGTCCGCGGGATCGATTGGAGCGCGTCAAGCAGTTGGCCGCATTGGCGCCAAATGTCAGCGAGAGCCCCATAGCGGTCGCAAATGCAGCAATTGAGGCTCGAGAGTTCGATGTTGCCCGGACAGCGCTGGAGCCGTTGATCGAAGGTCGGCTCACGCAACGGGTTTGCACGCTGATGGCGCGCATCGAAGGCGAACAACACAACAATGCAGGCGGCGTAAGAGAATGGTTGGCGCGGGCCGTCAACGCGCCGCGCGATCCTGCTTGGACTGCGGACGGGTTTGTCTCTGATACGTGGCTGCCAGTCTCTCCGGTGACCGGCGCTTTGGATGCCTTTCAGTGGCGCGTGCCGGTTGAGGCAACAGAACCTCGCGACAAGGAACTGCTCGCTCAAAAGATGGAAGAGTTGGTCAAGCTCGGTGTGCGCCCGGAAAGTATGATTGGTGCCGGCGGTTCGCTGGCCGGCGACCAACATGACGGCACTGCATCCGAGGACACGTTCCAAGATGGGAGTGACGAGCCGACTTCGTCAAGCATTGGTGCAGCAGGCGACCAGCAGCCCACATCGAAAGCCGTCGATGCCGAAGTAGTTGAAGTGAAGCCTCAGACCGCTGCCCCCACAAAACAACCAGAGGCTGATCAAACCGTCAGCAGTCGTGTCGATGATCAAACAGGCGTTGAAGCACAAAGCCAAGCACCACCAAGCCCCGATGCAGAGGGGCAGCGTCAGGATCGAAAGTTGATTGATGCCCAGCTGGTTGAAGAGAAGCCAGCGGTTGAGGTCTCGAAAGGCCAACCGACAGACGAAAAAAAGTCGGCTAAGGCGGCGCGCACCCGAGATCCCAAAGTAGAAATCAAGGAAAAGGCAAGCGAGGCGCCAAAGGCCGAAAATTCGGCAGCCAATAAGTCCGAGACAAATATATTTGTGTCACCACGCGCACCCGATGACCCTGGCCCGGACGAGGCAGACTCCAACCTGGCTTTACCGTCAGGGCGCATGCCACCGTTTCAAACGGCTAAGGGTTAAGACACGGGCTTGGAAATGACACTGCCACTGGACGGCACTTGCCAAATCCAGCGATTAGGAGTAACGAACCGGCCAATTATAGTGCCGCAGTAGCTCAGTTGGTAGAGCAACGCATTCGTAATGCGTAGGTCGCCGGTTCAAGTCCGGCCTGCGGCACCAGTAATTTCAATAACTTAGCACTAGTCAGCCAGTAGCAGTCAGCTCCTAGTCAGCGCTCAGTCAGCAAGAGCGCGATAAAATGACCGCCCTTCCCTCTCTTCATAACCACATGCACCAATCTTGACCGGTTGGATCGAACGCCGTACCCACACGCCGGGCATTGCGGGGCATCTCAAGTATGAGGAGCCCAACATGAGATACGAAGTAACGCGTGGCAGTATTCACAAACGCCGTCACGTCATCTGCCAAGAAGACCAATTCTACAAAGTCGTCCCAGACGACATCAGAAATCGCGGTGCGTGGCAGGTCATTGATCGCGGTGACATTGACCAGCTGAAACCCGATTTCCGGCATGCTTTAGAGCAAGACGGCTGGTGCTATATCGAAATTTACCCGGTGGGTTTTAGTCCAACAATCCGGCCTTAAAGCCACTTGGATCACCTGGAGTGCCTTGAACACGCCAATGGGTGCTCCGCTTCCACAACTTAGCGGTCACTTCTTTAAAGTAGCAGTGGCCGCGACCGTCGTGAAAGGCCACCATGAGCTCTTCATCATCAGGTTCGCCGTCATCGAATACACTGCGGGTGTACCAGGCACTCGCGACTTCAGCAGGCCATCGAGCCACCAACTGTTCAACCCGTTTTTTCGCATCCTTGGTGAGTGGGCTTGGTGTGTTGCTAAAGTCAGTATCGGCCATCTCATAGACCGTCACCCCAGCTACCATGACCATCGGGCGTTCATGATTGCGTGGTGCCTTCATAGAGCTCCAGAATATCACAGCCAATCGGCTAACGCCTCAGGGGGCACTTAGCCTGGCACACTCTAACGACCCCGTACATCTGCGGGGCAAATGCCCCGTCAACTAGTAATAATCAATCACTTTTCATGAAGGCAATCGCCCTCCGACTTCATTCCGCTATCGCTTCATGAATGAGAAGGCTGGCTCGCTTTAGCCTCCGTGTCCCGAGGCTCAGAAATCCCTCCAATCCTTACTCACCTCAGCTCTAACTCTCGCGTCTTTGATTACCAAAACTGGCTCTTGTTTTCTCTTTCTCAAAAAATGAAAACGTATTGACTAACTCTGATTATGTTGTGTGATTTAGCGCTGACCCTATTTGAAAATTGATCGTGCTACCTAGTCAGAGCCTCACAACACAAAACCAGATTTCGACGCTTCGCGTTAAAGGACACCACTGGGGATACACACAAAGTTGGTGTCCTTAACGGACACAGCTCGCCAATTGGCGAGCAAGCATGCTCAAAACCAAAGGATTTTGAACTGTTTCTACCCCCTATTATCATCGATAACAGGGGGTAGGTTCGCCATATATGGCTCAACCATTGCCCCACGGGTGGTCGGGCAAAGCCCGACTGCAACCGCTCTCCCCTCTCTCAAACATACTATCGTATGTATCCGTTCGGGGCTTCAGTCACACCACTCTCCCTGCAATGCGGAACGGGAGAGCCGCGCGCCCTAGGGTTTGAGCCGCCACGAATGTGACGCCTCTGCACCAGATCGATTGCAGTCGGCCTAGCCGACCACCCGTGGGGCGATTGCTACCTAACGGTAGTGAGGTGCCAAACAGGTTTGGCGATTGTGCTGGTCAATGACTGCGCAAAACAAGTGGCCGGCCTCAGAGAGGCCGACCGAAGAGTGCGTTTGTGCGTTATTAGATCTTGCCTACAACTTGGCAGAACTCATCACTGGTAATCGAGAACGGATCTTGCCACCGTAAACACGAGCGTATCGTCACCCACAAGCCAGCATTGGCCAGTGAACTCGCGACTGCCATAGCTTGCAGTTGTCGCGACGGCTCTCCCAGAAAGCACACTACGACACGCGGTTGCGTCTGGAGCAAGAGCTCGATCTGCGCGTCTGAGATGTGAAATCCCATCAGTGACGCGACACCAATACCGCTTTCTCCATACTCGGCGGCAACGCCGCCGTGTTTGATGACCGGCATGAAGCCTTCAACCAGTGCTACTTGATCGTAGTATTGGGCAGTGTCCCACCCATAGAGCTCTAGTTCGCGATTGTATTGTTTTGGAAACACGTACTTCGGTGCATCCGCTCCACGCAAACCAAGATCACGACCACAGTACGCAACCAGCTCACCTTCCACGTTGTAAATTGGTATCGCCAAGAGATCCTTCATCGAACCACGTTGACCAACACCAATACCTAATTCAGCCAAACGCTCGCAATTGAGACCACGCTCGCTGGCAAATTGACTGGCAACGTTATCTGCACCCGCTTCTACAGGTGCGAGTTTGAGCTCGAAGGTAAGGGGGCGATTGACCGCCTTACCATCATGCTCGACTGCAACCGGTGCTGCTTCCGCAGCCACTGGTGCAGCGGGTACGACCGCTGTTTCCTTCCGTACCGCTACGGCTGTACTTTCGACTTTGCCGTTTGGCTTCGCTGGAATACCACTAAGCTCAGCTACTCGAAGTGCCGCTTGGCGCGGGTTCTTCAAGTTCTCATCTAAGTGCTGCATGAGCGCGATGATGTTCCCACCAGCTCCACAACTATGACACTTAAATACGTTGCGCGAGACGTTCACACTCAAAGCAGGGCTACCGCTATCACGGCAGGGGCATTGCCCTTTGCGCTGATCACCATCGCCTTGAAGCGAAACTTTATGGTGTGCGAGTACCGCAACGATATCTGCATTAGCTCGGACGTGTTGGAAATCTACTTCGTATCGTGCCATCGATACTATCCTTTCTGATCTACCGGAATGTCCAATATTCCGCATGCAGAATATCATTCGATGGCGACTGACAGAACTTGACGGTGGATAGCTTCAGTTTTCTGGAACGACGAGGGGGTATACTGGAGGCATCAGGCTCTTTTGCTCTTTGCTTGACCGTAGGTCAAAGCCAGCCTCGTTTCACAATCGTCTCCAACCTGGACTTCCAGCTTGGGTCTGATCTCACCATGAAACCTAAATGCTCGATGCAGCAGTTTCTAACGCACGATTGCTACATCTAGCGCCACTGGGTTCAATTCGGTTGTATGATTGACCGCGACGACGATTGCTGTACCGAGAGGTAGGAAATCCGGTACCGCGCGAAGAGCGACTATCCTAAGTCAGCTTCAGCGTGTTGCGGCGGGCTGGCTTTGCCCTATGGCAAGCAACTCTAACATCTACATTGGTACACGTATGGGCTATTACGGGACAAAAAACCCGTTCTCCTTAAACGTGCCTGATCTCTACCAACATGCATGGCTGCATGTCGTCGCTAACATCAGAACCAAGAAGAGCCGGGATTTCCCGGCTCTTTCTTTTTGTAGATAGATTTCTGCAAGCAGCCAAACCTACACTACGACCATACAACTCAAATGCTGATGACTGTCATCTCGTCCAGTGGCTCAGTCTCACCATCAAATACGTAGGTGTAGTCACCCGTTTGCCGCGAGTATCGTTCAAGCGCTTTTTGGTGTTCGTGACTAGATTGGTTGTCAACAGCGCTCGAAAGTTGACCCACCCCAACGGCTGAAATCTGACCCGCCGACTGCTTCCCATGTCATTGGGCTGCGCGCAGCCCAATGACATGTTCGCGCTTCTGGTCTATTGTAGCGATGGGGTGGAAAGCGGACACGCTTTGCTCAGTTATGAGATTAAACCTTGTGACCCGGAGCCGACCTTCGAGCACGATAGCGGACACACCTCAATCCAGGCCAAACGTTTTTCGCCAATTCTCCATCGTCATTCCTCGTCGATAGTCTTGACTCATTTGTGGATCGAGAACCTCAACCAGCAACCTGTTCTCAAGCCAAACTTCAACACAATCGAAGGGACCACGATGGCAAGTGCGTGCCAGCCACCCCTCGTCGCTTGCGACACGCACAATTTGGGATGCTTCCATCGACGACTTTATGGCCGCGTGAACGAAGGTCGGGCCTGAGACTTGAGCACCAACGCGGCAGTCAATCTGATGCTGCCCTGGAAGCAATACGTGTGTTAGTGGGTACACCTCAATTGCCGAACCATCATCAACTTCAGTGAATGCGATCCAGGAATCAGGAAATGGTGGAAAGGGGAAAGCTTGCCCGCCCATGACGGTCGACAAAAAGTTTGCGACCCGTTCAGGCCTTTCCGCGCTTATTGAAATATGCAACACACCCATGTGTTTAATCAACCGTTTCAATCGAATGCTAGTCATCAACAACCGTTCTTGACGCAGCTCACCATCTTGTCGTCTGGATATGGCCGATATGCGTCATAGGGAACGTGAGTATATCGGGTCCGCCTACTGAGTAGTCTTTGCCGCAGCATGCTCAGCTTCGGGACATACAATGGGACTATTGGATTGCAGCCGGTGTACTAGCAGCGGGAGCTGACGACCAGGAATCGAACCCGAATTTGCAAATCCCGCGCGTATGCCCCCCATTTTCAAGTAGAATGGTACCGCGTTGGGATCAGCCTCAATTACCAATTCGCTCGCCCCGAGCTTACGCGTGGTCTCAATTGACCAATCATACATTGCACGACCGATACCCTCACCCATGCGATCAGGATCAACAAAGAGCTTCTCCAAAAAACATCCTCGCTCTTCGACCGAAACCTGGACGACACCAACCATTACGTCATTACTTATGGCGACGACCACTTGATCATTCTCTAGATCATCACTAGTCAGCATCAATTCTTGGAAGCAAGCTTCCATAAATGACTGATCATAGCCCCAGTGCGCTTTGGATCGGAGACAAAGCTCTGTTGCCGCAGGTAGTTCCGTGCGTGTTGGAATTCGGAGTTCGAAAGCCATACCTGCCTCTTACAAGAACTAATCAAGGATGTCTCTTGCTGGCCCATCACGACATGGGTTTGTTACAAGGCAATGGCAGCTCTCACCAGCAACGGACATCGTAGACGAGTAGCTGATCATCTAACCAATGTCGGCTTCCGGCATATTGCTTTCGAACAAGCCGAATCGCAGGCTCGAAGCGTTGGACCTTTTATCTGGTTCCCATAGTTTGCGGCTGGGATGCGAGCGCCGACAGTCAGGCCCACTTTGCTACGCATCTCTCCGGCCCGCTTCATAGATATGCGCCGCCACGGCAATTCCGGCCACAAGAATCGGGTCGCCTGGATTGAGCCGTTCTCATATGACCTCTGGGAAAATATGGGCGAGGAGATCACCAATTGCCATTACTCACCGATAAAGTCGCTATCGTCACTGGTGCATCATCGGGCATTGGACGAGCCGTAGCGCTCAGATTAGCCGCCGAAGGCGCTAAAGTAGTCATCAATGCACGCAACAAGCCCAAACTTGATGATGTGTGCAAAGCCATTCAAGCGCTTGGTGGGCGATGCTCGATCGTCGTTGGCGACACGGGTCTGCCGGAAACTCATGATGAACTGGTGCACGTCGCAATCCGCAAATTCAAGGGCCTCGATGTGTCCATCAACAATGCAGGAACCGTTGGGCCGGTGAAACCACTTGCAGAAGTCTGTCTATCGGACTGGCAAGAGACACTCAAAACAAACGTGACCGCAGCCTTTCTCGGAGCGCGCAGCCAGATCCCAGCCATGCTACACCGTGGTGGCGGTTCAATCGTGTTCACATCAAGTTTCGTTGGCACAAGCGTTGGACTGCCTGGAATGAGTGTGTACGGCGCGTCAAAGGCCGCGCTCATGGGATTGGTCAAAGGCATTGCAGCGGACTATGCAGCCCAAGGAATTCGAGCTAATGCCCTTCTGCCCGGGGGTGTCGACACCGACATGGCCGGTGATGAGAAGTCCAAAGACTCGGCTGCAGGACTCCATGCAATGAAGCGGATTGCGGAGCCAGATGAAATCGCGAATGCAGTACTCTTCCTCGCTAGTCCAATGGCAAGTTTTGTAACCGGCTCGGCACTCTATGCCGATGGTGGAAACGCCGCTGTGAAATAGTGCTAGCTTAGTGATTTGTGCTGTCTGCACTCTACCGAAGTGCAGACATTCTGGCACATTCTTGGATTTGCGCATTTGCGTCTGCGTTGGCCTACAGCAGACATGCGTCGTGCAGCGCGGAAGCTCACTTTCGATCCATTCCAGTCATTGGCTCGCACTGTCAGATTAGTGGATTCTGGATTGTTGCCACCACACGGCATCGACTTAGCAAATCATCACAAGGGAACTTTGACCGTCTGTTTCAGTGTATCCAAAAATGCTTGGATTTTGCGGGAGCGATGTAGATCAACATGCGTGACCAACCATAGTGGCATTTTCCAGTCTGCAGGGCTTGGAAAGACAGATTGCAACCCATATCGCGCGGACGAGGGCAGTTCAGCGATAAGGCCGATACCCATGGCGTTGGACACCGCTTTTTCCACAACGCTGAGGTCTCTCGACGAAAACACAATGTGGCTTTCAGGTACGTGTTCATCAAACCAGACCGAAAAAGGCATGGTCCTGCTGGGCGTATCCCAACGAACAAATCTATGCGCGCTGAGATCTTGTGGAATGGTTGGTTGACCACGCAGCTTTACGTACTTTGGATGTGCGTAAAGTCCGAAGCTGATTTCTCCAAAAGGCAGTACGACATTGTCCGGTTCTATCGGTTTCTGCCCGCTTCTCAACGCTATATGCGCTGCGCCATATTCGAGTTTTAACAGCTCAGCACTTGCAAGGTACTGGACATGAAGGTTTGGGTTTTGAGACCCGAATAAAGTCAGCGCGGGCATCAAAAGCTCGGCCACATGTTCATGCGATGTCACGATAAAGTCGCCGTTTAGATCACCGGATGTGTTGCTCATCCGAGCAGCCAATTGGTTGAATTGATCCTGCGTCGCCCGTGCGACATTCAGCAAATCCTGGCCGGCCTCTGTCGGTTCACACCCGCGACTGTGACGGTGGAAAATCTTGGTGCCAAGTTCTTGTTCCAAAGTGTCAATGTGACGGACCACCGTGGCACGATGGAGCCCAAGTGCCTCGGCGGCCGCGCTTATGGTCTTGAGCTCCGCGACTTGGAAGGCAGTGCGTATTTCGGCCCAGTTTTGCATTAGGCTCATGTACAAATTTTCGACATATAGTGCATACTCCGTGTTCTTTTGTACATCAACCCCTCGCCCTATGTTGCTGCCATCAGAGAATGGAGCACAGCACATGAATACGAAAATTAGCGAATGGTTCGATGCAGAAACCGCGTCGCGTCCTTACACGGCCCTTATCTTTTATCGCGGCAAGTGGTGCCCGTTTTGCGAAGGCCAGCTCCGCGAATTGAACGGGAGCTTCCTGAAGGATCTGCGTGCACTGGGTGGTGAGCTTTATGGCGTCACCTCTCAATCGCAAGAAGGCGTTGACCAAGCAGGCAAAGACTGGGGTTTGGACTACAAGCTCGTGTCTGATGTTCAAAACACTCTGGCTCAACGCTTTGACATTGCCATCACGCCCAAGGAGATGCCCGGGGAATACCCAAATGACATGGCCCAGCCCGGCGTTGTGATTGTCGATAAAACCGGCAAGGTGCTGGTGCACTGGGCCATCGATCCGCAAGAGATGAACGGTTTTGGGGCACTTGGGCGTCCAACACCCGAGGTTATCTGGGCGGCCTTCACGGCGGCGCGTAATGGCAGTGACGCGGTGACTTTTGATGGTCCAACTGTTGATCCAGCCTTCTTGAAGGCGAAGTACCCTGCCGCTTATGAAGCGTTTGAAGCGTGGATGAAAGCCAACACGTAAGTCCACCAAAAAAGGAAATTCATTATGAGCACTGTTGAGCTTGATAAAGCGCGTGTCACTCTCGATGCGTGGCTAGCTGCCTTAAATGCCAAGGATATAGACGCGCTGGTCGCGGTCTATGATTCAGAAATCGTATATGCAAACGCTGCCGCACCTTTGTTGCAAGGTGTGGATCAGATCAAGGAGTGGTTTGAGAAGGTCTTTCCCAACATTAAAGGCACGCTGCGCTACAAAGAAGAAAGTGCATTTCTTGAAGGAACGATGGCTTTGCTGTCGGGCGTCTACTACTTCGAACCGCCTGCCAGTGTTACTCCGGGGGAAGACGATAACCTTACCGGTAGGGTCTTGGTGGTCCTTCGTCGCAATGCAGCTGGCGAATGGAAGTTTCTTTTTGACATGGACAACACGCCGCCTGACGTGTCGCCAGCGCTCTTTTCGTAACGCCATTGCTTCCTGATGGAGACAAAACCATGACTCAACGCAGGATAGCTGAGCGTCCCCACCAGATTGCCGACTGCGTCGCCGAATTCATCAAGAATGGTGACATGGAAGGGGTACTTTCCATGTTTCACCCAGATTGCCGCGTGGCGATGGATCCCGATAGCTCACCGATGAAAGGGCACGATGGCGTGCGCGAAATCTTCCAGGATTTTGTGGCCAACCGCGTCATCCTAAAGGCCACCGTATCCGGAGAGATGATCAATGGGGACACCGCGATCCTGCAGGGTGAATGGACCATTGAGGATCATGACGGCAACACCTTGGGCAGCGGTATATCCACTGAGGTCACCAAACGGATGGAACATGGTGGATGGACATACTTCATCGATTGCCCAATCCGCGTGCCAAAGCCAGTGCGGTCGTAGCCGCCAGTCAATCTGGCTCTGATTTGGCTCGGGCAGGCGGCTCTCCATGTCTGCCCAGAATGCTTCGTGCGCCGCACAGCTGCGAGGCATCGGATGTAAAAGCAGCCAATATAAAAGCAGCGACCTATCGCAAGACCGACCCGATACAGGAATTACTAAAACTCGTGAATTTCTGAGCTTTCCAGACTTAAGCTGATGGCATTGCGTCCATGCTGCTACGCCACTGACAGTGAATGCCACCTTTCGGCTTACCGAACAGTATCTCTCGGGATGTAGCAAATGTCTCCTTCTGGCCCTTCTGGTTCATAGGGAAAATGAGCACATCACGTCCGCTATGTGGGTCAACTTCTGACATGGCGTGCTCACCTCCGGCCTTTCTCAACCTGACCCCTTTGAGACGTTTAGTATGAGCTAACTTTCCGGTCGTTGCCCTGCATAATTGTCAGCTCGTGTTACAAAATGGGGTAGCCAGTTATAGCCGGAGACGTGTGACAGCTGCCGAGATCTGCTCCAAATTCGACTATCGACACCCTGTGATCAAGGCGATCTCGCACGCCAGTCGCGGCCGGTCGTAGCTTACCGAGCAAGGAAAGATCTCTACTAGATCAGATTGGTGTACTGCTCCGGGTAACGGCTGCAACAGAGACCGGCGATTAAAGTATATTTGTGAAAATGACCCTTACGCCGTCGCCCTTCTTGAGACCGAGAGATCAAAGATAAGCGCCAATTGCGCTAGAGGTCTGCTCATACTCCTTCCTGATCGGTCAGATTCTCACCAAGACCACTGTAGGCGCACATGTCAGCATCATGCCGGAAACTAACCTCTATGATGTCCGCCAATGAGTTGTAGCGCGTCATGTCTACCTTGTGCGGACACCTGAAGCATAGGAAGCGAGCCACCGCTGCGACGCAGGCTCATAGTTTCCCTCGACGATTGGCGGGGCTTCGGCAGTCAAAGCTTGCTTGGTCAACTCAAACTCCTTAGTAGGTAACAGTCTTCGCCTGCTACGGAATCGTCGCCTTCATGTGAAGGCGGCGATTCTTTTACTTTTCACCAATCAGCGCTTCCAGCCTTCGGATTCGAAGATCGCCAAAGCCGCATCGCTTTTCAGGAATTCAATAAACTGCGCGGTTTCGGCATCGGCAGCGGGTGAGGCCACCACATTTGTGACTCGGTGGATGCGGCGTTCCGGCTCCAACTCAACAAAGTCTGCCACATCGGCGTTGTTTAGCGGCCAATGAACCCATGTGATCCAGGCATCAGCTGGTGCCTTCGCGTTCTTAAAGGCACGAAAGCTGGCGCCACTGCCCTTTTTGAATGCGATGATATTTGAGCGCAGACTTGCGACGTCCTTCAGTCCACCAAGTCGGCCGGCAACATCCTCCCACACACCGGTGCCAGACGTGTTGTAAACACCAGCACCTTCAGTAACGACGACACGCATGCCAGCCTTCAACAGATCAGCAAATCCTTTGATGTTCTTGGGATTACCTTTCTGGACCGCTATAACTGCCCGTCGGATATAAATAGGCTCGACATCAGAACTCGCGAATCCATTATAGGTTTCGAGAAACGCCGTCATCGACTGCTCTGAGCTACCGAACAAAACATCAGCGGTGCGTTGGGCGTCTTTGGTCCATCTACTCTCAGGGCCATAGTTCACTTCAACAGCGACGCCGGTTTTCTTTTTGAATGCCTCGGCCGCCCGCATGAGAGCCGTATGCGGCCCCCCTGGACCAAACACTCGGACAACGCCATCCTTCGGTGAATGTTTGATCCTGTCGTCCTTGAGGGTAATAGCTGAAGCTGGCGCCGTGTTCAGCAGAACCGCAGCTGTGATCAAGCAGGTCAGTCTCATGGGATCATCCTTGTCTTGTTGTTCTCAGGTCACCTAGACCTGACAGACACAAGACAGTGCTGCCTGCCAGATTATTCCTTGATCACGAAAAAGCGATTACCCAAACTTCAAACTTGGTTGTCCAACTGCTCGCGAATGAGCGTCACGATTTGGCGGATGTCGCTTGCGGCCGTCGCACCGGCGACGCCAACACCGTGCTGTCCACCAGACCATACTGCTACGGTATGAGGACCCTCGCTAGACACGCTAACCTGGTCGCGACCGGCGCCGTCCATGTCATGGCGCAGAAACAGGACGAGGTGTCGACCTTCGGTGCCACGATAGGCAATCAAAGCCGCTGGTGATTGGTGCCCCATCATTGTCCGTGCACCGGCCAACACATAACCAAATGCACTAAGATCCGGTGGCGACACTGCGATACCGACCGTCGTGCGGTACCACTCACGTACCTTGACTGTGTCGCTCGACGCGATGTCAACGGATTGGTCGACATCTTTGCCAAATAACTGCATGGCAAGAGCAGTGCGTGCGCGCAATTCCATCAACGGAGCGTTAGCAGGTGCGATACCGCGGCCTAGCCAACCACCAAGCCCACCGATAACCAATGCTAACGCAATTGACGCGGCGATCGCTATGAACATTGAACGGTCTTGCGGTCGCGTCGTCCCCTGGGTCGCACGGATCAGACGAAGCGGAATCGGCTCTTCGGCCACGCCATCGAGTTCCGCTCGCAGCCGATCTTCGATCACCTGGTCAGCCTCCTGCACAGCGGAGCGGGGCTGCTTCTCGGTTGGCACTTCCCGGTTGTCCGGCATCATCCTGTTTCTTTGTAGGCTAGCCGATTGGCGGAACCGAACTATATTGGGCTACTCAACCCAAGATGCAAGTTACCAATCGGAATGAGGCTGATGACGTTACTCGGCCCACAAGCCTCAGCAAATGATTTGATCGATGAGATCCCGCATCTGCGACGGTTTGCGCGGTCGCTCACGCGTGACCCAAATACGGCAGACGACCTGTTACAAGATTGCCTGGAACGAGCCATCAGGCGAATGCACCTAATTCGAGAGCGCACTAAATTGCGCAGCTGGCTGTTTCGCATGATCTACCGGATACATTTAGACACAGTCGCGCAGGCCAAGCGACGACGCGAAGATAGCGATTCCAGTGTCATTGATCAAATGCCGGACCCGAGTTCCGATTTTGAATTACATGCCGAAACACGCTCCGTTCTCGCTCTGATGCAGGAACACCTCACTCCAGAGCAATGCGCAGCTCTGAGCCTGATTGCTGTCGAACAGCTGAGCTACAGCGAAGCTGCCGACGTGCTAGACATACCAATGGGAACACTGATGTCCCGATTACATCGTGCCCGTGCGCTGTTGCGAGAGGTAATGAAAGTCAGCGAAGACACACCGGAAAAAAAGTAAGCGTGCTGCACAAACGCGTTTCGGTAGAACCTTTAAACCCATGACAGCATTATTCGACTGTCTCGAGCTGTGGCGACGCTTGGATCCGACACACCTATTCCCCGTAGGCAACGCCAGAACTATTAGCTTACTCGCGTATCAATATCAGGGAAACAATCTCAACTAGTACAATTGTAAAATGATCAATGCGATGCGATAGCACGAGTGAAAGCGCCTATCTTGTCCGTCGTAATTAGACTTGGGAAAAGCGCAAGGAAACGAAAACGTTGCACATAATCCTATGCGCAACCGTGACTTTAAGAATACGACTGCAGTTCTCTGCCTGGCGCTCGGTCGATCATTTGGGCATCGAGGCAATCATGCTATTCGTCGGATCCCCGCCTCTTCTTTTGATCTACGACTAAAGCTCTGTCGAGTTCTTCGCGTGACAGTTACGCCTTACTGTTCTTTGGTATCTAAACTACCTGCACTGGCAGATTCTCTAGAATGGTGTGCTGTTCGCTGGCGCGTTTTCCAATTGTCCGGTCACGTCAGTTGAACTGGTCGAACACACTGGGTGGCCGCCGCATCTAGCGTGTTTGCTACTTCTTGCTCTCTAAAGAACAGAAGGGCCGGACAACCTCTCCTACTAGGTCGCCAGGCCCTATGCAGCGCCCCCATCGGCGCTATAGGCAGGAGAGGGAGCTTAAACCTCTCCTGCCGTTCGGATGTCGCCTGGTTACTTAACGATGTTCGATATAGATACCGCAGACGATGCGCCGGTAGCCGAGATTGAAACGGACGACGCAGTACCTGAAAGGTCTCCGACGTGCGCTGCTCCCACGTTGATCACTGTACCCTTGTTTGTCGTCGTACTTGAGATGTCGTTGACAATGTTGACGTTGGTTGTGGGGTGTTGAGTAATATTGGCGATGGCAACCGAAGTGGCCGCGCCCGTCGCCGAAATAGAGATACTTGACGCAACACCTTCTAGATTACTGGCCGATATCGCACCGACGTTGAGTACACCGCCTGAATTTTTTGTGTAGGACTCAACATCGTTGATTATGGCAATGTTGCCCAATGCATAACCGCCGTCCCCGATGTTGGTGATCGAGGCGCCACTGACTGCACCCGTCGCGGCTACCTGCACTGCACTCACGTTACCTTTTATATCGTCAAACTTAATCGCACCACCATCGATATCACCAAGGCCGATGTTGATAACGTCACCCTTGTTAGTTGTGGATTGGTACACTTGATTGATGAAGCTGAAAGTCACGCCAATGTTGATGTTTGCGATAGAGACGGAAGAAGCGGCTCCCGTTGCCTGCACGGTTGCGGAAGTGGCATCACCCAGAAGATCGTCGAAGCCAAGAAACCCCAGGTTGAAGACTGTCTCCGTGTTTTTCGTGACTTGGCTAACATCGTTGACCACGCTGATAGAGACGCCATCAGGCAGGTCGATGTCATATGATTTGTCGGTAGCATTGGCAGGCGCAAGTGGCACACCTATGAGGAGCGCTGCCAAGGTTACTTTGAGGCTTGGAAGGAAGTTCGAACATTGCATTCTTGGTTCTCCAAATTCCGGTTTAGATAGGTGTCTTGACGGGGATCTGGCTGGCCCTTCAGTCCTCAGGTTTCGCTAGTTCCCCGCAGCTCAAAATCTTTGGGCCTGCCCAACATGCATCAGATTAATCCGACCAATGGGATAGCCTCCCGACCATTGAACTTGCGATCCAGCCTGACGCATCAGGCTCGCAAGCTAGATCGCAATCAACGAAGTAACTATTTTGGAAACAAGTGTAAATAAAGTTTCAATAATAGGCTATAATTTGACAACCATCGTTGCCTCGTTGCCACTATAGATATCGACAAATTTCACCCTGAAAACATATGAACGGCCATAGTGCGCCGAAATCCATCGCAGCGGGGCTAACGACACCTGCCGCATTCAAGATCGGCACGGGGACGTAACTTATTTCGCAGCATTTAGAATTTCTGTTTCCAAGTATGCACCTGTATATGATGTTCCTCTTCCGTAGTCTGGACGCTGGCTTATTTCCTGGTTCTAGGAGAAGTCTAGATCACATTTGCAATCACGTTACAGCATCCCACTAGGTGTGGCCTTGTCTTGCGTGAGACGTCGAAATTGCTGGGCGCAGATCCTTGAACACGGTGTTCATCCGGTTCAAGGCCACTTCGCTACTGACGGGCTGGATCTTTGGCCAAGCCGACCGGAACCCACCCCAGTCCTCGGCACGCTGGACTCAGTCCGTTGTTTGATGCGTATCACCGCAAGTTGGTTCGCCATCAATTCTCGGACGACCGTCTCGGAAATGTCCCGGAGTTCCCTGATGGCTTCACTGACTGGGCTCGGCTGCAACGAGGTCTGCCAAAGATCGCCTTAGTAGTCCATGGGAAACAGCCAAGCAAGATACCACTCGATCGGGTCAAGCTGATCCGTATAGCGACCGACGCGATATGAGTGTGCAGCTGGTCGGGTTCGGTATAGTAAACTCGCTTGATAGAGTTCTGGATGGGATTGAACTAGTTGTGACAAACGAGAAGTTCGAGACGCTGACGCCAGGAATAAACCCAAAGGAGCCGGTCTCAAGCTGATGGCCTGGGCGCGTCGCGTGTCCAGAGCGAATGTGCCCAGCTCGTCGATCCTGTACCCTCTCGGGTGGGTCGGTCGGCGAACTCTCGCGTGCAAATGAGGTCGACGCCGCTTCGGCAGCACCTTCAATGCACGCGCTTGCAAACGCAGCGCCGCCGGCACAGCGCTTTGCAGCCAGACAGGCGCAGCCAGCATTCGCATCGCATCAAGTAATGGCGGGCGCATCAGCGCATAGCCACCAAGCCTTTTGCTAACGCCAATATAGAATGAGCGTATACCGGCAGCTGTCTCGAGCGAGACAGGTCAGCGCCAGGGTGCTTCTGTGATTGCTAGCGCCTAGCGTGAAGTTGGCCACCGGGGCTCCGCAGCATTTGTAGTCGATAGATTGAACGCAACCTAACATCCCTCCTACCAGCGACCGCGGCTCCAGTGTCTATTTCGGGCACAAGTCCCCGAATTGAACCTGAGTTTCTCAACAGTATTTCGAGCGTTGCTCGCGGACTAGCCGGATCAGGTAGCGAACGACAGGCGTAAGAACGAAAAGCTGACCAAACAGTGCGATTGCCATCGAATAGATATGTGCCTCAGTAAAGCCCTGAACTGAAGTAACGAAGCCACTCGCTTTCATATATGCGAATTGAGCTTTGTATCCGTGCAAGTACGCTTGGCCGATGGCGCCGATGAATATGCCAAAGAGCACTGACACTTGGTCTGAGCTGAGACACAGCTTCGTATCGCGCCATGTCAGATAGACAGCAACCAGGAACGCAACAATGATGTAGACTGTAGTCGCAAAAGAGAATACTGCAGCCCGAAACATTGGAGCTCGTCCCCACGCTGAAATCGGCTTTGAGAAATCATGGTTAAATGTGATCAAAGACAAGAAGAAGATCAGGGCGATTACGCTCATTGAAACCAACCACCACGCACGGGCATAACCCATGGCAACAGGCGCAGTAAGCAATACCAGACCCACTACGGGCAGCAGCGTCATACCATTCTGTATCCACGATGCGTCCGGCGGTAAAAAGAAAATGTCGTTGGAAAGCAACACACTACTCAATACACGATACGCATGCATCACACTGGCGCCAATGTGATGAACGACAAGTCCGAAGCATACGTAAAACTGCGGGAGTGTGAACCCGACACGGCGTTGCTGACGCATACAGAAGACAGCGACTGCGACAGCTGACACCAAGTAGCAGAGCGCAACGATGGTGTGAGAGAGCATGTTCCAGAAGAGAGTCTCCTCGACCATCTACCGCCCCTCTGTTTCCATTTTGGTATTAATAAGTGCTTCTGTTACCAGATGGGTGACTTGTGTCGTATATATTTATCTCGCAGTCAACATATGTTTGGGATCATTTGGTGATTAAATTTTGACATCAGTGTAGAAGATACGTGGGCCTATAGGGGTCTGTAAAAGCCAACTATTTGTCCAACCAGCTCGTATTCTTTGGTGTTATCACCCGAATACTTGATAGGCTGTTGCAACCCAGGCGCGCTTGTGCGTGGGGACAGCCAAAGCGTCCCGGCGTCGTCCTGCTCTAGAATCTTGGCCATATGCTGGTACTTGCCGCTAGCAAATTGTCGGATTAGATACCACTTCCCGACCACGAACATGAAGCTATCGGTCTCGTCCTTCTTGACGAGTACGGCGATAGAGCCAATCGGAATCTCCAACTCTGCGCCCTGTCCACGCATTTCAATGCCGTGCTTGCGCACACCGCGGTAAAGCTGCGTTCCTTCATTGGGGATACGGAAGGAATAACGCTCATTTGGCGGAATCTCGGGCTCGTCTGTCGTTACACCGTTGCCTGCGTAGTACTTCACAATTATGGCATCAGCTGACTCACTGTCGTACAGAAGATCCACCACAGCCACATCAATGGCACTGGCTATCTGTCTGAGTAACGAAAGATGAAACCGGCGTGTACCCCGTTCCCAACGGGAAACCTGCACCTTAGATGTGCCCATTCTTTCAGCTAAGTCTTCCCCACTCAAGCCAAGTGACTGTCTTAGCTCACGAATTCGTTCACCCAATTTGATATCATTTTCATCAGGCTCGTCAGCCATCCTCGCTACCTCGTTCCAGAGCAGTTAACTCTGATTATCCAATGTGTCCAAAGTTGGCTATCGTAGAATCATAAAATCACTCTTTCGCATAACTAGGTCGCTTGCAGCACCCAGTTGATGCGGTTAATTCACACAAAACGCTTAACTGAGCATTACACAACATGAAAGAGGTTAAAGCCGAGGTCCGATATCATCGATGCGCTTGAAAAGCGATACGTTTGCGCTCAGTGACCAGCTCTTCAAGCAGTTTCCATTGTAGACTCAAGCTTCGGAGTGCTTGGAACGGCGAGTGTCTCGGCCCCCTAAAATTGTGCCATCATTTGGTTAGTACTTTTGGAGGTTTGAGCTTGCCCCAGTTCCTGGACCACTTCAGGCCGGAACTTTCCGCCTTTGGTGCTCGCGGCGGGCTCGTTGCCGGTGAGCGTTTCGCCACTGCCGCCGGGGTAAGTAACGCGACGTACTATAACTGGCGCAAGAAGTTTGGCAGCATGGGACGGTCGCAGCTGTCGGAACTGAAGGCGCTTGAGAAAGAGAACCAGCGTTTGAAGAAGATCGTTGCCGATCTCGAACTCGACAAGCTGATCCTGAAATAGAGCCTTGATTTTTTAAACCCGAAGGCCTGACGGCGGGCGATCTTCGTCGGGCGGTCGTGCATGTGCGCCAAAAACTCGGCACATCGGAACGGCGCACGTGCCGTGAAATCGGTGTTGCGCGCTCAACGCTGCAGTACCAATCCAGATGCCAAGATGACGACGCACTGCGCCTGGCCCTGATCCGGCTGGCCAAGCAGTACGGACGGTATGGCTATCGCAAGGTCCGTGAGCTGCTCGCTGCCGAAGGCTGGCGCGTCAATCACAAAAGGATAGTGCGTCTCTGGCGCGAAGAGGGTCTGCAACTACCGGCACGGCACAAGAAGTGCCAAGCGTCTCTATCAACATGACGCTTCGGTCACCGGAATGAATAATCCCAACGGTAGATCAACATAACCAAGCAACTTCACGCCTTCTTTCAATCTAACCCTCTCTAGGTAAACTCGCGCCAACGTTTGCCCACTAGAGCTTTGGAGGCGCTGCTGGAGCTGACAGCGAGTCTCTGAGCACGTAGTATTCCACCCACTCTTAGAGGCCGTTGTCCATTCGGCCATTGCCGGCGTTGCGCACAACAGCAAGAGCCAGATTGATACAAGGCGTCCCATTACTATCTCCAATGCTGCTAAAGCTGGCGCTCCGAAGAATGCCTGCCTGATTGTCAGTTAACAACGGCTGTCACGTTGGAGATTGAGATGCTAACGCTAGCACCTACTGGGGTCACAGCAACCCTTGTGGACGTCCTCTCTAGGCAACGCACAATCGCGATGGCAATGGTGGCGACATTCTGATCTACCTCAGCAATAACCTTAGCGGACAGTTGCGTGCCACGAGATGAGCTTGAGCGGTTCGAGACCTTAGTCATAGAGATCGCCCCTATTGCGACAGTTGCCGATACGCCAGCAGTTGCTGGTGTTCCAATCAGAGACTGCCTCGCTGTCATGCAAATTCTTGCAGAGTGAAAGAGCCGGAATCTCGGCTCTCCCTTGAGGACACTATAGATGAATGTCGAGCAGATCTGCCACGGGCTGTCTGCACTCGTCAGCAGCTCGAGGAAACTCCTTCATAATCACATCAGCAACACCCAGCGCGATAGGCCCATTAAGTGCTTCGAACTGCAGGCGCTCCTGATTGCGAGCAACGACATTGCCAGTCACCAGCGTGGTGCCAAAAACACGCCCCGTGCCGAGACCGATTTGTTGGAATCGGACGGGGCGCTGGATCATACTCATTTGTCGGTTGATACGCGTTGCAGCACGATCCAACTGCACTGACAGCGTGAGCTGCGCGAAGCCCTTATCTATGGTTGGGCCAATGCCAGCAATGCGCACGTCGGCCTCGACTGGAGAGCCAAAGTCGAGACTATTGAAAATGCCGTTGATGGCATAGTCTGCACCAACATACTTCTTAGGTGGGCCGAAGTACGTCGAGATTGCAGTGGCACCCATCTTGCTCAATGCATCAGTAATGTACGCGGCGCTACCGCCTTGCGGAACGAAATTGCCGGTTGCGCCTTGAGCAACAGCGTTTATCTTGCCGGTGCTGTCCGCGAAAGTACCAACGATAAATCGCTTGCGACGCAGAACACCAGTTTGGCGAATGCAATACAGCACGTTTTCAATTACAGGATAAGGTTTCACGGCCGTTGGCAAAGCCGAGTTCTTAACCGGCACCAAACTCTCGTCTGCGTCCAATGTACCGCAGCCAGCAAGCGCGAGGCATGCTAGCGGCAACACCGCGCCAAAAGATATTCTCATTGTCGGTGGCCCATTCAATTGAGGTTAACTTCGCCGTCGTTCGTCACATCGCCGCTGTTATCACTAGTTTGCGTGTTGTTGTCAGCGCTGACGGTATTGTTGTCGCCGTTGATGTTGTTGGCGATAATCGACTGGCTGCCTATGGATTGAATAGTGACGCTCAGCGCGTCTCCATTGGCGATAAGCAGACCAAGTTTGGCCGCCTCGACCTGACCGGCAACGATCCCGTTCTGAACGTGTGTAGCCGCGGAGCTCAACGCACCCGTTACAGCTACGCCTGAGCCATCAGTGCCCCACATATGCCCAGCGGCGTACTCTTCCTGTGCCGATGCAGTGCCACCAAGTAAAAGTGACACCAGCGCGCATGTCGCCAAAAACCTCATCTTTCTCTCCGATTCTTGCTAAGAAGTGCCGCTGTTGTAACCATAATAGATACTAATTCAAACAAAGTTTCGATTTTGGGTGGAAATTAGGCGAAATGTGTGTGTGTTTGGACACAAATAGCAATTTTGAGGGCATATTCGAGTCTATTTTGGATACGAGTGGAGTGACGTTTAACAATCCCTTCAGCGGCTGCTTCGTCAATGGGCCAGCGTCCGCCACTGACCAGCCAGCCGCGTGTGGGCTTGCTAACGTGCTCGCTGGCGACTGCCGACTGTCGCGCGGACGGGATTGCCAAGCTCAGTATCATCTTCCATGAGTGCTGCGGACGAGCTATGCGAGGTCGACTCTGAAACTGATTGCTTGCCCTGGCACGAGGCTACTAGGGCTCTTCATGGGATTTGTCGGATACATTTAAAACTATGCATGCCGCCCACATTGAGCCACCACGCTTTTGTGCAAGCTGTCGCCAAATTTGAATTATTGGAACTGTCTCGCCGCCATTGTCGACTGATGCGGTTCTCGTCAGAGACTGTCTCAAGGTTGATCTGGACAATTGCGTGACTTGATCCACTAACCCGCGACGGTGTCACGTGGGGGACAGCAAATTGATCTGATCTATCTAATCTTTGAGCAACGCTGGATTGAACTAAAGGAGCAAGCGGCAAATGTCACCCGCGGAAAACGAAAAAGCCGAATTTCGACTCGTTACGCTCTGTCTGCACGAGAAGGTTGATCAGATCTACCGGGAGTTGGGCAAAGAGGTAAACGCCAACCAGGCGTGCCGCGCACTGATGCTGACTGCCAGCACTCTTATCGGGACAATCAAATGCAAGAAAGAGCAAAAGTCGCTCACCGCTTTGCTGGCTGACAACCTATGGCTGGATCATCGCGACAGGTTAAAGAAGCAGGCTTCTTAGATGCCGCACGTCACAACGATACGACCCGGCCCCTTGTTCACGTCACACTATTCAGCGCATGGATAGTTGACCTTATGGATACACTGAGTTCACCGGTCTTTTCGGCTGGATTGGCCGTTGTTGCAACCATTCGTCCAACTCAGCTGCTTTTCAATTTGCCCGATCAGCTATTCTTGCCTGTGCGTTCACAGAGACTAATCTTCACGTCGCCAGTCGTGGAGATTATCAAGGTTCACGTCTTAACAATCAGCAAGCTAAGTCAACATCAGCCAAATTCCGGGTCCCTCAATGTTGATTGCTCGTTGATTGGCTATCCTCTTTCCGGACACAAGGGACTGGAGCAGCGGTAAGCAGAAATAAAGCTGATCCAGCCAATTGATCAGTTGCCCGATGGGTCGGCCAATACTGATCACGCCGATGGCCGAGTATGACCTTCGTGATCGCAATTGTGTTTGGGTTTGAGCTAATTCTGTTGACGCTTTGGTGGCTTGTGGCGCTTGCTGGATCACTGCTCGGCCAGACCTAACGCAATATTGCATTCAACATCTTGGCAACAACTCAAGGTCAATTTGCATACTGTTCCGATGGTGACAGCGGAGGCCGAGTCTCACTCGTAATCTCTACGGACGTTGACTGCAGTTCCTGGTAAAAGGGGAATCGGCGGAATGGACGAAGAGACACTTTTCTGGAACCTCATCTTTCACGCAGTATTAGCTGTTTGCTACGCCTTGTCGGCAATCGCTGTTGCCGTGTTCTGCGTTAAACAACAAAGACTCGTAGGCTTCACCCGACCGCAGTTTTTTGTGTGTTCCGGACTAGTGCTCCATCACATTGGCATCACAGGCTTACATCTCTATCGCATAGTGAATGGTGCACTGTTCGAGAACGACCACTATCCCTTTGCTGCTGAGGCGAGCTGGTTGGAAAACGGTGTGATACTGGCGCCGGTCATCGGACTTGTGCTGCTCACTGCCCCGGTCGCAATGCTGGTCTCGCGAGATCGATGGTGGCTGGTTACCTTGGTTTCGGTCTCGTCGGCATTCGTTTTGGTGCTGCTGCTTGTCCGTCACAATTTTTTTGAGCCCATACTTGACCAAGGTGATGCTCCGACTGCCCGAGTTGCTTCGCTCGCCTTTGCGAGCGTGCTCTACCTGATTGTCGCCATCCTGGTCGCCACCTATCTTACGTGGCGCGAAACAAGACTGCGCCTTAGTGCCGACCAGGTGTCCGTTTTGATGGGGGTCTTTCTTGGTGCGATCGCGATGGGATGCCTGCAAGGTTACAAGGCCCACTACGTGTACTTCAAATCGCAAGGAGAACCGCCGTCGACATCGAGCTTCACCGGCGCCCACATGCTAACGCTTGCAGTCGCACTCTTTGGCCAAGTCTACATCTTGAGACCGGTGTTGCGACATTGTTTGAAGCGATTGTGATTAGTTGCCGATCGTCTGCTCAGCTGGGTGCGCCTATTCCTGCCCGGGGGTGTCCTTTATGGAATTCAAACAAGAAAACATAGAACGAATGGGCTACTTTGTCTTACGTGCACCAACGGCGGAAACTTCACGTTGGCTGTAAAAAACGACAGCGGTGGCGCCACCAACGTTTGGCCGTGCGCACAGTTGCAAACCCGCGGCCGTTTCATATCTTGCTAGTTGATTTCTTCTTAGTCCGCGACAGCCGAGATCAGTTTCCCGCAGTGCTGACCGCCCAACGTTGTCCGTCAGTCTGACGCGCGGGCTGAGCGCTGTCCTTCTGTGGTGTGTTTGCCCATGCCCACTGCATCATCTCTCATGGCACTGTAACGAAGATGTTGGAAAGCTGCCCGGAACGACAAACGCCCGGTGACGGGGGTCACCGAGCGCTCGGTCAATTCGCGTCGCTGTTTGTGGGAAGCCCACATCGCGATAATATCCAATACTGAAATTAAGTCAAACATAAATAACTGCATTAGGCAGATATGTTGCCAATTTGGCGCGATATACTGCTTTCTGACCGCAGAATTTGGAAATAGACTCCATTTTAGTAACCAAAACGGTTACATGAGCTTGTCATTGACAACGCTCATTAACCGGGGATGTGGAGCCATGACTAGAATTCTTTCCTTGATCACTGTTGTTGGTCTCAGTGCGTTTGTAGCGTTGCCGAGCCAAGCCAATGACAGACGGGGTTACAATTGGACTGGTTTGTATTTTGGAGTTCACGCCGGTCTCGGTACGGGTAACGTTGAACAATCTTCCGACTTGAACGGGCTCAAAGTCGAGGATGATCCGCCGAAGAAGGACAAACCGTCTACAGGCCCTCTTGGCGGCCCAGTCGCCTCAGGTCAAACGTCAGTTCCCGATTTCACGCCAGACCGCACCACCGTAGAAGGGGCATTCCAGACGGAAGCTGATCTGTCCGGGGGGTTGGTCGGCGGTTATCTTGGTTACAACTACCAATTTGGTAATCTTGTATTTGGTGTCGACGCGTCGCTATCGGCATCAGATCTTGAGGGTAGCAGTGTAACACCGGTCGGTGTTTCTACCCGAGTGTCAGGTTTTCTTGATGGGAGCTCAGGCCAGAAAGCTTTCGTGCGCAGCAAGGAGGAGACGATCGATGCTGCAGCCACTTATAATATCGACAATCTGGCCATCATCGCAGGCCGGCTAGGATATGCGTGGGGCCATACGATGGTGTTCGCTAAAGCGGGCGTTGCGTTCGCTGACGTAGAGACGTCTCTTACCGTTGGCAATCGTGGCGTTCTGGAAAGCGATGAAAGACACATTGGGTTTGCGCTCGGCGGCGGATTTGAGCACGCCATTACCAACAACTTGGTAGTCAAGTTTGAGTACGTCCATGTGAACCTCGGTGAGGAACAGCATGATACGGAAAGCAATGTTGATGGGCTCAACCTAAGCGCCGCGTCTGAAATAGACGTTAAAATAGACACTTTCACGATGGGTCTATCTTACAAGTTCTGACGGACCCAGTAATCGCCGCCAGCGATCGCACGCCCCGACGGCAGGAGGCGGCAACAAGGGGCCGGTCCAAGTGACGACGTGGACTGGCCCCGCTTTTCATGCGCGGGAGTAAATTGGGGAGTTCGCGATCTGCGAAAGCATTCCAAACATGCGGCTGTCGATGGAGGCCTGGCCAAGAGGGAGGCCCGCTTTTTAATCTTGGTCGCTTTTGTAGCAAGCGTTTGGTGGTTGGCCGTTGGCCTACTCATTGGCATGTTTTTGCTTTAACGAGGCGGCCCTTTTTTCTAGGAGCAAGATTGTGCGCCTGTTTTGGACCATTGTTGCAGGGATAGTTGCGTTGATGGTGTTCGGAGAACCTTTGGCGGAGCGCATGCAAGACGAAAAAGCACTTACCGCTGCCACCTTTACACACAAGACATCTACACCGGCGCCGATCTGGAGCCGGTTCATGCTGTACACAAAGCAGTATCAGCATGACGCTTTTCGCAGCGTGGTCAACGGCACCGGCCACTCATGCCCGACGGTGTCCTTTAGTAAATTCAAACATGAAGACAAAAACCGAACGGGATATTTTGTTGTCACGTGCACCAACGGCGGGAATTTCATGGTGGCCGTCAAAAATGACAACGGTGGCAGCACGAACGTTTGGCCGTGCGCACGGTTGCGAAATGCGAATATCGGTTGCTAGTTTAGTTTTTGTTTGATGCTGCCTGTGCGAGTCGCCTTTCAACACCGGGCACTAATCCTTCGTTCAACATGCCGGCTGCTAACCTTTCGTCTTGCCCTGTGGTGGCAAGCAGCATCAGCGTCCGATGAACCGGGCCGCGTCATCTCCTTGTTGCCATGACAGTATTTTCGCGACCGGCAAAGTCGTTTGGCAGAAAAATCCCGTTTGCCGACATTCCGGTTTTCGAAACCGATGCGGTCCGTTCCCCCAAGTCAATGTCTGCTGTTAGGGTGACAGCAAAATCGAATTTTGAGGCCGAAGTTTTCCGCCTCCGACTCATTTGAGACTTTTAGCTTCTGCCAGGCTAGCACGACGCTCCTGACAGCCACCGTCAGTAGACATTCGACGATGTGTAGTTTTTGTTCCGAGCTGTCGGTTATCTTCCAGCCGGTCTTACAAACTTGGGTGTTGTGTTGAGCACACGCGTTAGAGGGAGCATGCAACATTGTCAGGCAATCGCAACGGAGGGTGTCAGTGTGGCGCTCTTCGATACAAAATCACCACTCGAGCGCTCGTTGTTTACGCTTGTCACTGCACTATTTGTCAAACTCAGTCAGGCAGCGCCTTCGGGATGGCTATGCGTTTACCAAAGAACGGCTTCGAAATTCTTCAGGGTGAGCTCAAGACTTTTTCAAGAACCTCGGAGAACGGACAGGTCTTTACAAACGCGTTTTGCCCAAAGTGCGGGACCCGAATATACCACGCTGCTAGCAAAGCTCCTGACCATATTAGCCTAAAGCCGGGAACATTGGACGACACTACGCAACTCACGCCGACGCACCACGTCTTTAGTAGAAGTGCACAACCGTGGATTATATTTCCAGACGAAGCAAAGGTGTTCGAGACAGTTCCTGACAGTCGTGAATGGTTGTCTGGTAAGTAAGAGGTCGACCTTCCTAGCCTAACCCTGACAAGTGACGAACAGCCGCGTCGGGTGCACATCTAGCCCAACAACGGACATGACGGATGGCACCCTGTTACAAAATGGGGGTAACGCGAAACAAATCTGACAAGCGTTATACTTCGGGAGTTCTGTTCCACATTCGACAGCGGACACGCTGTACTCAGGGCGATTTTTTCAGTCTTTGACCCATCTCGGTCATCGACCAATTTTTGATCTCGCATCGCAACGACAATGCGTGCGCCCGAAAGCAGACGTGAGCAGGCGCAGCATTGGCTGCCGGGACAACGGCAGCGAAGATCAATCAACGGACATCTACACAGCGG
>JBCDBQ010000019.1:0-26686 GCA_039183375.1 Pseudomonadota bacterium
GTTGGCAAGTATGAAACCTACGAGCGGAGGCTCGATATCATTGAGTTTCTGGTTGTGCTGAAGACGTTGAATTCCAGCTTCAGTGAGTTTGAAGAAGCAACAGCCATCAAGCTTCCAGAAGTTCTCTAGGCTTCATCATCAAGGCCGTACGGAGCGTTAGAAGGGGTGTAGAGGGATCCCGACATCGGGCGATTTTGAGCCGGTAATGTTTATTATGTTAATTTTTTAGAACAACAGGCCAAGGCTGCCCGGACTTTTTTGCCGCATCAGTGTGACGGGCAAAACTTCAAGCTATTGAAACCCGACGAAGCTCGCGTGGCAAAAAAGTGTTTGGCTTTAGTGCAATGAGAAGAATGACAGAATGGTGAAGTGCGCTTCAACTTGCTCTGTCACATTCCTCAAGCTTACTGGCCAAAACTTCTCCGATTGTTCTTTGTGACTTTGCCTCAAAGTGAACACCGTCAATCGGACTGACCTGAACATAATCACCAATATTGATTAGTTCACATTCCAGCGACTCACTTGCTTGCTGAAAACTGTCCCAAAGCTGATGAGACTTGGCCTCTCCGCCAAGGAAGATTGGTGCCAAACAGCCTGCTTCCTTGATCGGTGTCGGGCAAACAAGACAAACCCGAGGAGCCACTCCGTCTCGCCCGTACTCAACTCGTTTTACGGCTTTGACCAAAGTGGCCGCGCCCAATGCGATGTCCATCGGCTGTAAGGCAAAGCGAGCTTTAAGGTCGTTGGTTCCGAGCATGATGACCACCCAGTCAACAGGCCAGTGCGTTTCCATCATCGCTTGGAGATAGCTGATGCCTGACTTGTAGTCTCCTTCGACCGGATCAGGGAATACTGTCGTTCTCCCCGGAAGGCCCTCTTCAACCACGTTCCAGCCTGAGCCAAGTATTTCGGATGTTACGCCTGGCCAGCGGTCACCAAAGCTAGCGCGTTTTAGTCTGCTGCTAAGGCTGTGCACGGGCAAAACGCCATTGGTGTTAGAGTCCCCAAAGCAGACCAAGGTTTTTAGTTTTTCCATTTCAGAATTCCATAAACTTATCATGTTGATCTTATTGGGAAACGGCGTCGAGCTTCGCCTTAGCTGGTGGCCTATCCTTCGGGATAGGCCACCGCACCTGTAATCAGAGTGAAGACTTAGACAAAGCAAACCTACTTTTCGCGCAGGTCAAACTGTGTCGGAACACCAATGAGCGGAACTCAAACGTTCTCAACGGCGTGACTTTCGCCTCCTTCGCCACCAGCCATATGGAACAGAAGGTCGTTGCGCGTTAGATCTCCACGCTGGAACGTCTGTGAGACGTTTCCGCGTTTCAAAACTTCGAATGAGTCCCCGATTTCATAGGCATGGTGAATGTTATGGGTGATGAACACGATACCGATGCCCTGCTCGCGAGCTTGGTTGATGTACTTCAACACAATACCGGCTTCCTTCACACCGAGGGCTGAAGTTGGCTCGTCGAGGATCAAAACACGTGCACCAAAGTGAATTGCGCGCGCGATAGCGACGGATTGGCGTTCCCCACCCGAAAGCGTCACAATTGGCCTTTTCACATCGTTGACATCAATGCCAATCTTGCCAATCTCTTGGCTCGCAACTTTGATCGCTCTAGCAGTATCCATCCTGCGAAAGAGACCACGACCTGTTTCTGGCTCTCGTCCCAAGAAGAAATTCCGATAGATTGGCATCACCGGAACAACCGCTAAGTCTTGGAAAACCGTCGCTATTCCTAGATCTAGTGCCATCTTGGCGGAGGTTAGCTCGATCAATTCGCCGTTTAGGCGCATTTCTCCATCATCCGGTTGCAATACGCCTGAAAGGATCTTGATCAGTGTAGACTTGCCTGCGCCGTTGTCTCCAAGTAGGCATGTCACCTCTCCGGCCTTTACAGAGATCGAAACTCCCGAGAGGGCGTGAATTGACCCAAAGGATTTGACTATTCCTTTGGCCTCAAGAACTGGGGGCTTTGAAGGTGTCATTTTGCCCTCCTTCCAGTCAATGCGGCTTGACGTGTGTAGTTATTGATTATGACCGCCACCAGAAGAGTCGTGCCTACTACCGAGTAGAACCATGAATCCGAAATGTTCGTGTAAAAGAAGCCTTGGCTGATCATGCCAAATATTAGGGCCCCGAAAATTGTCCCGATCGGAGAACCCATTCCACCCATGATGGCGGTTCCGCCCACGACGACAGCAGTAATTGCCTCAAATTCCCGGCCAAGACCCTGGGTCGCTTCAGTCAAGTCCACGTAAAGCATGTTCAGGGTGCCGACGATAGCAGCGGACATTCCGCAGAGCATGAAGAGCACAATCTTAAGGCGACGAACGGGAATTCCCATTTTTACCGCGGCTTCGCGATCGCCACCTGTCGCGTAGATCCAGTTACCATACTTTGTGCGCGTGAGGACGTATGCGCCAAGCAGCGAGAGACCTAGCCACCAGAATATTGACGCCGGAAAGCCAAACAACGAGCCAGAGAATAGAGGAGCAAACCAATCTCCACTCAGAGCGCGGTTCATGCCGAAGATCTGCGTTGTTCCAATGATGGAAAGCGCGCCTGCAAGCGTGAGTCCCCGAAGAACAAACATCATGCCAAGCGTCACAAGGAAGGATGGGATGCCTAACCAGACGACCAAGATACCGTTCGCGAAGCCGATCAAAGCACCAACAAAAAGACCGAATGCGAGTGCAACAAGGAGCGGCATCTCAAGTTCAGTGATCGTGTATGCCGTGATCATTGCGGTGCAACCGATTGCGACCCCTACAGACAAGTCAAACTCCCCTGCGATCATCAACAAGGTAACTGGAACGGCAATAATGCCGATCATTGAAGCCACCTGAAGATAATTCTTTGTGCCGCTAAACGTCAGAAACCCTTGGTCGCCGGCAATGATCGCAAAGAAAATAAATACCGTGATAGCGCCGATGATTGCAGTGACCTCAGGACGTAGCAGAAGCTGTCCAAGGTCGCCGCTATTGCGGCGACCTGTTGCGAGACTCGTGCCTCGTGTTTCTGTGCTGCTCATCGTTGGCCCCGTTCCGTCGCTTGGCGCACCTGCTCTGCATTCTCAGGTGTCACCAGTGCTGGCCCGCTACGATAGATCCCGTCCGCCGGTTCGATGCCGTAGCGGATGTAGTTCGCAAGGAGGACAACCGGCAGGTAGCCCTGCAGAAACTGCTGCTGGTCGATCGCAAAATCGATCTCACCTGCAGCAAGAGCATCAAGGACAGGGGCGCCAAGGTCGATGGTGCCAAAGTGCATGTCGTCTGCCCGGTCGCCAATCTTGTTTCGCGCAGCGACCATTGCGGGGCCGCAACAAGAACCAATCGAGAAAATGGAATCGATCGATAGATCCTTTTCAATTTCGGCGAGCATAACGTTTACTAGCCGAGTAGAGTCGCTAAGCGCTTCAACGGGGACCTCGACATAGGTCGCTGTTTCAGGAGCCATCCCAGCCTTGAAGCCGTCGATACGCTGATCCACGAGTGGAATGCCGGGCGGGACAGTTACGACAAGAGTATTCTTCGCCCCTAGCTCCCGAAGACGTTGTCCACCGATCTCGCCAAGCTGGTACTCTTCAACTCCAACATAGGCCATCGCGCCTACATTCTCTGCTTCTCCAAGTCCCGCATTGCTCAGAACAACAGGAATTCCCGCGTCTACAGCGGCCTGAATCGACTCATTCAGCGCTTCAGGGTAGTTATTGCTAATGACCAGACCGTCGGGTTCGGTCGCCACGGCGTTTTCAATCATACGCTTTACAGCGTCCGCCGCCGCCCACAGATTGGGATCTTGGTTTCCCCGGAAGGTCACGTCGACATCCAACTGAGCGCCGGCCGTTTCAAAACCGTTCACCAACGGGACTGCAAATGCGTTTCCGGGCGAAAGTGGTGTTACGTAAATGATCCTGAGATCATCCTCCGCAAAGCTCGGTGTGGACATGCCCAGCATGGTCGCGACGCTCAACGCAGCTGCGCTGAGCAAAGATTTTACGTTGGCACGCGTAATGGCGAGACCTTGGTCTTTTCGTATTCTTCTCATGTTCCCTCCCAAAGTGTACGTTAGTGCACACAATCATCATACATATGATGTAATCTGGAATCACACAAGCGGTTAATATTCGGGCAGGTTGAGAATCTTCGCGACAAGTGGGGCCAGAGAGCTTCCCAAATTAGCGTGTGCTCCGGCATCAAGGTGCACACCATCTTCACCGTTGCTGACCACCGAATTCGCATCAAAGTGAAAGCATCCAGTGCGGTCGGCAATTTGTTGCAGGTACTCGCCGTGGTCAGAGCAACGAAGGTGGGCATCCCCCCAAAACTCCTTCTCCGCCTGTGGCAAAATCGACGCCGGAGTGACGATCAAGATTTCAGGGCACTCGCTTTGCAAGACATAGTGACCCTTGATCATCTCAACCAAAGTAAGAATGCCCCGTGCGGATGTATAAGATGTTGAATTGAAATACACTTTAAAGTCATTTGACCCCAGCATGAGAATGACAAGACCAACTGGGGATTGGCAGTCCAACGAGGCTAGAATAGTCCTAGATGCGTTCTTGTAGGTACCCTCTATCGGGTCGTCGAAGACCGAAGTTCTGCCGCTGAGCCCTTCAGCGATAACCTCATTTTCGGGTCCAACAAGAGATTGCAGGACACCGGTCCACCTCTGTTCCTTTGGAAGGCGGTCGGGTATGGTTGTGGTATCTGTGAAGGGCGGGCAACCCCAGGTATTAGAATCGCCGATGCATAAAATCGTTGCCATCTGAGTCCTCCTTCCAGCGCTAAGGCATGTGAGATTGATCTTGCGCCAGCTATCAAGTAATAACACATATGTATTATCTTAATTTGCGTATCAGAAGCAAAGCTTAGGAGCCGTCGTGACGATCTACAGGCGACCAGATCCGATACCGATCAAGAAGGACAAGGGCAAGGCTTCGCTTGGGGTCGCACCCATCCGAGGAAGGCGCGATCTCTATGAGGAAGCTGCGTTCAGTATCTTTCAAACGATCTGGAGTGGGCAACTTGATGACGTTGGTCTTCTGCCTGGAGAAAATGAGCTTGTGAGCGAGTTGGGAGTTAGTCGCACGGTTGTTCGCGAGGCGACTAAGTACCTTGCTTCAAAGGGGATACTGGAAACGCGTCGCCGCCTTGGAACGCAAGTGCTGCCAAGGGATAGATGGAACCTCATTGATGCCGACTTGATCGAATGGATGTTTGATCTCGGTCCTGCCGATCAGGTTAATCAGGAGTTGTGGGATGCCTTTGCAGCTGCTCAACCTGAGATCGCCGCGTTAGCAGCACAAAGACGCGCAACGTTAAGCACGGAAGCTACGTCGTTGTCGTCAGATGCCATGGATGACAAGGAACTGATTGAACGCTTTTGCCATTTCCACCAAAGGTTGACTCAAGCGACAGGGAACAGATTTCTGTCTTCACTTACGCATCGATGCCTTGAGGGTATGTCACGTTTTGCCAGCGCTGAGTTTGCAGTGCGCATCCGTTCAATGGATCGCGGTATCTACCCGGAACTTTCTCAAGCGGTGGCAGAAGGCAAAGGTGCGCCGGCGAAATCCAAGATGCAGAGCGCGATGGCGTCAACTGGGAAGACAGATTCAGCCAAAGCCCTTGGATAAGAATTTAGGCCTCGATTTGAGTCCATCCCTAAATCCCTATCTGCTGGTTTCACAGACGAGGATGCAGTTCACACATTCCGTCAGTTACCTGTATTGAAGCTCGCTGATCAGCTGGTGAAGGGTTATTTGTCTCTTCGTCCCGGCCTTCATTCCAAGAGATAGATAGCTTATATACGCTGAAGGCTGCGTGGTACTTGGATCGGCTCCAAGCAAAACAAACTCAGTGGTATTTGCGCTGGTCATTCCTTGAAGAGAATATCCTTATCTGTGGAATACCTGACCATCAGAGGAATGCTAGCGGCACCTACGGCGGGAGCCAAATGACCAAAGGTGCCCTCCAGAACTGAGAACGGCTCTTTTCTGTAGTCAAGTTTGCCTACAAGTTTCTTTCTGACCCTCTTGGCAACTTCTTTCCTCACGCTTTCCGGCATGGCGCCATCGATAATAATGCTATCGACGTCTAGCAACGGGACTGCCCCGAGAACTGCCTCGGTTAGGGCATTGGAAGACTGGACAATCCAGTCTTCTAATGAGGGACCGAGATCGTCCCAGTGTTCGGGTGAAGTCCAAATCTGAGTTTGACTATCACGACCCACCTTTTCGACCAGAGAAATAAGGGATGCGACGTCCATCAGGGGGACGCTTGAGGAATGAACACTGTCGGTTGCCGGAACCTGAAAAAAGCCAAGTGCTCCTGCTTCTCTGTTTCGGCCGGGAAACAGATGGTGGTCAAGAACCAAGCCCCCACCGATAAAGAAACCAATATAGGCGTAAAGGAAGTCGGATCGTCCAGACTCCATTCCAAACATGAGCTCAGCTGCGGCCGACACCATTCCGTCGTTGAACAGGTAGGCTGGCCAATCGAACTCGGCCTCTAACTCGCGCCTAACATCAACTCGCTTCCAACCGGCAAGCTCTTCAGGCCGCACGCCGAGTTTGTCGGCCCAACCCCACAATTGGTACGGAGACGCAATGCCGATCCCTGCAATCTTCTCTGCTGGCGGTGCACTTTTCATGTGCCGCATTTGTGTGATTGCCTCGCGTGCAAAATGAAGAACGCCATCAGGGGTTGGATAGTCATATGTGGTACGTTCAAAGGCGACATGTTGCCCAGATAAGTTAACAAGGGCAACGTCAGCGCTGCGACGATCTATTTTCAGACCGAAACCAAACGCACCATCAGGATTTAGGGAATAGGGAACGGCAGGCTGACCCAACCTACCCCGTATAGGCTCACCGCGCAGCAAGAGCTGAGCTTTAGCCAGCCGGTTAACAATTGTTGTCGTTGCCTGAGCTGAAAGACCCGTCAGCTTTGTCAGTTCAACCTTTGACAGCGCACCATGACGCCGGATCAAAGAGAGGACTAGACGTTCGTTGTAAATGCGAGTTTCGGCTTGGGTTGCGCCGCCACTGCGTCCACCTTCGATCTTTTCAACGCTATAGAAGCTGCTACCGGTCAAGTCTGCCTCGTTCGTCGTGTCTTCGTAGCAGCTGCCAGATTTGCCCCGCCTACTCAGCAGTTAGCAAGGTGACTTTGCTACTTCAAGATTAATTCTACTCGGTGTATTAAAACGAAAGCGCCCGCCAAGTCCAGAAAGAGGTTCCCCAATGTCCAACCAGTTACGTACCATCGTGTGCTTTGGGGATTCCAATACATTTGGATCCATCCCAACGGTATCGCGCGGGATGGGGCACCGGCTCGGCCCTGACCGGAGATGGCCAGGCATACTTAGGCGGAAGCTTAACGCGACTTGGACCGTCATCGAGGAAGGGCATCCTGGCCGGACAACGGTCCATGATGATCCGATTGAGGGTCGCCATATGAATGGCCTTAGGGCGCTTCCCATTATCATGGAAACTCATATGCCAGTGGACCTCGTGATTGTGGCCTTGGGTGTAAACGACCTCAAGTATCGATTTTCGGTGACTGCACAGGATATAGCTGATTCTATTGAGGTTCTTGTGCAAGAGATTGCACGGACACCCTGGGGGCCCGGTGGCGCAGCTCCCCAAGTTCTAGTGATAGCCCCTCCCCCAATTCGATTGGTAGATTGGTACGCGGAGATGTTTCGCGAAGGCGACGAGAAATCGAGGTCCTTGGGTAAACACATGGCCGAGATGGCCACGCGGCAGAATGTTCTTTTCCTTGACGCGAGCAACATCGTTGAGACAAGCGCCGTGGACGGTCTGCATCTTGATAGCGGTGCCCATAGGCAGCTCGGACAAGAAATCGCGTCGATGATCACAGAACATTTTCGATAGAGGGCTTGGCATCACGTCGCAGTTCCTGCCTGAAGAAGGTATTAAGTACATCCAGTGGAAATAAGTATTGACAGTCACTTTAACGAACGCGTAGTTGGAGGCGTCCCACGCAAAGATGGGCGGAGGAGATGAAGGCGGTCGCTGCAACGCAGGCAGCCTCGAACTTGGGAGGATGACTCAGAAATGTTGGGTCCAGACGTCGCACGTTATGTCGATGCTGCAATCGACTACGCGATTGAAAACAATCGCCTTATCGGTGCTGTCGTTTTAGTCGCGATAGACGGTGAAATCGTGTACCAGCGAGCGGCAGGTATGGCCGACCGCGAAGCCCGCTCTCCTATGCGAGAGAATGCCATATTCCGCCTCGCTTCTGTCACCAAACCAATGGTTAGCGCGACGGCACTTTCGTTGGTCGAAGAAGGTCTACTGTCCCTCACCGGCCCGGTTACCCGGTGGCTGCCGACATTCAAGCCAAAGACAATCGATGGACAGACACCTGAGATCACTCTTCGACATCTGCTCACTCACACGGCTGGTCTGGATTATGGGTTTGACGATCAAAGACCAGCCTACCGCACTGCAAGTGTCAGCACCGGTTTAGAACAGCCTGGGCTGGCCTCAAGCGAAGCCATCGCTCGGTTATCCGCTATGCCGCTCGTCTTCAAACCCGGTACAAACTGGCTTTACTCGCTCGCGATTGATGTAGTGGGAGCCATAATCGAGCGGGCTTCCGGTGCTTCACTCGCTGAAGTCGTGAAACAGAAGATTACCGCGCCCCTCGACATGAAGGACACCGGCTTCTCCGTCACGGATGCAGCGCGCCTAGTGACGGCATACCGAGATGCTTTACCCCACCCCAAACTGATCTCCGATGGCGACGTCGTCAATAATTGGCTGGGTCCAATCACCTTCTCTCCCTCGCGTGTATTCGATGCGAGTTCTTATCAGTCTGGCGGTGCGGGAATGGTCGGTACCGTGGCGGATTTCCTACGCTTTCTTGAAGCAATTCGCACTGGAGGACACCCAATCCTTGGTGATGAAGGGCATCGTTTGATCATGAAGCCGGCGTTGCCCTCGGGCGTTAGCGTCGGAGAAGCAGGATGGGATCACGGCATGGCCGGACTTGTCCTAAAGGACAATTCTCGAGCGCGTGGTTTTCATGGAAACGGTACGTGGCGAGGTGGAGGTGCCTATGGCCACCACTGGTTCGTCGATCCCAAGAGCCAGTTGAGTTTCGTGTGCTTCACGAACACCGCATTCGAAGGTTGCGACGGGCCAGCGGCCCTGAATATCCGCGATGCTTTGTACCGCGGTCTTTCCGAAACACTCGGTGAACGAACCCTTGAACCTCAATCAATCGACAAAAAGAGGGAGGGCAAACCCAATGAGAAGTCTCAGCAAAACAAGTGGCTTAAGCCCAAGAGTGCGCGCATGCAGCTTGAGAACTAAAGCGCCTGAACGTCTTAGGACGCGACAATAAAGGCGACCCGGTAGAGGCGAACTGTCTGCGTTAAGGGGAGAACTGGCCGCGCACGTGCAGAACAACAAGAAAATTGTGCGCGGTTATCGAATTAACAAGGAGGAGATCAAAATGACACCACTCACAGAAAAGAAGCAAAGCGAAACAACGCTTGGTAATCCAATGGAGGAGAAAAACATGATGACAACTGACAACACAAAGCCAAGGGTTTCAAAACTCGGGCGGTATAGCAGATCCACAGCCTATCTCGCGCTGAGTACGATTTTGCTTTCTGCGGGCGGCGCCTTAGCCGATGACCTCGTAGTGGGCGACGGAATTACCGATCCGGTCGTTTTGCCCGCTTTCAATCCGAACGCACCTTTGTGTTCTGCTCCGGAGGGTTTGACAAACGTGCTCGCCCTTGCGCAGGACAATGACCGCACTGCGATGCTAGACCTTGATCATGGTCTTCGACTGGCTGCCGAAGATCGTGGTCTCGAATACCGAGTGGCCGTCGCCAATTCAGATGCAGCCAAGATAGTCGAGCAGACCAGTCAATTCCTTGCGCAGAAAGTTGGTGCGCTTGTTTCGACGCCGGTTGATCCTGCAGGGCAGGCATTCGCGCTTCAAGAGTTGATTAAATCTGGTGCCTACGTGGGCAATATCGTTGTGCCGCCCGCTACACTATTTCTAAATGCACCACAGTATCAAACTGGTCAGCTCGTTGGCGAGGCTGCGGCGGAGCACATCGAGACTGTTCTGGGCGGCGAAGCGAATGTCGTAATTTTCACACAAGACTCCGTTGAGTTCGTAAGGCCTCGATTCACTGCGATGAGGGATGCTTTGGCCGATCTGCCGGGTGTCACTATTGTCGCTGACTTCGAGCCTCGTCCGCCGAGCAAAGACGGTGGATTTCAGGCGATGAACACCATCCTTCAAGCGAATCCGGAAGTTGATGTGGTCCTTGGTGCGGACACCGTTGTCTTGGGAGCGTTGGCTGCGCTGGAAGCTGCGGGCAATGCGCGACCAGATCAGTTTCTCGGAGGTGTTGATGGTGATCCTGAGGCTGTCGCTGCGATCCAGACTGAAGGGAGTCCATACAAGGCGAGCGTAGCGCTTTCATTCTCAGTTTTCGGTTATGCGATGGGCCAGTATGCTGCCGATTGGCTAGAGGGCAAGAGTGTTCCTCAGGCAATGGACGTGCTGCCCTTCGCCCTAACTGCAGAAAACATCCCTCAGTATCAGGCTGATCAAGAAAATCCGGCCTCGGTTTGGGCGGATCCGGCGCGGCGAGACGTCTATCTGAGCATGTACGGCAATATCTGTTATGACACACGCGACCAGTACGTGAACTTTCCGTGGTCGTCAGAATCCGAAAACTAAAGATCTGAAAGTCCAGTCCGGGCCGCCCGTGTGAACGGGCGGTCCGTTAGTAACGCGATGGGAGGTAGAAAACACATGAGCGTCGGCGAGCTTGAACTAAAAACCAGAGAAAATACAACGTATCCCGGTACATGGCGGGACAAGCTCTTGCCAGGCACCGTCGCCCCAGGAGGATCCACTAGCCGCGTCGGGCTTGCGGTCGTAGCAGCTGGCCTCGTTTTGCTATTTTCGCTTCTGAACAGTGCATTCTTCACGAGCGACAATTTTATCGTTATCGGAGTCAATTCGACCTCAATACTGATCGCGGTTCTGGGGGCATCGGCGTTGCTGATCGCCGGCTACGTGGATCTGTCCATTGGTGGGATGCTAGCACTTGTCGGCATCGTTGTCGCAAAGGTCGCCGTTGCAACACAAGACACCGTGCTCGCGGTCGCAGTTGGCCTCTTTATGGGATTAGCCTTAGGCACTCTCAATGGGTATCTGGTCCGTAAACTCTCAATCTCACCGTTGATTGTCACGCTGGCCATGTTGTCCCTTTATGCAGGGCTCGCCTTTGTCATCAGCAACGTATCGGTATACGGGTTTGCGCCAGCGCTGCTCGAACTGGGCCGCGGCAAGCTCTTCGGACTTCAATACACCGTAATCATCGCGGTTTCGGTCTTTATTGTGGGCGCGTTCGTGCTCACCTGCACGGTCACGGGTTTACGCATCTACGCGATCGGCGGTGATGCCCGTGCAGCGGAACTGTGCGGAGTGCCCGTCGGACGAATGATCATTGGGCTCTATGCCTTCAATGGCCTGCTTATCGGCCTGGTAGCGGTGTTGATTGCCGGACGGCTTGGAAGCATCACGCCAACGCTTGGCGCGCGGTTTGAATTCAACGTCCTCACTGCGGCCATTCTGGGCGGGGTCGCATTCACTGGCGGCGCTGGCCGCCCACTTGGCATAGCGATTGGGGTTGCCACCATCGGTATTCTGAACGCCGGCCTAATCTTTGTGGGGCTCCAATCGTGGTGGCAGCAAGTGGCAATCGGGGCTCTCCTTCTTCTCGCTTTGGCGGCTGATCAGTTTGGTCTGTCCGTTCGTGACTGGAGGTCTCGACGTGGTGGCCACACTGGGGCTAAAGCTTTGGAAGCCGCGTCCGATTTGGCCGGCCTTGTTTCAAACACCGGTGATGAGAGAGCACAAACAAGCAAGGTCGATGCCGAAACTGTGTTCACTATCGAGGGCGCACAAAAGAGCTATGGGGCGTTGCGGGCGCTCGAAGAAGCTTCCTTTGCGGTTAAGCAGGGGGAAATTGTCTGTCTCCTTGGCGACAACGGCGCCGGTAAGAGCACGTTGGTAAAGGTGATCTCCGGCGCCATTCAGAGCGACGCGGGCGAGATGACGCTCGATGGGGAACAGGTACGCTTTGGCTCTCCCCAAGATGCGCGGGATGCAGGACTTGAGACTGTATATCAAGATCTCGCGCTCTGCCCTAATCTAAGCATCACACACAACATGATGCTCGGACGTGAGCCTCGACGGAAGTGGCTCGGTTTTATCCCGATCCGCGACGACAAAAAGGCGGCGACAGAATGCCGACGCCGACTGGCTGAACTGGGCGTTAATCTCAGGGATGACAGTGTCTTGGTGAGCGAGCTTTCAGGAGGACAACGGCAGTCAATTGCGATCGCCCGTTCGATTGGCGACCACGTCAAGCTGGTTTGCCTAGACGAACCTACCGCTGCATTGGGCGTCAAACAAACAGCTCAGGTGATCAAGCTCATCCGCTCTGTGGCTGCCCGAGGACAAGGCGTTGTTCTCGTCACGCATGATCTTTCTACGGTGCGAGAAGTTGCGGATCGGATTGTGGTCCTACGCTTGGGACGCGTCGCGTACGACGGACCTGTGAAAGAAATGTCGGCGGACCAACTATGGACTCTCATGGCGAGTGGAAATTTGGAAGTGCTCGATGCTTCCTAAGAGTTCAAACAGAAACGATACGTTGAAAAGCGAGCAAATGACCCGGAGCTACTCCGATTGCGGGAACCTCGGACCCTACCATACTCAAGAGGCTGAAATTGACCTTTCCGCATTAGCTGCACGGCTTCCACGCCTTCTACTTTGAGGCCACGAACTCAAGATAGTGGCAATTCGAACTCGCGAGCCATCGCCAAATCCAAAAGAACGGCAGCAAGCGCTGTCTGACGTGGATCGGGGGGGCATATACCTCCCTCTTGCTTTCCCGGTCCACAAAAAAAGGAACTCCTTGGCAATTGGCTTCAATCCTTGTGAAAAGTGACGCGCCAACGATGAGTTGGGCAACCCAGTTTTTCGGTCGGCCGCCACACGAGATGTTTGCCACAACGAGTTCATCTGACGTTGGGTTATTTGTAGCCAGTGACTGCTGACTTTGGAAATGGCGTGGCAATCGCGAGGTTGCTTGACGACAATGGAACTAGAGTCGTGGGATACCTCTATTTGTGGGAATCCGATGACCTTGGCATTCTGTGGACAGATGGCGATCGTGTGATTTCGTTCATTGACCGCGTGCTGGAAGCCGACACCCTCGCCCGCGCAAGGCTTGTCGGTAGCGCTGAGCTTGTCGAACATCTTGAAGCTTTGCCTGTGACGGAATCATAGGGGCAAGTCGATCACCTACTGCTATTGACCGTCACGAAGATGGTATATTATGCGTGACAAAAATATATTAATGATGGATGGTTGATCCATAGCCTGTCGAGGAGGTCATGGATGTTAAGTGGGGTACGAAGACTTGTCCTTTTGGTCGTAGCGGCCTCAACTGCATTTGCTTTCGGCCCATCTGACCGGGCGCATGCACAAACCTATCAGATTGATTGCGCGATCCTTCTATGCCTCGCGGGTGGCTGGCCCACGTCTGAACCATGCGCACGAGCGCGTGCGGAGTTCATTCGGAGGATCACACCTTGGCCTGTCGAGCCCCCACTTCAAATCTGGCGCTGCCCTATGGGCGCATCATACAAACCAGGGTCTGATCAATCCCCTTCAGCCCGGTTCTACCAAATCTATGCCCGACGGTCGGACATCCCCCTGCCCTACTCTTTCCCAATCTCTTCCAACGCAGTTTCCTTCGTCGCGAACCCGGCCATAATTCGCCCCAATACACCGGCATCGCTCGAACTCTCCCAAGGGCTTGGCCTGCACTTAGTTCAGGATCGCGCCGACATCGACATTAGCGGCTCCGACTTCAACTTTGTCCGCTCGATCCGCGTTTTCGATGTGCGCTACGCTCGGCAGCACGAGTCCGGGCGCGACGGCGACTGTAATCGGATGGCAGTGGTTTCTCTCGGCACTTATGGGACTCAGGGCGAGTTCTCATGGCGGCGGTCCTCGCCAGGTGCCCTGCCCTCTGCGCACGTGGGCCTCGAAAGATGGGGCGAGCACTGCCCCAGCATCTGGCATAGATCAGTGTTCGTCGATTGGCGGGACTACGAAGGGAACTACGGTTTCGAGCAAGTGAACTACTGACTATTGCCCCCCTGCCCTACTCCGGCGCACCGGCGATTGGGTTTCGAGCTTGGACCAGTTGGCAATTCTATTGTGTCTGTTGCCAGTGCGCCCGACGCAGCGCTTGCTGAGGGTCGGAAAACGGGAGCCGGGTATCGGTTCACTGAGTGACTAATCCTTACTAGTGGCCTCCTGCCCCACCGGTGCGGTCGTTTGTGCGAAGCGCGGCGAAGGTCGCGAATGAGCCCATACCTACACGCTTAGCGCAATGCAGCGAATGTCCGCTCTTTCGATGCCTGGTTGATACTCAGATGGTCTCGGTTGGGCGGTAGTTCAAAGTTTGCGTCCGGCCCGATGGCAACCACGCGGCTAGGATTGATCCAATCGTGGCTGGCATAGTAGTGCGGGATGATGTGATCGAGGCGAACCGTCTTTGCGATCCCCGGCATTTGATAGAGCTCACGCAACCATCCCGTCAGGTTGGGATAGTCGATCAATCTGCGTCGGTTACATTTGAAGTGGCCGTGGTAGACGTGATCGAAGCGCACAAGCGATGTGAAAAGTCGCCAATCAGCCTCTGTGAGCGTATCGCCAAGCAAGTAACGTTGCTGCCTCAGCAGATCCTCAAGCTCATCTAGCATATCGAACAGTCGCACGACCGCCTCGTCATAAGCGGACTGGGCGGTTGCGAACCCGGCTGCGTAGACTCCGCTATTGATCGCTTTGAACACCCTATCGTTCATCATGTCGATCTGGTCGCGCAACTCGTCTGGGCAGTAGTCAGTAGTGTTGCCGGTGATCCTGTTAAAGGTGTCGTTGAACATGCGGATGATTTCTGCGCTCTCGTTCGATACGATCTTGCCGGTTTGTTTGTCCCACAGAACCGGCACGGTCACACGACCGGACGCTTTCGGCTCAGATGCAATATAGATGTCGCGCAAGTATTTGTGCCCCATGAGCTTGTCGCCGGTCGTATCCTCAGCATCTCGTTCAAAGGTCCAGCTCTCATCCCCGAGGAATGGAGAAACGACGGAAACGTCGATGTGCTTTTCCAAGCCCTTCAGCACACGAAAGATCAGCGTCCGGTGCGCCCAAGGACAAGCATACGATACATATAGGTGGTATCGGCCGCTCTCAGCTTTAAAGCCGCCTTCTCTTGTCGGACCTGGCGAGCCGTCTTCGGTGATCCAGTTACGGAACTTCGATGTGGTCATCTGGAATGCACCGTTGATGACTTCCTCGTCACCGTCCCGGTGCCATCTGCCTTCGATGAGAACGCCCATCGGTGTCTCCTTAGTCTGCCTGATAGGATGCGGGGCGGAAGCCTGCATCGGTGTTCAGATGCGTGTCCGCGCCGTCCACGCGGTCGGTGTTTTGGCAGCTCACGATGCGGAAGCCGCCGTCTTTCTGCCGGTGTGCGACAATGGTGATGACAGCGATCCGCTGACCTGCGGTGACACCGTGTTCGTCATTCTGGCCATCGAGGGTCGAGACAGTGTGAACGACTTCCACATTCTTGCCCAAGGCGCGCGATTTCAGCGCGACGATTTCGACGCGTGCGTCTCTGAAGATCTTGCGGAACCCGTAGTCATGCGCCTTGCGGATTTGGCGACGTGTCGTCCACCAGAAGCCGACGACATTCACAAAGTCCGCGTCCTCCACGAACAGATCGGCGAGCCAATCGAGGTCCTGTGCATTCCACGCGTCGAAGAAAGCCCGGGTCACGTCCTCGCCAGTTTCATAGCTTTGGATCATCCTGCGATCTCCTTCACGGCCATGAAATTCAACTCTTCGCGCGTGCTGTTGCGTCCCAGGATCGCATTGCGGTGCGGGAAGCGACCGAAGCGCGCAACGATGTCGAGATGATGACGTGCGTGGGCCACGCCATGTTCGGGGCCGTGCATCTGGAAAAGCTCCAGGCAGCGGCGCTGATCTTCTAGGTCTTCGCTGTGCATGAACGGAAGGTAGAGAAACGTCCGCCAGTCGTCCGGGCGGTAGGTCTTCAGCCACAAGTCATCACCCATGCGCAAGGCGTGTTTCGCCAAGGCAAGACCAGCGGGATCATTCTCATAGGTTACCGCATCGCCGCGATGGATGTTGCGGCTGAATTGGTCGAGGACAATCACGAGGGCTAACCGGCCATCCACCGTATCCTTCCAATCGTCCAATTGGCCTGCGGCCGCCGCTCGTAGCGTTGACCCAAACTTCTCCTTCACCGTGGCATCAAAAGCATCGCCGCCACCGAACCAGTTGCGGGCCATGTCTTTGGCAAACCAGAATTCGAGAACGTCTAGAAAAGCGCCGGTCATCTTGGAAACCTTCATTGGTACGGGCGGGCGGCTCTTATGCCGCCGCACCGATGTCACTGAATCAGTCTTGGCCCCATCCCGCATTGCGCAGATGGGTCTCAAAATCAGTAATCTCGCCAAGCCATTGGCGCAGGTTGTAGGGGCTGCCGTCCATGCCGATGTCGTCGAAGGACTTGAACATCAGCATCAGCTCTTCGCCCATGGCCTTCTCTGCCTCGTTGTAGCTGATTTGGTTGTAGGCGACGTTGCGTCCCATGACGCGCCCAAGCGTGGCGGCAACCTCTTTCATGCTCGAAACATCGCCAGTGATCGGAGAGGCTTTGTTAACCCACATATCCGGCTGTTCAAAAGCAAGCGTCACCATGCGGCCGATATCGTCACAGGCGATCTGGGCATAGGGCATATCCGGGCGCATCGGATAATGGATCGCGCCACTTGCGGCGATGCTTTCTCGTTCCCACTCCCAGTTGTCCATGAAGGCGGCGGGGCGGAATACGGTCCAGGGCTTGCCCGAGTTGCGGATTGCCATCTCAACGTTCCACTTACTGTCGAGATGCGGGACGCCGGTGTTCCTGTCCATGGTCGATGCGCCGGTGTAAACGATGTGCTCAATATCTGAGGCTGCGGCTGCTTCCGTTAGAGTCTTGCCCTGACGCTCTTCGGCCTCGACGCCCGCTTCCAGAAAGTCTTGTACAGAGTAGAGCCCCGCCGCGCCCTTAAGTGCCGCATCAAGTGAGGCGCGGTCTTCAAGATCGGCCTTCACGACCTCGGCGCCGGCCTCAGCCAAGGCCCTCGCCGCCGGTTTGTCTGGGCTCCGCGTTAGAGCGCGGACAGCGTGACCGCTAGCCAACAAGTGCTTGGCGACTGCGCCGCCTTGCTTGCCGGTCGCGCCGGACACAACGATGGGGCGATCATAGATTTTGGGGGACAACATGGACAAATCCTCTCAGAGCCAATTGGTGTTGCCCTGAAAGTGATGTGTCGAATGAATGATGAGTAGATCGTCAAATGAGCATTATATGCTCATCCATGTTATATCCGAAGTACCGCTTTCAGGACCGAACAGCACTCAGGACTGCCTGAACTTTAGAGCTGCGATGTAAATCCATATGCGTCACCGCCCAAACAGTTTCCTGCCAAAGTGGCTCTGGTTCCATGATTTGAACGCAGCCTAGTGCCTCTGCGGTCTGTTTTGGTAGGAACCCTATCCCAAGGCCAGCTTTGACCGCTTCGAATGTGCTGACCACATTGTTGCAGCGAAGGTGAATGCAGTTGCGTGGAACATGAGCTTCGAGCCAGTCAAAGTACGGAGGGCGTGGTGCGCTGTCATCCGGGCCGACGAAACGATGCGCTTTGAATGCATATTGCGCTTCAGGGCACCCATGGATTTCGATGTATTGCGGTGACGCGTAGAGCCCCATGTCAATTGTGAACGCTGGTATGACGACGTTGTCGGGATGATCTGGCTTGGCTCCAATCCGAAAAGCCAATGCGGCCTCCCCATATTCGAGCTTTAGCACCCGGTCACTGCTGACAAGATTCACGTTCAGGCCGGGATGCTCGGTTTGGACCTGGGCAATCATTGGCAGAATGAAGGGGATCAGGACATCAAGCGCTGTGACGACGACTGTGCCGTCGATCTTGTCTGAAGCACCTCGCGCCAGCCGATGCAGTTCGCCAAACTGAGCATCCGTTGCATCAGCAATGCGCAACAGCTCCAGCCCTAACTCGGTTGGGGTAAAGCCACGCGCGTGCCGCTGAAAAAGCTTGGCCCCCAGCAAGCTTTCCAAGGCATCAATATGCCTGGTCACAGTGATCCGGTGCACGCCAAGCTCTGCTGAGGCGGCGCTTATCGTCCCTAGCCGAGCGACATGTGCCGCCGTGCGAATTTCATTCCAATTGTCCAAACCGACTTGTCACTTCTGTGAGCATCTGGTGCTCATTTCACACCCTATCAAACTCTGATGCAACATTAGATACACCGCAAGAGATTTAGAAGCGCGGAGGCCATTCATGCACATTCTTGCTTTCGGTGCGAGCAACAGCACCACTTCGATCAATGCCCGTCTTGCACGCCACGCCTCACAAGTGATGGCCACCGAGATTGCGAAAGGTGCGGAGGTTCATGTTCTCGACCTCAATGCATTTGAGATGCCGATCTACTCACCAGAGCGCGAAGACGCGCATGGGATACCGGATGCAGCTCATGCGTTTCGAATTGCGATCGAAACGGCGGACGCTCTGATCGTTTCATTCGCGGAGCACAACGGCAGTTACACCGCAGCGTTCAAGAACACCCTCGATTGGGTATCTCGGATCGACGTGAATGTCTGGCAGAACAAGCCTGCCCTCTTCATGTCGGCGTCCGGCGGTGAATGGGGCGGTGCCACGGTCCTGGCAACAGCCGTCGAAGCTGCACCATATCTTGGCGGAGATGTGCGGGCGCATTTTGCAGTCGGCCCATGGCAGGAGAAATTCAACGAGACGACGGAAAGCCTGTCTGACCCCGAGTTGGTCGAAAAGCTCCGAGATGGTCTGACACTTCTGATTGCCGAAACCGTACCTGCATAGGATCGTCGAAATGCCCATTGCGATCTATATCCTTGCGCTTGCCGCATTCGTTGTCGGTACTCAAAGTTACGTGTTCTCAGGCCTGCTCGCAGACTTGGCATCCGATCTTGGCGTGTCAGTCTCGACGGCGGGACAACTTGTTGCCGCGTTCGCCATAACCAGCGCGATCGCGTCGCCTTTGGTGGTCAGCGCGCTGTCGAGATTTGAGCGCAAAAGGGTGTTAATCGCTTCACTCGCGGGTGTGGCGTTCGTCAATCTTGGAACGGCATTCCTTCCATTATTTGAGGGCTTTCTTGCAGCTCGTGTTCTTGTGGCCGTCGTGTCGGCCGGTGTGATGCCTATGGCAGGAGCGATTGGCGCAAGCCTTGTGCCTGCAGAGCGGCAGGGTCAGGCTCTTGGGATCATCCTGTCGGGCCTGACCATCGCCTTCATCGTCGGCGTACCACTCGGCACGGTTGTTGGGAGCGCATTCGGTTGGCGTTCAACCTTCGTGTTCGCGGCCATCGTCGCATTGGCTGTGATCCCTGCGATTGCCTTCCTTGTGCCCGCCAGCGCCGCAGATGATACACCACCAAAGTCAGATTGGTCGGTCTTGAAGAAGCCAATCGTGCTGCTGGGACTGTTCCTCATCGGCACGTCCTTTATCGCGGCCTATCCAATCATCGCTTATCTTGGTCCTATCATCACGGCATCGACCGGTCTTGAAGGCGCTGGCATCGGCGCAATGCAATCAGCCATAGGGTTTGGGTCCATCGGCGGTCTCATTGTCGGCAGCATCCTGGCGGATCGACGTGCGTTCCTGCCGAACATGAGGGTGATGTATCTTCTCTTTGCGCTGGTCCTCGGAACCTGGAGCTTCGTGTTCCTGAGCGGAGCGCCTGGCACGTGGTTCAACATCGCGCTTGTTGCAGTAGTGATCTTTCTAACCTCAGCGACTCTGATTGCGCCGTCACCGGCGATTGAAAAGGCACTGGTTCAGGCTGATCCCGAGCAAAGCGCGCTGACGCTCGCGCTGAACACCTCTGTAATCTATCTTGGCCAAGGCATTGGAGCCGGGATTGGTGGTCTTGTCGTCGGTTCTATTGGCTTCGCGGCTCTCGGTTTTGTCGGAGCAGCCATCGCGTTTGTCGCTTTTGCGGTTTCGATTGTCGCGCGAGTTCGCTGACACAGGTACCGTGGTGGAGTGACGTGGAAGTATTGAGGCGCTTCTACGGCTTTGGAAGCAAGCACTTTGTCTCGGGTACCTCTGAAGGGCTTTGCGCGATTTGCAGCAGGTTATTCGCAACATCTTGGCGCGCAATCATGCGTCCCATGAACCCCAGACGAGGCAATTCGGTCGGCTCAAGGAGCATCGTTCGCCCACGCGGCTTCCCATTGGAGAGTAAACAGCTTTGGAGAACCGTCACCGGTTGGTTGCTGCTTCTGTAGATTTCCTCCTCTTGCCCTCGATCCTCTAGGATCCAGTTTGCGCCAGTCAGACGGAACATCCCGGAAAGCAACGGTGTTCGCCGGTACGCGGTGGACCCGGTGCCCAAGGTCGAAAGGACGACGATCTGGCGCGGAGATCGGTCCTTCGCTGCTTCCACGATCGCACCGGCCGTCTGGCTATAAAAGCTCTTCGGACCGCGTGGACCTATTCCCAGGCATGAAACAACAAGGCCACCTGATGGCATCGCTTGCGAAAGGTGTTCCGGATCGCGTGCGTCGCCTTGGATTATCTGTAAGTCAGGTGCCGCCCCTACAAGTTTGGATGGATCGCGTGCCAGAACGTGGATCTTGAACCCGGCGTCTTGCGCCTGTTGCAGAACATGCCGTCCGGTCGCGCCGGTTGCACCCAAGATGAGAAGTTCGGTCTGTGACATGGTGGCTTTCTAGAAGGCCTTGAGGATGACGAGGAACAAAGCGGTAAGCAGCCCAACCGCGTGCAGCGCGATGAGTACTTTGAAGAAGCTTTTCTGAATGACTGCAGGTGTCTCCGCGAGCCGCTTAAGTCGGCCCGAGATGGCTCCATGGAGCCCAGAAAGGACGATCACGACAGCGAGTTTGGCCCACATCCATGGGGCATTGAACCACTGACCGAGACTGAGCAAAGTCAGCCCAAAGATCCAAGTCCCAACTATCCCGACGCCGCCGATCCAGACATAAGCTTGGCGCAGCGCGGCTAGCGCGCTCGGCTGCTGCAGGTTCTTTGTGTGCACGAGGCCAAGGACAACCATCGGAACTGTAAAGGCCGATCCTATCCAAAGAACCATGGACGCCAAATGCGCGACCTTGATGAGATCGAAGGTCATGACGTCACCTCGCGATGTTTTCTGGCCAGGAAGCGGTCGTTTATGAAGGTGCCAAACGGCAAGAGCGCCGCGATCACGATCCTGGCTGTTTCCACCGGCTTGAAGCTTTGCGCTGCTACCGCATTCACAGCGCAGACAAAGTAAAGGACGAAGCTTCCGCCGTGGACCGGCCCCATCAAAGGGACAAAGCCGTCAATCCCCGCGAGGTGTTTGAGGGGCACGGCCACCAACAACAGCAAGATGAGCGTTGTCCCTTCCAAGTACCCGGCAAGACGTAGTCGGCCGAGCTCATCGAACCACGACGAAGACTGGGGGGCATGGCTCATCGTGTCGCCTCTCTCGAAATTCTGCGTAGTACGAGAAAGCCGACAAGAGCCGGAATGCCGAGCGCAAACTGTGCCAAGCCCGCCAACAGAAAGACGTTGAGCCCAGTCCTCATGCGAAAAGGTTCAAACGCGCCCCAGTTGGTCATCATAGTTGTTGGCAGCAGCAGAGCCCACAAACAGACAACGCCCAAAACAGTTTGGAGTTGTCCGATGCGCGCTGATCGAGCGGCAAAGATAGCCTGGACGCCAAGCGCAATCACAAGCATCCCGAACATACTTGCCACTCCACGCATCATAGTTCGGTGGCCTTCTTCAGCCAGAATGAGTTGGGGCGCCAAAACGCAAATGAACCCAAGTCCGATCAGCAGAAGTGACCAGACGGCCACAAGAGCCGTAGTCCAGCGAGGTGGGTGGGCCATCACGAGATCCCCAGTACGAAATCGTATCGCGCTTCGATGAAGGACGTGTCTCGCTCGACGATGTTGGTGACCAGTGCGCGGTCGAAACTTATGTCTTCCACCTCTCGATCTGGGCCGAACGGAAAGAACAATTGTGTTGTGAGCAGCGGATAGCCAGGGGCCGCGACTTTCATGTGGATGTGACGACGCCGCGCAATGCCCATAATGCGATAGCTGGCTGGCAAGAGCGTCAGCAGTTCATAGCGGCCCTGTTCATCGGTGAATTGGTGTCCCCGAAACTGGTATCCGAAGTGGTCGTAAAGGCCGTCGGGATCAGTTTGCCAGAAATCGAGAACTGCACCCGCAATTGGCTGACAATTGGCATCAACGACCCGACCAGCGAGCCGGAGTTCTTCAACTCCATGATTTGTCGGGCGTAGATCGGACTGAAGGGGTGTAGACGGCGCATAAAAGGGTCCCTCACTGACCCACGGGGTCCGAGCAGAATCTGAGCAGTTGCCATCAAGATCGGCAAGATGTCCGCGCAACCCGGCAACGTGCGTTGGACCCGCAACAATGTCATGGCCAATCTGAAACCGGTAGGCTCCGGCACCAAGAGCGAGACCAGTCGACCCTATGAATGCGCCTCCGGAAATTAGGAGGTTGCGTCGCGAGGTGCGCCTTTGGGGGTTGACCATTGCGGCCTCCATGTAAACGATCATTTATATGGATATGCAGAAATCAAATGGATGTAAATACTCATTTACACGAATGGGTGCGACATGGTTGCACTGAGCGAACGCGACCGTGCGACAACGGAAGAGCGGCTTAAAGAAGCTGCTATTGCAGTTTGGTCACGTCACGGATTTGACGGATCGTCTGTCAAGGATATCGCCGAGGCAGCCGAAGCAAACGTCTCCCTCGTCAGTCGCTACTTTGGCGGGAAAGAAGGGCTACTTCTGACAATCTTGAATGAAATGATTGTCGAGAAGCAGGAAGGCCAGCTTGATTATGCCCCGCAGGAGACTCTGGAAGCAGAAGCTTTCGAGTACCTTCGGCACCGCTACCGGTCTGACATGGAAAGTGAGGCCTTCATAAGGGTCGTCATATCAAAGATTGTCGTGGATCGCGGCATCCGCGAACAGGCTTTGACATCCCTAACCTATGCCTCTGACGAAAACTTCCGCCAGCGTCTGTCGACACTACAATCAAATGGCAAGATCCGCGAAGATGCTGATTTGACGATGATCTTCCGCCAAATCGGACTGATTTCCTTTTCCGCCAGTTTGACCGAAGGCATAATTCTCGAGAAGTCGAAGGCCGAGACGGAGAAGGCCCTGCAAGAGGCGGCTGCCATGATAGGTCTGCGTTTCGGGCGAATTTAGATCAGCAGCACTGATCACCATCGCGACGCGAGACCGGCAAATAGCCAAAACGTAATTGCCAAAGCAGCGATTGGCGAACCCAAAGCGAAAGGGCACGTTGTCCCGCGAACTTGTCATTCACAAATCACAAGATGGAGCCTCAAGGTCAGCTCTGAACCCATTTTGACTAATGCTGCAGTCTGCATGAAGGGCGGTTCTGCGGAAGGTTTAGGAAAAAGGCATCCAGCCGAGCTGCACGTCGGGCATTCTAGCCGGCGTAAACCCCCCGTGACGAAGAAAAGCGCGCGACATGTGGGGTTGGTCGCTATAGCCAGCCTCGTAGGCCGTGGCTGAAACGGACAGACCCCGACGGCGCAGACGTACCGCGCGCTGGAAACGGACCACGGCGGCATAGAGCTGTGGCGGCAGGCCCACATGAGTGCGGAAAAGACGGTGCAGACGACGCGCGTTGACCCCAATTGCGTCGGCAAGAGGTCCTGGCGTGAGGCGCCCGCCAGCGAGGTGGATACGGTCGAGGGCCTGATCGACAATTTGATGAGGCGTAGGCTTGGGCAAACCTGGAGAGCAGCCCCGCATGGCTTCTACCATTGCCTCAAAGGTATCAGTGCGATCCGGAAGACTGGAGAGTTCGTGTACAAGGGTTAGCGCTTGTTCCCCACTGAAACGGCGATCCGCAAGCGCTGCTGCATCCTTTAGTAGGCCTAGTTTTCCGGGTTTCAGGCGAATACCGATGAATCCATCGCCAGGATCAATAGCAACATAGTGGGGCAAGCTCGATGGTCCGACGGCAAGCGGCAGGACATCTGAACAAGCGCCATCGACGGAGATCTTGAACCGCACGATCAGGTCCGCACGTCCGTCAGGCAGGACAAGAAAGTCGCGCTGCACGGTTGCGCGCAGCGTCCATAATGTCTCGACGGGATCGAGCCCCCGGGGCAATGGGGTCAGCGCTGCAGGTTCGGCATAGCCCTTGGAGAGGGTCTGGTTGGAGATCATACGGCATGCTCGCCGAAATGTCCGATCCGTTCAAGAAACGAGCGGCAGGGTGTTCTAGGTGGAGGGTAGCCGCCTAGCAAAAAGGGATCGCCATGCAGCTTGCCTACACCATCCTCTATGTCGCTAATGTACCTGAAACGCTCGCGCACTACGAAGCGGCTTTTGGTTGCGTAACGCGCTTTCTGCACGAAAGCCGACTTTATGGCGAATTGGAGACCGGTGAGACGGTGCTCGCCTTCGCCGCCCATGAGATGGCGGAAATGAACGACATCGCGATGCACCCAGCAGATCCCAAGGATGTCACGGGTCCGATGAACCTGACTTTCGCGACCTACGATGTGCAGAAGGCCTATGAGCGGGCGCTCGTACACGGCGCGACAGCGACCATGCCGCCTGTCACCACACCATGGGGACAGGTGGCTGCCTACGTGCGTGACCGGGATGGGCATCTGATCGAAATCGCGACACCGCTCTTGAAACGGCATGGTGGCGAGGGCGACTGAAGATGGCGTCATTGGCCTCAGCCGCGCAGAGTGACATCGCAGACTTGACCGAGTGGAGGTGCCCGTTGCTTGGCCCTCGTGGACTGCAGCCTCCATTTGCATCAGAGGTGCCATCCGGCCTTACCCTGTCGAAAGACGGCTTTGTCCAACGCCATGCAGATCGCCGCAAAGACGCGCTAGCGGCACTTAAGAATGTGGGGCCGATGACCCGAGGCGATTTTGCTATTCTTGGCATTAGTGGCCTCGGCGATCTGGCAAGCGCCGACGGGTCGGAGCTTTACATCCGTCTTCAGCGACTCACGGGCCTGTCCATCGACCCCTGCCAGCACGATGTGATGCTTGCAACTGTGGCGGAAGCCCGAGGCGATCACCCGAAAAAATGGTGGGCTTTCACACCCGAGCGCAAGGCCATGCCCGACCTCCGCCTGCCCAAGACACTTGTTGGGGGTCATTAATAGGAACGACTACGATCTTTGAAAGGCGCGACCAGCTTTGGCTTCCTCTGGCACTTGGGCAAAGTCGCTTCTTCGCGGCCACAGCGAATGCGATGGTGATCGTAACAGACATCCGCGAAACTACAGCGACCGTCCGCTTAGTCTGCTTTTCGTTCGTTGTGGTTTTCCCAGAAGCGTTTGCAGCTTTGATCCAGATCGACAGTTGCGATGTTACTTCCGTTCGGGAACCTCGCAGATTCACGGAGGCGCGAAGTGGATAAGCTTTGAGAGCACCGTCTAACCGAAGTCGCGATGCCGGGACTTCGTTGCGATCATCTCTCGCCTCTCGAAGCACTTTATGGTGGTCGAGTTGAGGGCGGCCAAAAGCCCCCGGCCCTGCCCTGCCGTAGTTCCGTCCGCGGGAATTGACGGAACTTCCGCCTATGTCCGGGGTCGAGCTGTTTGCTACAGAGTATGCTGCTCACCGCTTCAATTCCGTATGTGCATTTAGGGTCGCGCCGACAGATAACGGGCCAGTGCGCCAGTCAGCCGCTTAAGCCCGGCGCGTTGAATGCATTCAAGATTTCACGCGAACCCATATTCACTGCTTTCGGGTTCGGCTCGCCGATAACATGACAAGACGAGCAGCTTGTGAGATGCTGAAGTCACGCAGGTCTTGAATGCATTCAAGAACTACGACGCGCAACTGTTAAGAGCGCTCTCCGCGCCAGATTAATAGCCTGCGGCTCCATAGTAAGGCGTTCTCTTCCCAAATGACTAAAAACCGTTATAGTGAACACGAGAATCGACGAGCACAGTCGATCAGGTTAATGGCGGGCAGCTGTAATGAGCGGCAATCTTGAGCAATTTTTGACAGAGCTTTCGCGTGGTCTCGACAAGACCATGGTCTCCGTCAACAAAGAAATGACGCTGCGAACGCGCATCCAACGGACATGGTCTATGCGCCAGTGCGCGCGGTTTCTAAACGTCAGTGTGATCTATCTCCAGAAATTCGCTAAGCAGAGCGACGATTTCCCAGAGGGGGAATATGTCGGCCGTGAACGCGTCTTCACTGTCAACGAGTTGATGCACATGCGTGCCCTGCTCGCCGCGAACGGCAAACGCCCATACGATTACCTTGCGTGGCGGAAGCCTGGCGACGAACTGCCCGTTATTTCGTTCGCAAGCCAAAAAGGCGGCACAGCAAAGTCCCTTTCAGCTGCGCATTTCGCTCAGTATTTGAGCCTGCA
>JBCDBQ010000020.1:0-26331 GCA_039183375.1 Pseudomonadota bacterium
GCGGAGTAGCGGTCCTTATGCGGCATGGCGCCTTTGCTCCATAATGGCGAATGCCTTTCGGCACACTGGTTCTTCGGGCTTGCCGATGACAGACGAAAATGCGAGCGTTGGCGCAGAGACTACAACGAAGTGCGCCCACACAGTGCCATTGGCTACCAAACCCCTGCGGCACTGGCGAAACGCTCACCAGCAACGAGCCCGCCGTGAGCACCAAAGGCGGAAAGTTCCGGCCTGAAGTGGTCCTGGAACTGGGGCAAGCTCATGCCCTATTGTACCTTCACTAAAAATTAGCTCAGTTTGGGGAGCGGTCACTCAGCTATGAAGTCCGATGACAAATCGGTGCCCACACCTGCGTCGCAAGCCTTGCACTGTCATCAGGACATGCAGCGATTTCAGAACTTAAATCCAGGGGGCTGAGTTGAGAGGGACGATCCGATCGCGCACAAGATAATGCAAGATTAGACTATCCTGTACTATCAGAACCGCCATCTTCCTTAGCGATATCGCGGGCTAGCTTGGCATAGCTCGCCGAGCAGATTTCAAGGAATTCTCGATTCTGTCTCTTGAGCACCTCGAGATGCTCCTCGATACGGCTGAGATCATTCTCAGAGATTGCATCGAACAAAGATTCTCGAAGGCTGGTCACCCATTTTTCTAGAATGCTTCTCGCCCGCTTCTTGTGATTTTGCGCAGTCAACGACTTTGTCAGCTCATTCGCGTCGAGCAAGTTCTGCGAGTTGGCTTCATCCTCGATGAGTTCGATCACTTCCCGAAGACGTTGGCATGAGCTTTCAACACTTGTTGAAGCGGCAATATCTTCCATTCGACCCTGATAGCTTGCAACGACTTCCATCCGAAACCGATGCCCAACGCGCAACATATTGTAAAGGCGGCCCAGATTGTCCTCGCCAGCAAAGCTATGTGGAGCCTTCTCTGGCTCGAATAGTACATGGAAGCGCTTGCCACCAGATGGCGATGAGTCAATCCGATAAAGGATCGGCTTGTAAATTGCGCCTCCATCAATAGTACGAACCGTCGCGCCTATCGATATATTTGTTTCGTTCCGCAAACCCTTGGCGCAAGCCTGGCCAAGCTTGGTGCACCAATCCGATGTGCCTCGCGCAACGGATCGCTCAACAATCTCGGACCACGTGCAGTTTCCGTCGTTTCTGAAGCTAAAAAGCGCCGGCAGCGTCGCCTCATCATCTTGCATGATCCGCGCATCCATTGGGAGCTCACCCGTCTCAGATAGGCTGCTGAGTTTGTCTTGATCCTCCAACCCAAGGACTAGCCGCATGTGTGGATAGTGCGGCTTCGCACTTGCATCGTCAAAGTATTGAGCAATTCTAACTGCTCTGGACTGCAGCTCTGCAGTGTCCTGCGCCAATTCTGAATTGATCGCAAGCTCGGTTCCCACATATAGCGGGTCGCCATAAAGTCTCTTCAAGAAGCCCACGAGTTTCTCGAGGTTCGATGAAGATACTGGCAACGCCTGGAACGCAGATACTGCGTCAGGTATTGGAGTTTGCTCATGATGCATGCAAATAACATGATCTTCATCCCCCCAAGTTCTGGGATCGATGAACAGCCCTAATTCCAGTAAGCTCCAATCCCATGTTGGCCTGGGTCCAGTGAGCAGAAGCAAGAAAATGCGTGCATCACTTATTGACTCCATAATCCTACTCAACCATTGGACACCTGGCGGTGTTTCTTCGGAAGTAAATACTTCTAATCTTTCCTTGCTGAATTTTTCTAACTCACGCTTTATTTCTTTCGCCGCGTCACTGTCGGTCATTTTGTGACTAATAAAAATCGAAATCTTATCGGGTGCCGATTCGTCAATTGACAATATCTTTACTCCTCCATACGTTTATCATGTCAAATACTGGACTGCTCAGCCTTCGTATCGAAGTTGCCAATTGAGGACTTTGAACTATTATACCGGTCGGGCCTGGAGGACAGAATTGAAGACCTTGCACATCTTGAGCAGTGCAATCAGTCCGTACAATTTTCCGCAAACCTGACTCGGATGCAGCACCAGACTGCTATCTGAATTCTTTCATCGCTTAAGAAGACATTGCCTTACGAAATGGTTCAAAACCTCCAGTGCAATACCACACATTACGACAGACTTTAAAAGCTGAATCTATATAGACTTTTTAGAAGCCGGATCTATATACAAAAAAACCGTCCGAGAAATGGCGTCAGTGGCCGCGTCAAAACTACCGTCACGGAAGTTCTGCCATGGTTTCGAGATTTGTGTCAATCGCCCAAAAAGCTGTCTCACTAACAATAGATGCGTAAGCGCGAAGATGATCGCATCTGTCAGTGACGATCCTCGACCGTCACATTCGCCTTCGTGTCTCTGAGAAATCAGAGCATAGAGCGCGGAAAGACAAGTCCGGCATTGGCGGGCGTGACTCCCGTGTTGATGACGATTGCTAGACTGCTGCCGCCACCAGTAGCCATGAAGTCCATTGGGTTGGGAAATGAGGGTGGCTACGGCAAAGGTATTCATTTAAAATTCGAACAAAGATAACTTTCAAGTAGGACATTTGCTTAAACAGCCGGCCAGCCTGGGCAGACACTAACTCGTGATCAACCCGCGCTGCTTGCCCCCACTTTGGAATTTCAAAGTGGCTGCAAACGCTAGACCCACAAGATTTGAGACGGCTTCGCCCCTCAACGTAGGCAGTGCTATTGGCTATTAAACCTCGGCGGCGCTGGTCACACGCTCATAGGCAAGGAGCCCGTCGTGAGCAACATAGGCGCAAAGTTCTGGCCACAAGTGGCCCAAGAACTGGGCCAAGTCCGGTCGAGGAGTTAGTCGGCGGCTACAATTATCTCTGTTGCACTAGAGTCTTGGCAATCTTGCGCTTCTCAAGTTTACGTTCGCCACGGCAAAATCAAGAATGTCGATTTGTAGCAGAGTCATGATGCGATGCAATTGCCATTTGCTGCAGCCTTGGTGTTCGCCAATACAAGATGGCTTGCCGCGCGAACAACGAGATGATTTTTATCGTTGAGCCTTTCAACACCGAATAGACCCGTTGGGATGCACCGAAGATCCATCGTTCGAGCGACACCAGACGCAAGCCAAGTCACGACAACTTGGAAGCTGGCAAGAGGATTTCTCACTTCGCCTAGACTTTCGACGTTTCTCTGCTCCTGCATCATTGCCGCTAGCAGATCTAAGGCAACCCTAGGTGGTCCGCGTTTAGCTAACACGGCGAGAAGATGACTAGTCGCTTGCCTGTTAGAGCTAAGCGCGAACCAACCCGCTTTGAAATTGTTCGCGCGGTGCGCACCGGTCGTCAATGTTAAAACGATACGTCGACGCGATGCTAGTTTTGCAAACTTATCGGACAAGTTTGGTATATCTGCGGCCATAATGTCCTGCGAAAACCCAACCCAGTCAAAAACTTCTACCGACGAAAGCCATATCGATAAATTCTCGACTGTTTTGTCATTCTCTAAAACCACATGTAATGACTCTGGTGCAACCTTGGATAAATAGCGAATTGCATAAGATTGGTGCAACTTATTGGATGTGAGATTGATCACGCGGTCGGCCCACATGCGTATTTCGGGCAAGACAATGTTCTTTTCCAAGACTGTTTTGAGCAACGCATCTGGGATTTGGGGCATCAGTTTAATGAGTTCAACGACCACCGAGCGCGCGGCATCTCGAGGCAAGTTGTCAACGGCAGCCAGCACAAGCTCGTAGTCGCGTGCTTTCAAAAAGTCTTGCGGTTTTCGAGATCGTCGCTTGATATGCTCAAGAATGGCCTTGCCATCTCCTAACTGCCCGAGCTTTTTCAGTGCAGCCCAGTCGCCATTCTCAAGCTTCTTCCGAAGAATGCGGCCAGAGGTTTCGGGGTCGATTCCAATCGCCAGATCCGTCAGCTGATCAGCCAACTTCTCGTCAACTGGCAAATGCTGAAAGATCGTACTGGCTAGCCCGGGACGGGCTGGATTACCTGCTTCGGAAATGCTACGTAACACCATTTTCCGCACATTCCACTTGTTGGACCATGGAGCATCGACTAATGGAGGTGGCGGCCATTTCAGTATGTTCTCAAGCCAAACTTTGGGAGCAACGCTAAGAACTTTGCCAAAAGCTCTCGCGCGCTCAGCCCTGCCCACCAAGGCAGTATCAGAGGTCATCCGTTCGCTAATTCGTTTGAGTAACGCGTGATCCGAGCTGGCTGCAAATGATATTGTATCCTTCAACACTTCCAAATAGGCGCGTTCAACGCCTGCGAAATCTTTGCCATGCTTGTAGGCCTGCGAGTTTTCAAAGATTTCTGCATCTTGCTCAGTTCTAAGGATCATGGCCCGTGCGGTGGTCAATCTTTCAGAAGGTGCCGAATTGCGCAGCAGGTTATCTATGAGCGCCTCGCGTTCCGCATAACCAAAAGAGATCCGACCTTCCACATGGCGCTGAGTCAGTTGGGCAAGAAATACCAATCCTTCGTTGTCCCCAAGGCGTGAAAGTGCGGTTAGTTTGGCAACGGTTCGATGGCCCTTCTTACTGGCGTGTTTAAGAATCGCAGACGTGAGTTGTCTTTTGTCAGAAGTTTGCAACTCAGTAACATCAAGGTGGCTCAGAAGAACGTCTAACGATTTTGGTAGTAGAAGTGCCTCACCGCGCGCCCAGCCTAGCAATCGTTTCGTGGCAAGCACAACACACCTTGGTTTTGAGCAAGTATGATTTTCCATAAAGTCATCAACAACTTTAGGCAAACGTCCTGCCGCAATCAGATCTACGATTGCGATCAACGGTTGGGGTTGCCCTAGCGCTCGTATCTCTTCTAGGATTCTCGCAATAACATGCGATCGCAAATCTCGGCTTGCCACCTTTGTTAGCCACTCTGAAATCTGATCCGGTGTCGCAATGCTAAAAAGGGCCTTCACCTCGTACTGCGCTATATAGTTCTTCTTAATCGCGTGCTCTGCGATATGTGCCAATCCGCGCCAGTCATTGGCCAGGACATATATGGCAATGCGCGACTTTCGATCGGTCCAACCTTCTAGGCTATTATTGGAATTTAGTGCAGCGCGTGCAAACGTTCTTAGCTTGTCTAGTTCCTCGGGTAGGAGAGCTGTTTGTGACCACTGCAGCCAAGGAATGTCGCTAGCCACAAGCGACTCGAACAGTCTTGATTGAGCCACAAGCGATAGCAATTTCTGTGCGGTCGATCGGCTAGTCCATATTTTAGCTGAATGAGCCAATTGCCAAATCGAGACCGCCAGACCACTTTCTCCAGAAAGTGAACTGGATTCAATTTGCTGCCCAGTCCATTTTTCAAGCTGCCGCAGTGTTGGTGCCAATGAAGATTGCTCGAACGCTGGCGTAGATCTCCAACGAATAAGTGCTTTAAGCTGCGATTGGATGGTCGGTTCAGCAAGTATGTGTTGTGCAATCGCGGAGTTGATCGACCTGCGAGAGCTTCTGCCGCTAAACAACATACTGACTTGCCAAGTATTCCAAATCTGGCTTGCGAAATCAGTTTTGTTTTGTTCAATCGCATTGCTTATCCGCAATTTGTTTGAATAATCTGCCGCCGAGAGTAGCAGAAGCAAGACTGCGGTCGTGGTCAGTGTCGTAAATCGAGCGCGGCGCCAGTTGCGCCTGAGAATATTTCGTAAACTATTCCAAGAAGTTGCAATTTCGAAAAGATTGCCAGCCAGACGGGATTCAAACTCTCCAGCCGACAGACTCGCCGTAAGGAATCCACGTTCTTGGAGGTCTTGTCGAAATCTGCTCACCTCTGAAAGACGATCAGACTGTGGAGTTAGAAAGTAGAACAGGAGTTCGGATGGCGAACGCGTCTTCTTCCAACTCTGGAGGCTTACCTCAAATTCCTCAATCGTTCCGCTTTGATATCGCGGGGTCGGTGTACCGATGATCCCCTTCATGAAGCCAAGATAGATACCATAGGAATCATATTCGAATCTTCGCATCAACGCATACAAGCGGTCCTGAAAGTCACCGTCAGGTGCCAGACCAGGTGGAAGATCCTCCCAAAGGATTGGCTTCAAAATTACGCCTGCGGCCGCGACGCTCGGGTCAGCATTTAGCCGTTCGATGACCCGCTTTGCGGCCAATCGTTCTTCATCACAATCGCCAGGTGAAGAAACAAACACGAGCACATTGCGCGACTCTCCGGTGGCGAGGCGTATAAGGGTTTTGAGCACTGAAATTGAGTCCCACCACTTGAGCAACTGCAACCATCACTTGACTAACAAGTCGGGTCATCGTGGTCAAAGTTCATAAACAAGAAGACTTCGCCAAGACATTGGTGGATACGCGTGAACCGAACACAGAAGATATCGTTCTGCCCTAGCGAACTTCTTCCTGGCGTGTCTCTTGTACAGACTTGGCTGAATGGAGATAGGACAAGTATTCGCAAGGGCAATGATGGCCCTTCGGTGCAATTTGACAAGAACCGGTTATTAGCCGCATCGTTCTGGTGCTCTATACTTCGAGCTTAGGCATCGTTCCAGCGCGACCTGTCGGCTGCAGGCCGCTTGATGATGTCTGCATGAACGTTTCAGCAATTTATGAGGACTGGTTCCCAATGGACGAGTTGTTCGAGATCAAGAAGCGTCTTTGGAACGAAACCATCACGGAGACTGATGCGAGTTCTGTTCAAGATCACACAATGAGGCAGTATGAGCTCTGTGTCGAATTGGCGGACCGGATCAGTCAAAGACGCGGCGCAGCAAACACATTCTTTCTAACGTTCAATACACTTGCAGTGGGTGCGCTGTCTGGAGTGTCAAATTTCGCACCGGCTCGCGCGATCATCATTTTGTGTTTCGCAGGAATGCTGCTCTGCGTCATTTGGGCGGTCTTACTTCTGTCTTACCGACGATTGAACACGGCCAAATTCAAGGTCATCGGCCTTCTAGAGGAGCGCCTGCCGGCTTCACCGCTCTGGGCGGCCGAGTGGAAGGCACTTGGTGAGGGTAAAGACTACAGCAAGTACATCCCCCTGACGTTTGTTGAAACGTGGATTCCAATCATTTTCGGACTGGTCTATCTAGCCGTGGCGTTGTTGGAGAAAGGTTGTGTTACAAGCTGAACCAATTTCCGGGCATGATATCGGCTTTTTACGGAGCAGATACGCAACCTCTTCCCACATCTGCTTTGTGGGCCGGTGACTTGAGCATGTCTCTGCTTGCTGTGGCAACAAGTTGCGCCATGACAGTCTGGGCGGTGGTTTTGCCATCGGTTTCCTCGTTGCGAAGCGCTTGCCACCAGAGTGCTGCAACTCCGGCCACGTGGGGACAAGCCATGCTCGTTCCATCCTTGTCTACCAGCCCACCGCCCGTTTTCGCTGACTTAACTGCCACGCCCGGCGCGGTCACATCAGCTGCGGTGTTCGAGAAGTCTGCAACGGACAATCGACCATCGTTGTCACGCCCGAGAGCGCCAACGGATATTACCCCGTCAGCTGCTCCAGGCAGCGCGACATCTATCTTGAGATGTTGTGCCACGTCCCGGCGACTTTGGTTGCCGGTTGCAGCGATTAGCACTGAGCCCTCGTCGAACGCCGCTCGAGCTCGCACTTTTGCCATTATAGCATCGAACATTCGAAGGTTCGCCCGATATCGGGTCAGCGCATGAGAGGTTGCCAGATCGACAGGCCAACCCTTTTTCGTCATAGATTTGACGGTTCCGGGAAAATCCAGCGCAACCGACATGGATATCACGTCTGCGTTGTTTTCAAGAGCCCACTCAATACCTCTGAATATCATCCCTGAATCGCCCAAGCCGTTTTTCTTGAGGATCTTGCCGATTAGAGCAGTGTCAATTCCTGGCGCAACACCAATGCGTGTTTGATCGATGTCGCGGCCGAAGATCGTACCGGCGCAGTGGGTGCCGTGCCCGTTCGTGTCCCCATTGCCCTCATCTGTATAATCCTCTTCGATAAGACGCATGCCCCTGAACGCGGGGTGGTGCGCCTCGATGCCCGTATCGAGCACCGCGACTTTAACTCCCGCACCGTCATGCTGGGATTTATTGGCCCCGATCTCTGCGATACCCCATGCATCGCGACTGACTTTTTCGGATGCAGTCGTGGAGGCTTCAATCAACCTGATCGGCATTTCGGGCCCATGAACATAAACAGCCGGATCCAAATTAAATTCTGCGATGTCGTTATCGCTAACTCCCTTTTCGATGCTCACCTTTGGTGCCGGCAAGTTATCGATACTTACGTTTCCACGGAAATCCTTGAATATAGGGTCAGAGCCAAATGTTTTCTCCTCTGTGAAGGAATCGTTTCCATGCCTGATGACGATATAGTTGTCCATATCGGTGATCCTATTCGCGGGCAGTTCTGAAATCGAGCGTACAATGCGGAGGTACTTGCTTAGAATTAAGTTATGCAAGAAGCGATGTACTTGTAGTTGTGATCACTTTCCTGCCTTCCAATAGAATTTTCCAAGATCCGTCAAAACCGCCGTCTCGCTGTACATCATGGCCCAAAAGAGCGCGGTCCTGTCTCGCGGCTTCAGTAGACCCGCAATCTGACACGTTTTCAACAGCGCACGAGTTCGATTTTTCTCTCGATCGCCAGCTCTGAAAATCGTGATGTTCTTTTCATCGCGCGGGCTGTCGGGGTCTTCAAGTTCATAATCTTCAAATTGCGGATCGAGCTGGTATTCGGCTTCTGGGGTGTCGAACAAGCGTATCAATTCCCGAATTTCGCTCCGTGTCACCAACGACCTACAATTCCGTAAAACCAGTGACCTAATGGAATTGGATTTATACATCGGACGCTGTTGCCACACGCCAAGCAATCGTTCCACAAAAGAGTAAACGGACGCTGTCGTTACCTGTCCTTCAATGTCAGAGGCCCCACCTTCGAGCGCTTGCACAATAAGAGAAGTAAAAATGCTTTTCCCGTTCTCTACAAACGCATTCTCAATTCCACGCGCGCCTGCAAGAACAGTAACTCCCTCACGAATTGTACTGAGATCGTGCCGAGAAGTGACGCCCGGAAAGGTCGCAGTCAATCCCGCATGGCAGCAATCAATAATGAGCACCACGTTCCTCGCCTCACTCTGATTCGCAAGCGATATGACCTCGTTCATGAATAGCCCCGGGTCATATTCCGAACCGTCCTGGGTCACGAAATACCCACCAGTGCTGGATGACTTCCCGTGACCGCTGAAGTAAAAGAGGATGTCACCATCGAAACTTGCAAATAGCCCTTCCCACTCTTTCCTTAGTCGGGCGCGAGTAACGCGGCGACTCCCACCGCTAACAATGCACCGGCAATCGTAATTAGCATCACCGTTTGCATGCTGCGAGAGGAGGCGCTCAATCGTCCGCGCATCTTCGACGCAACTATTCAAATTCGGAATTCGATCGAGGTCATAGTGATCAATACCCACTATCAATGCACGTCGGTCCATAATTTGCTCTCTTAATATACATTGATCGACCAACCATAGTCGGCCATGATACCTGGATTGGCAACGAGCTGGAGAAGTCAGTCGGTCACGAAAAACCCATAGACGCGGCAAGATGGACATGCTGAACGGATTGTGGACAGTTCTGAAATCTCTGGATTCATGTGCGCCAACCTGTATCAAAATTGGGTCATCTTGCACGGGGGCAGATCGAAAGTTCAAGTATCTTTGTTCGTGGTCCGTTGAAATGACACTGCTCAGTATGATCTGCTCCCGACAAATCCCCGAACAGGTTTGAAGTTTTCGCTTGGAATACAGCTCGGCTGGCGACGAGCGACGACATGTGATCATCCCGGTTCACAGATGCGCGATTGGCAATCGTGGTGAAGCCAAGCGAAGACGGCGTTCCGGTCCCTCGAGTGCGCGGGTGCCGAAAAGCCCAGCGCACCTCGCGTGACTTCGATACGCAGGTATTGTTAGATCGGATGCCTGTTGCTGAGCAGGTAAGTTTCAATATTGGGCCAGGCGTGATTGTAATGGGCGAACGGCTTGAAGCTTGGCGGTTTTTGAGGAGTACAATTTACAATGGACAAAAGTGAAATTGACAAGGCATATCATGATTTTACGATATTGTTCAATCCGGAGAGGCTGCCATCAATTCCTATCGGCGAAGAAGTGGTAGCAGGCGAAGATGATCGCAAAGACGTTCATCAACTGACCAGTTCGCCGCAGGATTCGATGTATCGCAGGCTTGCTGCGGCCACAGTAATTCTCACAAATAAATCGCGTGTTTCAAAGAACAACGACGGCTCCTGGACATTGGCACCAGAGGCATTTCGTCAAGGCGGTTTGCCGCCGTGTAGTGGGGAGAGGTTCGCCAATCAGCACACTGGTGGGTGGTGTTCGGGCTTCCTAGTGGGGCCAGACGTCATTGTGACCGCCGGACATTGCGGAAAGACTGAGGATGACATTCTTAACACCGCCTACATGTTCGGATTTCGAGCTTCCAGCGCATCGGATCCCGGCACGACTGAGTTCTCGGCCGATCAGGTGTACTTCGGCAAACAGTTGATCGCACATGATCTCTCGTCAACCGGAGACTACGCGATCGTTAGAGTCGATCGGAAAGTGACGGCACCGGGTGCTGATCCTCTGACCGTCCGCGCGTCCGGTGCCCTCGCGCCAAATAGCAACCTTGGTGTAATCGGCTACCCGAGCGGTTTGCCCTGCAAGATCGCGTTCGGTGAGAAAACCATACTTTTGCGTGACGAAGACCCGTGGTTGATCAGCAATCTAGATACATACGGTGGGAACTCTGGGTCGCCCGTTTTCAACGAAAACGGCGACGTTGAGGGTATACTTGTGCGCGGTGCACAAGACTACATAATTGGGGACAGCTGTTTCAAGACGAATGTTGTTAAGGATGCAAATGGGAGTGAGGCGATCACGAAAGCTAGCGTGTTTCAGTCGCAAATTCCAAAATAATGCTACCTATTTATTGACCCTCAACCAGTTCTAGATTGATTGAGCCAGGCTGAATAGTTCGGCTAGGTTCGCTAACGGATAAGTTGCGCAAGACTGACTGCCCAGTGTTGGCAAGAAATAATTGGGTTCTGCCGAGCTCAAACCTCTCAAGAACGAAGTTTAACGATTGATTTGACACACTGCCTTGTCGGGCAAGAGTATCTATGATTTCGATAGCTGTTGCAAAATAAATCATCGCAGCGATTAACCGACTAGATTGAGAAGATGCAAGGATATAAAGGTGAACAAACAAAACTCTCGGCAAGACCGGTTCTACGACGTTTTCATTTCATTCTCTCATTCAATCGAAGCCAAAGTCCAAGATTTGGTCGCGTCTATAAAAGGCCGCGGGTTCACTGTATTTGTCGATCGAGGCTTCACCGATTTCAGAGATATCTCGACGGTAAGCGAAAACCGTGTCGCTCGGCTGCGAGACATCCTTTCGGTATCAACATCGTTGATATATTGTTTTTCTAACGATAGTCATGCCTTGAGGAGCGCATGGACCCCATGGGAGCTGGGTTTCTTTGACGGCGCTGTGTCCGATCGTATTGGAGTCTACTTGGCCGATGGCATATCACAATCAACGGACGCCACAGAGTATTTCAAGGGTGTCGAGTATCTACAAATGTATAAACCAATCGCCGATCAAAATTTAGGCCTGCAACTTGGGATCGAGCGGATTATCTCAATCGACGAATTCTTGGATCGTTTCGCGTGCCGAAGTAGACGGATTGACAACACACGAAGCGCATTCCAGTGGCATCGCAACCTCCAAGAAGAAGCGGTGAGCAATCCGGCGAACCTCATTTTGGGCATATGGGAGTGGCAGCTGCAAACCATATTGAATGTTGCGGAGCAGGGGCCCGGTTCTGATGTGCTCGCCCACTTGCGGAATGCGGTCTCCAGTGCGCGGGAGAAGAACATCGATGTCTTTCGTATGCCGCAAGTCGATCTCGCGTTAGACTTTTGGCAAAGTTTGCATCCGGAGAATCGTCATCATTTTGATGATCGTACTCAGGAGTTATTAAAGACATGGTATGAGCTTATGGCAAGGAACCCTGCGGCCAAGCACGTGTACGAAGTCGCAATTGGCGATAGAGCAGCAACAACTGGGTCAAAAAGCCCTGATGCTTGATGTGGATACAAAAAAGTCCGCAGTCGAGTATGTCCTTGTCGGGTGCCGGCGCCTCGGCCAGCTTGGGGATGTACTAACCCTACCGCTTGGTCGTGATCGGCGAGAAGAAGTTCTTCTCGATGCCGTCACGGAACTTGATGCGCCAGGCGATCGTGCCCCTTTTCCTCTTCGCGCAGCACCCGAACGCTCTGCCCGAGCGGATCAAAGTCGGCATAGCCGCGTGCGTCGATCACGTTCCGCGGACGTGCCTTCGCACATGAATAAAGTTCCAGCGGCTCCCAACTAAGACTCAGGAAATACAGTCGCCCCGTGTACATATCCCGGCGCGTCAGGACACATGGCGTTGAGCTAATGTAGTGGTTCTCAGACGTCACCGGCGAGACGCTTCTTGCCCGCTTCAAGGAAGTCCTTCGACCAGCGATAGTAGAGGTTCTGTGCAATACCTTCCTTGCGGCACAGCTCCGCAATCGTCTCTTCGCCACGCAGGCCTTCGAGCACAATGCGGATTTTCTCCTCCGCGGAGAACTTCCTGCGCGTCGCTCTACGAATGTCCCGAACCGTCTTTTCAGCGCTGTCCAGCTGGCGCCGTTCTCTATTCGTCATCGTAGTCCCTCCAGGACTGTTACGATGAGCCAGAGATGTCTCACCTAGCAATCAGATCTTTTGTCCGCTTGGTTCTGACACGGAACAGCTAACAAAGATACGCAAAGCGTCATCACAGCCCTCACTAAGCAGACACGGAAACTCCCCAATGAACTCTTTCGGTGCTGACTTGGGATCGGGGATCAGAAATGACGGACCACGTTCAATTCACGATGGCCACCAACATTGACGTTTTCTTTTGTGACCCACAATCGCCATGGCAACGCGGCAGCAATGAAAACACCAACCGCCTGCTGCGCCAGTACCTCCTTCGAGACCTCGACATGTCGACTTACAGCCAGTCAAAGCTCGGCGCCATCGCCAAACAGCTCAACGAACGACCGAGAAAGACCTTGCAATATTATTCACCGGCAGAGAAGTTCGCGGAGTGTGTTGCGGCGACCTGTTGAATTCGCAGGATCTTTCAACGATTACGCATCGTAACAGGGGAGATCGAGTCGACGACGGCAAAGATCAATCAAGAGACATTCGTGGACAAGCCTCGATCACAGTCATGGCTAGCGATCTGGCGTCAACCTGCGAATGTGACGGCGTGTAGGTTGCTTCCTCGTCAAAACACCACGTGCGCTTCTGAGATCGTGGTGCGATATTTGATTGGCAATGCGCATGACTACCAAATATCCTCACGCTGCAAGTACATCATCCGCGCAGTTCAAGACGGCCATAGAGTCTAGTAGCCATGGCATTCGAAGGACTTGATCGAACAACTTGCAAGTGAAGTGGCAACAGGTCGGGCAAGACAACGATGAAGGGTGCGGTGTCAGATGCTTGTCCGAAACCAGAACCATGCGTCAAATCAAAGACATTGTCGCCGCTCATCAATCCAAACCGACAACAGCAATGAAAAAAACTAGATGCGTTTACTCAGCTAATTCACCACCGCGGCACAGCAGGAATTTGGCAACGCCGGCGACATGCCATGCACCCATTCGGCATGCCCTTTTGGGTGATCGTAGCCGCCACGCCGGCTCGCGAGCCGGTTCCAGTCGTTCGGCCCAAATGAAGATCGCTACAATGAACGTCGTCAGAGTGCCGTGCCACGGCAAAAGGAGCGCCAGCAGCATCAAGGCCCAGCAACTCACACAGCACCAGAAGCCATGCTGTATGCCCGCTACTATCGCATCTCGATATACATCAGGCGGGAAAGCAGCAAGACTGGACCGCCTATGACACTGGTTCAATGCAGCCTGCTTCCATGGCGACAACTGCCAAGTCAGTCCCACCATCGCTGCAAGGCAGGCCGGCGCCATAGCATCAGACATGGACAGGCGGATAATCAACGCCGCCGCAATTAGTATCAGCCCAGCAACCATCCATATAGCGCAATAGCCGCCAACAAACAGCATTAGACACCAACTGCCTGTTCGCTTAAAACTGCGTTGGCTGATGTGCGCAAGTTGATCAATTACGGTTGGCAGCATCATCGCAACGATCATCGCGGCCCAGCCAAACGCAATCATCAATGGCGAGGCGAACGCTAGGACAAATGCAAGCTTGTCCCATGATGGAACTGACCAGATGAAATCTGCAGAACAAATCAACAGAACATCACTGCGAGCGCCGCCAGTGCTGCCAAGCGCCATAACCACCCATGCGAGCAAAGAGGCTGGGACAAGCACTGCCAATATCAGCATGCGCTGGCGCGCCGCAATGGATTGCATGGTTCTTACTCAAACTGCCGATAGATGCTAACGCGGCCGACCTTGATCTTGGCGGCATCCGGCACGTTTCCACGCGGCACCAACACCACTGAAAGTTCGTCAACATTGAAGCCGCTCTTCAGGTGTAGCTGATCGACAACCTTGGAGATCTCGATCGTATAGGTTATCCCATTTCCTGCATGTTTCCCGGCCGGATCGCTTGCCTGGGATACGCCGAAGAGCGAGATGCTGCCGGCGAACAGATCTTTGTGATCTGCGGGATCAGCGCCGTCAGGCAGCCCGACATAGACCCTGAAGATCACCGCATCGTGCAGGCCGGTGACATTCTCGATGTTGAGAAAAACGCGATCAGGTGCAGTCTGCCGCGCGGCCTTGCCAGAGAGACTCTCGGTGGTCCGGGCTCGCGGGCTCGCATCCGTCCTCACAGACAGTTTCACGGCCTTCGTGCCAGCCAACGCCGTGCCGCTTTGGCTCGCACCAATCATTTCGACGTTGTTTTGTGATGTCATGGTTGCACCTGTTTCCGCCGTTGCCGATGACGGGATGCCTAGGTTATTCATGCGTTGTGCCATGGAGACCGGAGATGGTGCCACCGCACCGGGCGTCAGATCGTCATATTCATAACCCAATTCGGCGATGCTTTGCATTTGTGCCGGCGTATACACCCACTTGCTGGCGTCCGGCTTCGGCATTGCAAATTCACGTTCTCCAATGCTTGCCGGACCATCGAGCCATTTTGTGTCGGTGGGGTTCTTCCAATCCGTTGGCTCCTCGGAAGGCTTGCCCGCTGGAAAAGCGTTCCAACTCTCCCAAAGACGGTCTATGTTGCAATGGTGCAGATAAAATATCGGATCGAGCGCCGCTGTGAGGGGGTGTGACATCAGTCCCGGCAACGGCCGGCCATTCGGGAAGGCGAGCGTTGGATGATCGCCGCCAATGAGGCCATGAAGTAAGTTGTGCGGATGCATTTCAATCCCGCCACCAGCAGGTCCGCCAAGATGATTGAAGCCGGTTTCCAGGCCACCGAAACCACTGCCACCCCCGCCGCCGGGGCCGGAAAACTGCGCGTCCTCCATCGGATTAAGATTGGTCTCCGAGGAGACATCGAATGCCGTGTCGCCACTGAGGTCTCCCCATCGCTGTACAACGAACAGAGGATTGTCGCCTGTTCCGTCGGGCCAGTCTGCAGTCCGGAAGGCTGCCGGCAGAACATTCTGATCCGCTGCAAAGTAGTTCCAGTAAGGCAGCGCCCAGGTCTCGTGCGGGCCGCCTAGCAGCTCGATTTCGTGGCGGAGCACATTCTCGAGGGCAATAAGATAGCCTCGATGCCACGGCAGGAAATACCAGGATTGGTGCTGGCACTGATCCAGATATGTCGCCGTATCGGACGCGTTCGGGTTGACCTCATCCGCCTCTGTGATCTCGTAAAAGTCCCAGAGCTCGCGCCAGATTCCGTGAATCGCACCGAAGAATTTCCAGCTCGTCGGGTTCTCAAGGGAACGCTCTTGCATCGCCTTGACGCCACGTGCATACCAGAGGATGGGTTCAGCCCAGTCATGCCCTAATTCCAGAACACTTTGACGAATTCTTATGCTGCCCATTGTCAGCCCCTTCAATGTGATTTGCGAAAATTATCACGGGAAGTTCAGCCAGCTTGCGACCATGCTACTGGCAAACTGCATACCAGGCGGCAACAAAGCCGGCCGTGGCTTAACCGTTTGAATGCGGCGCAGCGCGGATGATCGAACCAACAATCGCATCGCGCTGGTCGGCACCGTCCGGCCAATCCCGCACGAGATAGCCGACAATGTCGTAGATCCAGGATTCGCCGGCGATATCGCCTTTGCCTTTAAAAAGGACCATCATGGGACCGCCCTGCGTGGCTGTTCCGTCGAGTGATAGCGACCAACCGGGTCTGCCAAGTGTACCGCCAACCCTGGCCGGCTAAGGCTCAGTCAACACGAGGTTTCCTGCTCCAAACCGTAGATCGTTGAACGCGGTAGATAAGTTTGGATCATTGACGAAACACCGATTAGTACAGTTACAAGTAAAAGGCTTAGACATAATTCCTCATCCATCAATATTGTCGTGAAACACCAGCGGCTTCTAATTGTGGCTGATGCCTGGATCGATCCGCCGTTCAGCGAACCAAAGTCTAACTCACCAAACCTCTTAGCGCTGCAACGCCGGCCTCAGGCTTCAATTCTGGAGGGCCTCTTTCACTGCCTCGCGCGTCCAGGGTTCCTCTGGAAAATACTCAAGCAATCCCTGACATCTCTTTGAAATGCTCTCTCCGTATTCGGCCGTGACCAAGTTGAGAGTCATATCAATTCCAGCAGAAATGCCCGCCGAAGACCAGACGTTTCCGTCACGGAGACAGCGCTTGTCTTTGAGCAATTGAACGTTGGGAAATTTGAGCTCAAATCGGCGATGTGACATCCAGTGTGTCGCGATCGATTTTCCATCCGAAAGGCCAGCTCCGGCCACAAGAAATGCACCCGTACACACGCTTGCGACAAGTCGGCTGTTCATACCGAGCCTACGCACACCCGCGATTAGATCTTCATCGCTGGCAAACTGGTTTGTATCACCACCAGGCACTATGAACAGGTCGAGAGCACCGGTGTCATCAAGGCTGGCGTCAGCCTTGATTGTAGTATCGGAAAGGTGATCTTTGACGGGCTGGCCATCCTTTGAGATGAAGAAGACATCGATCGGTTCGTTGGAATGTCTTGCGGCCCAGCCGAGGACACCCAGCGGCCCCTCGAAATCCAGCCGCTCAATGCCGTTGAAGACAACCAGGCCGACAGTCTTGACTGCGGGCATGTTGTTGATCCAGCCATTTTAAAAGTTGAATTGACACCGTTACTCTCATAAACGAAGATCATAGGCTACAAGAACTCGATTGGATGTGATAATGCTCACAAGCTCGAGAGAAAGGCCTGTAGGTGCACGGTCAAACGCAAAGTCAAGCCGAGGCTCAGCGACTTTGCGCTGACGGTCTCGCGATGCTGAACTTTTTCGCAGTACTTGCGAACGCGTTTCACGGCTCTTGTAGATTTCAGTCTACCTTTGTAAGTTCTTTAAATCGCTATAAGAAAAATTTTTGAATCGGGCTGAATTTCGCGTCCGCTTGGCTAGTTGGCTTCGTTATTTGATTTGTTGGGAGAATATTTCATGCAAGAGTTTGTGTTTCTACCTGATCGAAAAGCAGATGCGCAGTCATCATTTGATACATTATCTCAGACGGTGTCCGGAACAGCTCGAATAAGTATGTCCCTCCAGGCGGCGGCTCCAGGGAGGGGAGGATTTACGAAATCCAGTTTGGAGGCCGCAAACAATTCGATCAAGGCTTCCGCAAAGTCTGCTTCCGATGACTCAAAGGAAATAGAGATTGTCGATTTCGTAGAGCGGACCGGAGCGGTCCTACTCAGTGCTGCGGAGATACCGTCACCAAAACAATTTAAATCGGGAAGTATCCATCCTGTAATTTACTACCAACCCGCGGTCGCCGAAGTTCGGGTAGGTCGATCAAAGCTAAAGCTCTCTTCGGGGCCGGCAGCCACCGACTTCCTTCAAATTAAGCTTCAGTTTTCCGATACTGGACGGCCTGTGAAGAATGCTGTCGCTAACCTCCGACTTGTCGGCGAGTCGGAGGTTAGCGCAGTATCTGACGAGGACGGTGTTGTCACATTTGGTATTCGCATTCCAAGCGTCAGCGGAGCCCGCTTATTGGTTGAGCCAGGGTTCGCGGGTCACTGGGGCTTCATGGAGGCAAATGCCACCTTCGCCTCAGGGGATGTCGTTGATATCGAGAGGATCAATCTAACGAGCACTAAGGATGCGCTTCGGTATATGATTGCGCAAGGAGGTCCTGCAGATGGGGTGGGCGTGCGCGTTGGTGTAGTCGACTCTGGAGTTGGCCCCCACACTGACCTCCCCAATGTCGATGGTGACGAAGACAGTAGTATTGGGCACGGAACCCACGTCGCAGGTATTATCGCCGGTAAGGGTGCGAATAGCCTTGGAGGTGTCGCGCCTGGTGTCGACATCCTGAGTTATCGGGTTTTTGCCGATCCCAGCACAGGTATTGCAAGAAATTTTGAGATCCATCGAGCAATCGAACAGGCCGTGGAGGACGGGTGCCATCTCGTCAACTTGAGCCTGAAGTCTGAGTTCCCTTTGGCCCCCAAACAGGACGACCCGGTTATATCCAGGGCTCTGGAGGATGCAGCAGAAGCCGGCACCCTTTGCGTCGCAGCCGCAGGGAATGACTTTCGCAGGTTCGTCGCCTTTCCGGCCAGACACAAGGATGCACTGGCAGTATCAGCTGTTGGGTGGGAACCGGGAATGCCAGCAAACGCTTTTGACCGTTGGACAGTAACAGACGATCGTTCGACCGTTGACTCAGATATTTTCTTCGCAAATTTTTCAAATGAAGGCGTAGATTCGACTCGTGTGGATCTCACTGGACCCGGAGCAGGTATAGTTTCGACCGTCCCCGGGGATACATATGCGCCTATGAGTGGAACGTCCATGGCATGTCCAGCAATTGTGGGGGCCATTTCCCGACTACTCTCGGCAAACCCAGCAGTCCTCGATTTGCCAGCCGATCAAACCCGGACAGATGCCTTCCGTCATCTGATAAAGCAGAATCTCGTGAAGGCAGGTTTCAACCGCGTCCGCCAAGGCGGCGGCACACTGGAATAAGTATAGCTTTTGATGTTGGTTATGGAGGCGAAGTATCCTATGTTCCAGGAGTTATGACTAATCCAAAACGTACCAAGTACGTCGTCATTGTTGACAGAAAGTCGGCAAAGCCCGCTAAGGATATTGCCGCAGAACTCCGAGCTTTGCCTGGTGTCCAAGTTGTTGCCGAGAGCGATAGCTTCTTAGACTTGCGGGCCGATGCGCATAATTCGAGCGTCGAAGATATTGAAAAGCTCCTGCAGTTACATGGCGCAGACCTTCATGCAGTTCCCGAACCCGAACTTATTGATCCTATCCCACCCAGTAAGATACCACGTGATTAGAAACAGCGCAGGCTTTGCGCTTGGTCGGCAGCTTGTTGTAAACAATTGACCCGCCCCCTATTGCGCTCTCAGTAATCTTGAGAACCCTGGCCCTGTCCAGTGCACCATGTTTGAAACGCCGCTAGCGAGCAGAAGACGATCGCAATAAACTCAAGGGTGGTCACAAGTCCAATTTGAGTGATCAATCAACCGCAAGGTCGATGTCCGAGTTTTGGACAACACTGCGAACTAGCGCCCTCTACCGAGTGCTAAAGCCATGGCCGCTTGCGTAACCAATGCGGCAGTCTTACACGTAGGAACGTTGGGCGAGCTGCTATCAGCCTCGGATGTCGGCAATTGGGACAGCCTCGATCAAGTTGCGATGTCTTGCCAATCGTCGCTTTTATGCGATCGTGTCCGTTAGAACCGGATCGCGATGCTTCTAGCACCGATCTCGATTGTTACTCAACTCGGCGCCGGACAGCAACATCTCGCTGTCCACGTTACAGACATTCACGTGGCATCCTGCCAAGTCGATAGGTCCAAATTTGCTGATGCTCGCTCCTAGTTGAAAACCACTCACGACCTGCATTTCGCAATCAGCTCGTATCTTGTCAGAACGCAAAGGATCAAGTGTCATCCCGAAGGTCAGCTAAGCGGTGCGGATTCAACAGGTCGCCGCAACAAACTCCGCGAACTTCTCTGCCGGTGAATAATATTGCAAGGTCTTTCTCGGTCGTTCGTTGAGCTGTCTGGCGATGGCGCCGAGCTTTGACTGGCTGTAAGTCGACATGTCGAGGTCTCGAGGGAGGTACTGGCGCAGCAGGCGGTTAGTGTTCATATATGGACTCCTGATTATTGCAAGACGTTTGCGACGTGGCGAACGGCAGACAAGTTGCAACCGTATGTTCGGCCCCTCGTTGGCGATCGATGATCGCCGGGCCAGCATGGTGATCTGCGCGCTTTCCCCTCATCGGCCTTACGGCTCTCAAATATTTGCCCGGACACATCAGGTCCAGAAAGCGCCAGTCTGACCGGTATGCCATGCGTTGCCAACGCCGTCGCAACTGCAGGTGATAGAACCATTCATAGTTCTGAGTAGTTGATTAGCCTCGAGTCGTCTCAAACTGTTCTCCCTTAACGCGAAGTGCCCAGATGGTGCGCGCCTTCTTGTTGGCAAGTGCGACAGCAACGACATGCTTGTGCCGCCATGCTATCAGTTCGCGCATCCAGTTGTACAACCTGTCATTGTGGCGTCCTACAACTCTCATGATTGCGCGAGCACCCTGAACAAGTAACTTGCGCACATACGTTTCATCACGTTTAGGAATGCCAAGCAGTTGGATGCGCCAACCACTGGATTTTTGACCGGGAACGAGCCCCAGGGAAGCTGCGAACTGCCGACCGTTCTTGAACGCTCTAGTATTACCGACTGTTCCGAGGCCCGCCGTAGCGATGACAAATCCTACGCCTGGTAGGCGAGTGAGCCGCCGACATACCTCGGACTGAACAGCCAATTCTTTGTTCTTTGCATCCAGCTCCGCGATCCACTGATCCAGTGCCGATATTTGTTCTAGAAACTGTGAAATAAGTCCACGTAGCTGGGGCGTGACGCGCGCATCATCCGCGCTAAGGTCATGAAGACATCGTTTCAGTTGGGCGATGCCTTGGGCACAGACAATCCCTTCTTCCGCGACAAGGCTGCGGATCTGATTGGTCGTAGTTGTTCGCTGGTGAATGAGGCGCTCTCGCGCCCGATGGAGCGATTGAACGGCTTGTTGTTTCGCGCTTTTGACAGCGACAGTATTGATCAATGGTCGACTAAGAGCATCACAAATTGCTTCAGCGTCATTCGCATCATTCTTTCCGCCACGACGAAACGGTCGCACATATTGTGTTGGTATCAATCGAACGTCATGTCCAAGAGCAATCAGTTCTCGTGCCCAGTAGTGCGAACTATGGCAGGCTTCGATCCCGATTAGACTTTTTCGATATTGGCGAAGTAATGCAGCACTTCGCGGCGACGCAGCCGACGACGGTTTACTGGATTGCTGCGAACGTCAGCACCTTGAACTCGGAAAACAGACTTCGCAATGTCCAGACCAATAGTTGTAACTTGCATGGGTGCCTCCTCTATTCTGACTGCATCATTCGATGCTAGTTGGAGGTCAGGAGTCCATCCCATCAGCCTTTTGGTGCGGATCGAAGATCGCTGACCTTGATGGATTCCGGGGATCGAGGTCCACTCTACAAAACGAACAATCAACGTCCCGGACTTCGCTCAGATTGTCTCGATCCCCGACCTAAACCGGATTGCTATCACATCGTCCTCGCAAACTGTCATGCCTCTTGGGTCTCCTGGTTCTGGTTATGCAGCTCTTGCCTGCGGTGCTTGATAAGGCCGATGCTGGGTTAGAACAGCCCAGATGATCCGCGCCGTTTTGTTGGCTATGGCAATCGTCGCAAGACGTATCGGCTTGCGCGACAGCAGAACCATGACCCAAGGCTCAACATAGTCTGTTCGGCATCGCGCATTATCAACCCTTGCCGTTGTGCCCGCCACTAGGAGTCGTCGCAGGTACGTGTCCCCATTTTGGTAATCCGTCCCAGTCGCTCCTTGCCCCCGCTCGATTTGTTCAAGGGTACCAGTCCGATCAAGGCAGCGAAGTCGCGGCCGCTCTGGAATCGGTTGGGATCGCCGATGGTTGCGACCACTGCAGACGCGGGGTTTGGGCCGTCGCCGGGGATGGTCTGCAATAACTTAATCTGCTCGCCTTGACCCGAGGTAGCTAGGATAGTCTTGTCCAGCATCTTAATCATTTTCTGCAGAGCCAGAAACTGCTCGCACAAAAGAACGATTGTCGAGCGGACGCTGTTGGGAAGAGATTCTATTTCCCCAGCTCTGGCCTTTATCGCAAAGGCGGTGACATGGTTGACGCCGCGCCGGATGATACATCCGAGCTCGCCGATCAAATTGCGGATCAGATTGGCCAGCTGTGTGCGTTGACCAATCAGTACTTGCCGTGCGCGATGCTGACCTACTAAGGCTGCTCCTCGACCGTCTTGATCGCGACGAACCGCATTGCTGGTCGCGTCACGGCTTCGCAAATCGCTGCCGCATCACCTGCAAACGACTTGCCGCGCTTGACATAAGTTGATGGCATCAACCGAACGACATGGCCAAACTTTGAGATCCCGCGTACCCGGTAGTGGCCGGTGGCACAGGCCTCCATGCTAACCAGGCAGGGTCCAGCTTCTCGAAAAACGCGAGAACCTGACTACGGCGCAAAGCCCGGTTGAAAACGACTTCCCCAACAGACCTTACCGCATGAACTTGAAAAATGCTTTTTTTCCAGATCGATACCGATGGTTGTACTACGCATGTGATCGTTCCTTTAGTGATCAGTTCATGGAAACTGCAGTTTGGCGCATTACGGCGCCGGTGGAACAGGAACCATCCACTCCATCTAGAGCCCGTGTGAGAACGTGCCGGGATCGAGCTGTTTGTTTGGGAGCTGGCGTTCCCGGTAGAGATTTGGTGTTTTCGGCTTAAGTCGCCGTGCAAGGGCGTTGTGGGCCTCGGACTGCTCTCTCTGCCGTAACTGTCGCCGCAAACCACAACAATAAGGCCCCAATAGCTTTGATCAGCCCTGGTACGCCGACAATCTCAATCGCTCTCATTATGTTGTAGGCGAGGACGTGAAGTGCCATTTCCGTTGCGACGTGTTTGAGTGTTCGCACTTTGAAGTGGGTCGCTCCCATCCAAGCTTTGATTGTGCCAAAGGGATGATCGACAGTCTCCCGACGCGTCGCCATCTTGACCGGGTTGTCTTCGAGCCGCTGTCGCACGTGTTTCAGAACGTCTTCACGTTCCCATCGCGAGATACGGCGCTGCTTGCTGGGAGTGCAGTGATGCTTGACCGGACAGCTTTCGCAAGTTGTTGTCCAGTAGCAATGAAGCACTTTACCGGCTTCCTTGCGTGTCATACGACGCCTGAGATGTTCGCCCGCCGGACAGATATAGATGTCCTTCTCGGCGTCATAGATTAATGCACTGCGATCGAACCGACCATCGGCTTTGGCATGCGATGTTGTAGGTTTCGGTAACGTAACCGTAATGTCACCGTCTTCGCAAAGAACGACTTCCTCGCCTTTGTAGTAGCCCTTGTCGGCAACGACATCGAGCTTATCAACGCCCAATGCATCACGCGCTTGGTTGGCCTTGTCTGATGGAGCATTGCGGTAAGATCCGATGTTGATGACCTGGTGGGCAACGATAAAATGATCCTCGGTATCAACCGCACTTTTCACATTGCAGTCAATGATACGGCGATGTCGGCTGGTGATCGCCATCGACCTTGCATCGGGACTGTTTCTGAGATCTGATCGGCATCAGTGCGATCGATCTCAGCTTTCACCTCTGCCAACTTTGAAGCTTCTTTCTTGAGCCAGGCGATCTTGTCGACGATCTGCTGAACCTCGGCTTCGCGCACCGGCATGCCGGTCGCAGTATGCACCTCATCAGCACGATCAAGGTCCGATAGATAGCGCTGAATGCGCTCATCAACCTCCTTGAATCGCTTGCGTAGTTTCTCGCGCGTAAACTTCTTGGCCTTAGCGTTCAACGCGTTGAACTTGCTGCTGTCCATGGCAACGCTGTAGCTCTCGAGTAGATTGATGTCACGACACAGCGCAACGAACTGCCGACATACATTGCGGATTGCCAGCCCATTGTCCTTGCGGAAATCAGCAATCGTTTTGAACTCTGGATTCAATGAACTTGTCAGCCAGATCAGCTCGACGTTGCGACCACACTCACGTTCCAAGCGGCGCGAGGATTGGACTTGATTGAGGTAGCCATAAAGATAGATCTTGAGCATCGTCGATGGATGATAGCCCGGCCGACCGGTTGCCTCCGGCACAATGTCAAAACCAAGTGTGCTCAAATTAAGTGCATCAACAAACGAATCGATCGCACGTGCCGGATTATTTTCGCTGACATAGTCGTCAAGCCGCTCGGGAACCAACGTCGCTTGATTGCGATCAGCACCTTCGATTAACCGCTCCACGATTCACCCCGCAGTGAAGCAACGAAGCAACTGTATCATGAGCGGTGGACTACATTTTCACACACTCTCACTACAAAGCGGACGAACGACTTGAGTTGGTTCGGCGCCCATTGTCCGGCTCAGTGATATCCGTAAATGCGGCAACTCAATCTTGAGCGCGCGGCTGCTATCTCGGAATTCAATGGAATGCCACATCTACCCAGGCATTCGCCGCTCAAATTGACAAGCAGCACCCTCTACCATGTCCTCAACATGGCTGTCACATATTCACCACAAGCGACTGACGATGAACTCAGCACCCCAAAAAAACACCACAACCGCAGGGTCGAATCAGAAACAACTGCCACTATTGAGTTCTTACTAATCAATCGTGGACAATAAAGCAAAAACTCCAGAAAGCGTCTGCGACTAAATTTCGAGGGCAGTATGCGATATATTTCGGGAAATTTACGATCCGGAAACGCGGCGCAAAATTTCATCGGACAAGATCGGAAGAAAACGACCACAATCAGAAAACGGATCGTCTATCCAGTCGCTGCAATGGCAATGGTTTTGGCCGGTTGTGCAATTCATCCGCTGCCGGGAGATGTAACTCGGGACACGACATATCAAATTGTCAAAAAAATTCAATGCGAGGCCAGAGAGGCGCTTGATGTGCTGGCTGTGTCGGTTTTGAGGGAGTCTCATCGACCAGAGCTGCAGGATTTAGCAGATAAAATTGAAAAACAGACTTTTTTTGTCCGCCAATTTTTGGATCCAGAATATAGAGGCGTTTTGACCCTTGATCGCTCAGTCGGCACAGTATTTCTTGTGTTTACTCTGAGTGCTATTGTGCTTGATTTCGATTTCAGCATCACGGAAACTAATGATAATACGATTGATACCAATTTCCGACTACCAATAACTGGTGGACTTTTTACACTTGGCCTAAAAGGCGGTAAAAAGTTGGTGCGCAAAAACCAGAGGACATTCCAATCAGGTGTGACGTTCTACAGTCTGCACCAAGAGGCGTATGATCCGGTAAACTGTTCGATTGCGGCAACGCATGGGAATATTGTCTACCCAATTACTGGAAAAATTGGCCTTGAGGAAGTGTTTGATACTTTTCTGAAGCTGAGCCGCGATGAAATCTCCGCTGAAGCCCAACAGCTGACAAGCAAGAAATTTAATGATAAACTAACGTTCACGACAACTTTAAGCGCAACTGCGACTCCTAAGGTAGCACTTGATGCAGAACCCGCAAGGGTGTTTCGACTACTGAACGCCACAGGAACATTTGGTGAGACGCGCGCCGATGTGCATCAGGTAAGCATCAATTTGGCGAAAGGAGACATATTTAAACTTCCTCCACTTGTTGCTAAGAATTGGAATAAGAAAGTGAATCCAGTTAGGGTAAAGGCTCTTGAAAAGGCCTATAGAGATACCGACGAAGCACGTGTCGACAGTTTTGTTCGACAGCAGCGGGAAAACACGCGCCGCCTCGACGGTTTAGAATGATTACGATGTCCTGAATGTTGGGCATGACATTGCGCCCTCAATTTGCAACGCTAGTCGCAAGTGTTCCACTCATGGTGAACCGCTCCCCGTCTTTGGATCACGGGGGGCTGAAAAATCCTCCGGTTGGTGCTCTTCTGGGAGGGGCCCCGGAAGAGCAAAACATCAGTTCGAAACGGGGCCTCGTTGCCGATCGATGAGTGTGGGCGCACTTCGTTGTAGTCTCTGCGCCAACGCTCGCATTTTCGTCTGTCATCGGCAAGCCCGAAGAACCAGTGTGCCGAAAGGCATTCGCCATTATGGAGCAAAGGCGCCATGCCGCATAAGGACCGCTACTCCGC
>JBCDBQ010000021.1:0-26021 GCA_039183375.1 Pseudomonadota bacterium
ATGCCGACCGAGACATGGTGGTTCTCTACGCGACCGCTGCCGATCTGACAGCGATATCCTTTTCCGCCGCCGGTCGGGCGGTGACCACTTTACCCGGCGGCGCGGCCTCTGTCCGTGATGCCTTTGGGAACCCCGCCGGCGGTTTTTCCGTCGTGTTGGTCGGTAAGGACGGAACCGCAAAATACCGCTCAAACGAACCAATCCCCAACGAGGACCTGTTTTCAATCATCGATGCCATGCCGATGCGCCAGCGCGAGATGCGCCGATCGGCCACGGGTTCAACGGTTAGCGGCTAACCGGTAAGCGGTTCGCTGGCAAGCGGCTCGTAAGCGCGTGCTCGGGGGAAGAATGGTGGAGCCAAGGAGGATCGAACTCCTGACCTCTACAATGCCATTGTTAGTATCACAGCTTTGCTGAGTTGGGTGCCGTTTGTTCGCGTTGGAAAATCTCACATATTTTCCATTGAACTGGCACTGTAGCGCTGTATGGCGTTGGCCTTGATTGGGGGGAGCGTGATTGCTATGTGGTTGCTGAAATACTGCTAGCAATCACCAATGCGCGCCAAAATCACCAAAAGCCGAGTTGATCAGACCCGTTCCTTCGAGCGTGACGTCTTTGTCTGGGACACAGAGTTGCGGGGATTCGGCCTCAAGGTCACCAAGGCCGGCCGAAAAGTCTATATTATGCAGTACCGTCTTGGCGGGCGTGGCAACCCGACCCGGCGTTGCACGATTGGAGTGCATGGAAGCCCATGGACCCCTGACACAGCCAGAACGGAAGCCAAGCGACTTGCCGGCCTAGTTGCAGCGGGCGAAGACCCGGCTGAAGCCAAATCTCTAGCTAAGCAAGCCATCACGGTTTCGGCTTTATGCGATTTGTATCTTGACGATGGGTGCGGTCAGAAAAAGGCATCTACGATTGCTGTCGAGCGTGGCCTTATCGCGCGCCACATAAAACCGCTGCTTGGTGCTCGACGTGTCAAAACACTCAAGAAGGCGGATATCTCGAAGTTCCTAGCGGACGTTGCAAACGGTAAAACAGCCGACGACGTTAAGACCAAAAAGCATGGCCGTGCCCGAGTAACTGGCGGCAAGGGCACAGCTAACCGCACTGTCGCGCTTTTGGCTTCTATGTTGACGTTCGCTGTCGATCGCCAGTTCCGGAATGATAATCCGGCGCATGGCGTGAAACGATATGAAGGTAAGCGGCTCGATAGGTTCATGTCCCCGAAGGAGCTAGCTCAACTCGGGGAAGCTCTTGCTCAATCGATAGAGGATGGCGAAAACCCGACTCCAATAGCGGCGATCCGCCTCCTCGTCCTGACTGGCTGCCGCAAGTCTGAGATACTGAGCCTCCGATGGGCCTATGTCGATTTCGAGAATCAATCCCTGCGCCTTCCGGACAGCAAGACGGGCGCGAAGATCGTCCCATTAGGGGCTCCGGCACTTGAACTACTGAGCGGCCTTCACGCCGGCACCAACGCGCAGAAAGCAAATGAGTTTGTTTTTCCAAGCGCCCAAGCCAAAGGCCATTTTGTGGGGCTAACGAAGGTTTGGTATCGCGTTCGGGCGAGAGCTGGGCTCAATGACGTGCGCTTGCATGACCTGCGGCACAGTTTCGCCAGCGTAGGTGTGTCGGGGGGCGACAGTCTGTACATTGTCGGCAAGCTTCTAGGGCATCGGAAGGCAGCCACGACTGAGCGGTATAGTCACGTCTCCGACGATCCGGTTCGGTCGGCGGCTGACCGTATTGCTATCACAATAGCCGCCGCGATGGATGGTGAAGACGAAGCCGAAGTCGTGCCCATCAAGGGCCCACGCGGTGCCTAAGGAGCGCATCCGTAAATATGACCCCTTAAATCGAGAGTTTGTCGATTTTTACGATGATCCTCTGGTTGAAGAGATTATCGAAGCGGGATCATCGACCAGTATCCCCTTTCCCGAGAAGGATTACGAAGTAAGCGACGGACCCGCTGCGTCGTTTTTTGACGAAGAGACGCAGTCTGAGCAATGGGGATATCACACACACTTCGAGCCAAGGCGAAACGCTCTGAAGAAAGAGCTAGCGCGCGCTGCCTTAAACTGGGCAACGAACAGAGCATTGCGATCCGACAAACCAACTAATCATCAGGTGATCGAGGCTCTCAAGGACGTCGAAACCGCAAGCCACCGAGTGTTTATGTCGCTCGGCATTAGGCCAGATGGATCAGTCGATGATATCCCACATGCTTTGAAGGGCGGCGCGCTATTTGCGGCCGCAGCAACTGAAATCAATGACCCACATATCGACACAGGTGGCGTCGTCAACGACGCCTTATTTGGAGTTCGGTCATTGTTCCGCTGGTCGCAGCAAGCCCAAAAGATGCGGAAAAGACGGAAGGCCAAGAGTCCAAAAGGTAACTCGGGCGACAAGGCGCTCGATGTCTGGATTTATGAACTGCAGGGAATTTGGCTCGACTTTTTCCAACAATTGAAACCGTCAATCAGGAAAGATGCGACCGGTAGTCATAGCACCGGCCCAACACTTCGATTTATTCAGACAGCGATGCGCCCCTACCAAAAAGGGGATGGGATGACGGAAGACGCCATCGCTAAAAGACTCTCAAGAATCCAGCTCCCGATTAAGTTCTGAAATTCCAGGGACAAATCAAAACAAAAAAACTCCCGATCTGTCCCCGCACATTGCCGCTCACGATCCGCCATGTTGGCTGCAACGACAAGTAAATCGACGTCGTTGTTTTGGCCTATATGGAGTTTTGAAACATGCAGGCAGTTGCTGCATCACAGCCGGAATGGCTGACCACAATTGAAGCTGCCGCCCGCCTTGGGGTGGCGAAAAACACCCTTGAACAGATGAGGGTCGCTGGCACCGGCCCAGTGTTTTCAAAGGTCGGCCGACTCGTTCGCTATCACCCTTCTGATCTTGACGATTTCATGCGCGGCAATCGACGCATGTCCACGTCGGAGGGTGAATGAAGCATGACCCTAAAACGACTTGGGCCCGAGGCAGGTTTCCCCGCCCCGGAGCCCGGTGATTCGATCAGTGCGTGGCGCGCTTCGATCACCGAGGAAACTAGTGATTCCAGTCAAAATATCAACCACTTTGCGCTCGAACGGATCATTGCTCGACGGCTGAACGTCAGCCCGTCTTTGGCGCGAGTGATCTTAGAAGCCGGCCCGTTTGGACGGAGGGCCGGTCAATGACAAAGCAACGTAAAATCGGCGCCGATCCGCTATCGCAAGAATTGGGTTTGCCGCCCGATTCCCAGCCATACAGCGGCGGCACAGAGCAGGCGGCCCGAGCTGAGCGGGATGCGAAGCCATGGGCAGGCACACCACTGCTGAAGGTGCAGCGTGGGGAGCTGGAAGAGCTGCGGATCTCGATTGATGAATTCAAAGGATTCCCATTCATCAATCTTCGTATTTGGGCAAAGGGCGATGACGGTTGGGTGCCTACGAAGAAGGGCGCAACTATTCGGAGGCGCGAACTTCAGGAAGTCATCACGGCACTGAGCCGCGCTGAAGCTACCCTCAATGGGGAGGGCGGTTGAAATGAACCAACAGCTCATCGAACACACCCTCTACCTCACGCAAACCGTGGGGGTTCCAGTCTTCCCATGTGACGCTGCAACCAAGCAGCCCTTAACCAAAAATGGTTTCAAAGATGCCAGCCGTGACCTTGCCCAGATCCGGGCTTGGTGGTCGCGGCACCCAAACGCGATGATTGGAATGCCCACTGGTGAGGCATCGGGGATCGACGCAATCGACCTGGATATCGACCAGGCAAAGGGCCTTGATGGTGTGAAAGCGCTTTCGGAAGTAGCGCAGGAAGCGGGGTATGAAATCCCTGTCACGCAAGGGACTAGGACGCCTCGCGGCGGCCGGCACCTCTATTTTCGACACAAACCAGGGGGACTACGGAACCGTACAGCCGCGATCAAGCCAGGGATCGATATTAGAGGTGAAGGCGGATACGTCATCATGCCGGGCTCAGTTCGAGCGGATGGCTTGTTCTATGAGTGGACGCATGACCCATCACGCTACCCGGTGGCTGATCTACCGGATTGGCTTGAAAAGCTTTTGCTCGAAAAGCCGGCCCGCACCCAAGCGCCACACAACATCAATGCCAGTCCGAGTTTTGGACATCGGCATCACAAGTATGACAACCCGTATGTCCGAGCTGCCTTTGACGCCGAAATCCAATCGGTAAGCAGCGCCTCGGCCGGAAGTCGAAATGACGCCCTGAATCGAGCGGCTTTCAGCCTTGGTCAGTTTGTACCCGGCGGGCATTTGAGCAGGGGTGATGTTGAAGGCGCTCTTTATCAGGCGGCCGAAGGCGTCGGATTGGTCGCTGATGACGGTGAAAGGTCGGTGCGTGCAACCATTGCGTCTGGCCTGAATGCCGGCGCTGGCGAGCCTCGAAATCCGCCAGAAGGAGCAAACGGTTTTGCTCCTCCGTGTGGATCCGGTCAGGCGAACACCAAAGCCGGCCCGGACAACACAAAGCCAGAAGGTTGGCCCGAGCCAGATCTAGCTATCCTGGGAACTGATCGCCAACCGGCGCCACCCCTACCTATTGGACCTAACGGACCTTTTGGCCCCTACTGGTCGGATTGGATTAGGGCTGCCGCTGAGGCTGTGTCATCACCGCCAGACTATGTTGCCACATCCCTTCTTTCGGCAAGTGCGTCTTTGATTGGTTCATCTCGTCGCGTCTCGCCATGGGAGGGCTGGTCTGAACCATGCATTATCTGGGGTGGACTGATTGGCAACCCAAGTTCGGGCAAGAGCCCAGCGCTGGAAGTCCCAATAGGCCTGCTTCGGGCAATCGAAGAGGAGAAAGGACACGGATACAAAGATGATGTCCGTCAGTGGGAAGCCAATGCAGAAGCCGCATCGATCCGAGAAGAGGGTTGGAAAAACGCAGTCAAAAACGCGACCGTCAACGAAAACCCTCCTCCTCCTAAGCCAGAGGAGGCGGATGCTGGAGAGAGACCAGTCAGGCCGCGACTGGTTTTGTCTGACGCGACCGTTGAAGCCGCGGCCAAAATTCACGAGCGCCAGCCTAAAGGGCTAATTCTGGTCCGTGACGAACTTGCTGGATGGTTAGGCTCAATGGATCGTTACGGCGGAGACGGACGCGATCGAGCGTTCTATATTGAGGCTTATGGCGGCAGGCCGTTTGTGGTCGATCGGGCCAAAAATCCCGAGCCTATCGTTATACCCAACCTCTCCATTTCGCTCTTGGGCGGCATCCAACCCGACCGGTTGGCCTCCGGGATTCTCAATACAGACGATGACGGCCTTGCGGCGCGTCTCATGATGGTTTGGCCTAACCCTGTACTGCCGGACAGGCCTAAGCGGATTATTGATCAAATTGGCGCAATTAACGCGTTTCGCCGCTTGGCAACTTTGGAGATGGCAACCGACACCAACGGTAAGCCTGCGCCCGTCATTGTACGATTGACCGATAGCGCCGCTGACATGTTCAACGAGTGGCAAAAGGAATCGGCACAAAGTGAAAGCCAGTTTTCCGGCATGCTGCTGTCGTTTCTGGGTAAGACCAAGGGGTTGGCGCTCCGGCTCGCACTTGTTCTGGAGCATTTGTATTGGGTTGGGGATCGTCCCGCAGCAGACCCACCGCTACAGGTCTCATCGGCGACCATGGCCCACGCCCTCACCTTCGTCGAGGACTACGTGAAGCCAATGGCAGTGCGGGTGTACGGGGATGCCGGTGCGCCCGTGCCTGTTCAGCACGCAATGCGGATAGCCCGTTACATCGTCGAGCATCGGCCCAATACAATTAATCTCCGCGATCTTCGCAGCAAGGTTGGAGTCACCGCCTTGAAGAATGCCAAATTCATGACCGCAGCGATTGACGTGCTAGAGGATCACGATTGGATCGCTCCGGCCTTTGATCGAGAGGGCAAAGCTCGCGGCCGGCGCCGCAAAGACTATGCGGTCAACCCCCGCCTATGGGATTGCGTCTGATGACTGGTTGGCGAGCCATGGCAGCGGAAGCACTGGGAGTTCGCGATGACGCTTCGACTCCCCCCGTTTCGGAAAACATGCGCGGACCAACAGGACCAATAGGTACCAAAAGGGCCGATGAGCAAATTTTGGTACCTAACGGACCTATTGGCGCAGGGGTGATTTCTGCTGAAGCCCAGGCCGACGAATTCGAAGAAAGGGCGGGCATTATGCAATTCGACGCCGGCCACAGCCGGGAAGAGGCAGAGCGGCTGGCAGAGATCGAATGCGGCTTGTCCGGCAAGGCGGAAGGGGGCAACGATGCCTAAGCAAACATGGAAGAAACGCGAACCGAGCTACCGGCCATTCGTTGATGCTCGCGATCTGGCGGCTGGCGCCAAAGTGAGCCACAAGGGTCAGACCTACACGCTGCGTTCGGTCCGGCCATTCGTGACGAATAAGGGGTACGAAACCGGGATAGCGACATGGGAGACGCGGTGTTGGTCGTGTGGGGCCCTCTTCACATTTGAGTGCGGCGGTAACGCTTTTACTCAGAAGCGCAGGCGGTGCGACGCACACAAACATGAAGACGCGACACCGATTACCTCTAAGCGCCCGCATTGGGAAAGGGACCTACAACCGTCTGACCGCGGGAAGCACCTTCCGTTTCCGTTACAGTTGGCCAAAGGCGACTAGTCCTCACAATTCAATCAAATACGATCTTCGTGTTTGGTGTCAGCGCTCGAAGAACCCCGTTAGCCAAAATTGGGCGGGTTTCTGGCAGCGCGCGGCCTAAGTCACTGAAATCGAGTCGTTATTTGGCTTGGGCTAACGTTTTGAATCTATTGGACAATTGTCAAAAAACAACATAACTTATTGATTCGTAAATCCGAGCCATGCTTGGATAAAAAATGGGGCGACCCAATGAGGGCCGCCCCGATGGAGGCGCGGGTCGGAATCGAACCGACATCTCCGCGGGTAGCAACCACGACGCATATCCATTCTGCCACCGCGCCGCTTCGATTCGCCCCGTCCGACCATGGACGGGGCGAATCATCATCCAACAAAATATCATTGAGTCGCGGCACGAGCGCCATTTTATTTTCAATCGGTGGTCGTTTCCCATCCCTTGTAGGTGTCCGTAGTTGGCACATCAGGGGCTAGCACCTTGGCCTTGAGCTTGAACAGGCAGGCTCCGACACGCTTGCGGATCAGGCTCACAGCGCGCGGGTCGGTTGGGTCCAGGCCTCGGCCCCTCGCTACCTCATAAGGCAATCTCTAGGGACGCGAGCGGCTTTTCGGCGGCTCGGAGGGCGGCTTACGCGTTACCGTGGCCGCAGCCTGTCGTTCTCCCGATGGGCGAAGGGGCCAATCAACACCGCGCGGCAAAGAAATCACTCGAATCCGGCCACATCGTTCTGATATATGGAACACGGCGCGCTGATGATCTCAATTGACAGATACCGGGGTATTCCATGCCAAATGGTTCAGCGCGCAAGCGTCGTCGTCGCATCAAGCTCCGCCTCAAGCAGTCCCCAGCCATCGATCAAGCCGCGATCGAGCGGGCAGAGACTCTGACCATCATTACTGAGGACCGGTTGGCCAAAGGCGATATCGTCGTGACTGACTTGCCAGTCGTTGGGAAGGTGCCACACGTCCAATCGCCTTGGGCGATCGATAGGCTGCGGCAGTCTGGCGCCCTCAATCCTGCACAGCATGAGACGGCAACCCGGCTTAAGGCTCTGCGCGAAGAGGCTTACGGTGAAGCCAGGGTGACGGCCGGTTACCAACCGCGCGTCAGAAGCGGATGGCGAGATAACCTCACCATCGGCGATGAAGAAGCAGAGAAGAAGCTGCGCGCCTCACAGCGGCATATCGGCATGATCGGCTCTGGTGTTATCGCGCGGGTGGTGTTCGATGATCAGGAACCGCGGGGCTTCGATGACCTGACGAACCTGCGGCTGGCATTCGACGCCATCGGCAACCACTGGTCGGGCGGTGGGAGGCGCATCGCCCATGAGCGGCCAAGAATAGTGGCTTGGCGAGCTGCTGGTTAAGTCAGGTGCGCCGGTCGTCACCACTCCGTATGGCCGCGTAGGAACAAGATTGATCATTGACGTCCACGTGCGGGGCCAGCATTGCAAAATTGAAGCTCATTTCGCCTACAAATACACTCTATCCGCGGGGCGGCAGGTGTTGGGCTGATGTGAGTTGAGAATACTACTCGCTATTAAGCATCGGTGAGGGCTCTTATTCATACGCTGAATGTCAGTGTAATTGACGCATCACCACCGATCTCCGCGCCATTTCCTAGGAAACCAACTTTACCCTTTGCATTGAGGCCTATCTTAATTGCAATAGTTGTCAAACCATTTGGCTTTGCCGCCTCGGTCAGTTTGTCGACTACGCCGTTTATCGCCGGGCCAAATTCTTCAATATTTCTTTGGAGCTCACCCAACGGAACAGCCCCAGCCTTCTCATTGCTGCTCATTAGCTCAAGTTCATGGTCGTAGTCGTCACTGGAAAAAATGAGTACATCAGTCATATCGATTTTTCCTCTAATCGAATGAGATTGTCAGGTCTGCAGGCCCGTAATAGACGTATCCGTGCGCGGTTAGAAAATACTTCAAAAATTCTAGATTGTCAGTAGCAGAGTAAGCTGCTGCTTTTTTTAGAACATCTTCACGTGCTAACTTAAGCGCTAAAGATATCCGCGTACCTTGCTGTAACTCTTGGTAAAATGCCCTGGTAAATTCTGACGCTGGAACCTCACTGACTTCCCAAATAGTAGCCACCACAGCTGCGCATTGAACGCTCAGGAACTTCTCGGGAAAGGTTGTTTCGCCACCAATGAGACTGGCGGTAAGCGCTGAATCACAGCCATTTAAGAAAATCACTGGCGAGTTTTCAAAGAAGCATCTTTCTTTCTTTACAACCCCAATGTCTGTCAGTTTCAGTCCATCGCCCTTCGCAAAGGACAACGTTGGAGGTGCCTGGGTAATACTACCGCGCACCTTCTGTTGAACCTGTTTCGCAATATGTCCCTTGTAGTGGAGCAGCTGATGTTCTTTCTTCGTAAATACTTTTTCAAACAGTTCACCACGGGAAGTAATCCGTGTTGTTTCGCCTTGCACGACAGCGCCAATCGCTTGTTCTTCTGATTGGAATTTTGCAGCGTTTGAAAGTCTACCGACGGCTAATGCGGCGTGCTGAATTTTGTAATTTTTTTCGTGATAGAATCCTGGACTTTCTGTGTACCAACGTGAAATTTCTGCTCGACCAGACAAAAGGACTTCGCTCTCATCTGTGTCCACGAGCACTAATTCGATTGGAAAGTCGATTTGCGGAGCAATATCTAGATGCAATCGTGTGAGCTTAGGACTTTCAAGAAGCTGACGGAGTTTTTGCGGGAGGAGGTCAGTTAGTTCCCGGCCGATGCTAAACAGCTCCCGCCGAATATCATTCGGATTGCCACGCTCATCATACAAGTTGGCGACTCGGTTACGAATGCGCGAAAGCGCTTCTCTTGCGTCCTCACGCAGTTTGTCTAGGTCTGCCTCTCTTATGTCGAAAACATGTTTTGGGCTGCTACCGCGAATTGCATGATCCGCTGAGGTGATAACCAACGAAAGGTCAGCTTCGGCCTGACCCTCGGTTGAAAAATCGGCAACTGCAAGGGCTTGTACCACGCCTATGACAAAGTCGCGGGTCTCACTGGGCAGCGTGGCAGTTAGTCGTTCGGCGTCGCTCAGAATATCGGCAAAAGGGTCTGAGCGTACCCTCTCTAGTAGTTCATCTAAAATTGCTTGAGTTTTGGCTTTTGACATGCAGCAGCATCGGCAGAGCTACTTGGTACCCAAAACAAGCATCTCAACGTCGCGTTTGGGATCCACATCAACTAGCTCGCCAAATCGATTTTCTATAGTCGCCGGAATCGGGTGATTAAAAGGAACTTGTTCCAAGGGTGTGCCGCGATCTAACGGGTCGCTAGAAATGATTCTAAATTCCACTCTAACGTCGCCAGCTACAGCCCGCCGCATAAGGTCTTCGGCAAACTCACGGAAACTGGGAGCGTCAACGCGAATCGCCATCCGCTCCGCAGTGATTGCCACGTCTTCGGGCAGCCAGGCAATCATCTGGGTCATTCGATGCTTCCAATAGGCGTCCTGAGCTTCGTTAGTCATCTTCCGTTCCGCGACGCGCTCTTTCTTCGCCTTTGCGCGCCAATTAACTGCGATAAAGCCCGATCATAGTCTGCTTTGCGGCACTTTGCAGGTACCGAAAATTCATGTTTTTGCCCATGGATGTGGACTACCACGGGTCGGACGCCAGCTAGCGTTTCCTTTTCCGTGATGTAGGTTTGGAGCAGAACGCTTTCGCATGCTGCGACGGTAGGTCCACCCTCCGAATTATGAAATCTATCCATCGTGTCAAGCGTATCCGGGTCCGTTATCAAGCCCCCAACCAAGGCACCGGTTGTCACCTCAATCTTGGTTTGTCGCCCGTTCTTATGCTTAGACCTTATGATAGCCATATGTTCGGCTAATTGCTCGCGCGTTTTGGGATCCCAAAGCTTGTCCAAGATATCATGGACTGGATGCTGCACAAAATGGTCGATACTGATCAATGGCGATACCAGCTTCGTTATCAGGCTTGCGGTGCCGGAGTAATCCTCAATATCCTTATCTCGATGCATTCGCATCTCCATCAAACCATCTTCAAAGAGGCGCACTACATTAATTGCCGGCACTGAACGCTTTCCAAAAACAAGCACATCGTTTCCGTTAGCGTCTTGCGACTCGTCGATAAGAACGCGTCGTTCGTCGACCATTCCGACCTTAACCACTAGCGCACGTTGTCCACGCGCCTCTTCGATGCGAACCTCAGTGACCTTGGGCTCTGAGGGTGTGGCGCCAACAGAGCGAACACCGAACGCCGGCCAGGATCCAGATTTCTTATAAAAAGCTATCGGATCAGTAGCTTCAAAAATGGGATGCTTTCTGTGCGCACGTTTTGCTCGAAGAAGTCGAACACGCTTGTTCGAATTCTCCTCGCATTCATGCAACAGCGAGTAAAGGTCCTCTGCCGTAAGTTCACCCGAGTTCAGTAGCTCTGGCAAGCGGTCGCTTAGCATTTTGGGCCATGTCGACGCGCTATGTGGTAGGCCCTTAGAGCGCAGGAAAGCGCGACAAGCTGACAAGCTAGCGACATCTGGCAGCACCCGAAGCAGGCGGGATAAAGAAATTTGATGGTCTGTATCCGAATCATTCATATGAAAGTTAATAGCTGCTGTTTTGCCTATCATTAGTGATTTCGTATGATTCTGTCACGGCCATTCGCGAGTGGTGCAAAGACTTGATCCCGCAGTTCGAAAAGTCCAACCTGAGGTAAAAAGGTTACGATCAATCGACATCTTTTGTCGTTTCGTGGCAACAATTCAGCCCATTGTATTGCAAAAAAAGGGCCTGCAAAACTCCATATTATGAGATTAAAGCCTGAGCGGGAAAGCTCAGAAGTAAGCCCTATAGCGCTGCTGGATAGTCCAAAGAAACACGCGTATGAAGCACCGCTTGGTATGGCAGAGTCTAAATCAGCGTCGCGCATCACTAAACTCGAGGCGAATGGAATCTAGGCCGCCGAATATTTGAATAAACGCAAGTAAGGGTGGGCATCTAGCCGGGGCGATATCCGATTGGCTTACAGGGATCGTGCGCGCTGAAATTCGGATGGCTGACGAAGTCGATAAGGGGCAGGAATGTAGAAAGTTAGCCACAAAAGGCGAGCGCTCAAATACCCGGAGTTCGGGGATTTCAGAGCTTTAAGAGATGGGTCTTTCCAAGCAGCGCCTGGCCGAATGGCGGCAATATCATTATCCGGAGCGCGGATCATGCTCTGCTGGACGAAATCGGCCTTTCGCGACTCCCCGTTCCGTCACTGCTCGCAGTGACGATTGACGACCCATAGCTGTTTTGCTTGGTCAACGATGAACAGAGTAATCCTGCTAGGTCAGCCTCCGCCCGAAGGCGGTGCCCAGCCGCTTCATGAAGGCATGATCAGCCGCCGACTCGATCTCATCCAGCGCCTCGATTAGCCGCTCATATGTTCGGATATGCATATGCTTAGGCCGGTCCGGCAGGTCGTCGTAGATATCCCCATTGTCATGAAGCTTGGCTCGCAGCTTCTTTGCCTTGAATTCCAGCAAATCGGCACCCCTTAGGCTCTGGCAAGGATAAATCAGGCCCAGGCACTTACGGCATTTGAACTTATGATGAAGGAAGAGCTTCACGCGACGATGCCCACAACTGGAACAAACAAAGAGCGGGCGATGACCTCCAAATCGGCAAGGACGCCAATCGACAAAGAGATTGTTGGGCAAGGTCACGGGAACTTTTTCGAGAAGGTCGGTGGCATTCCTCACCTGATACTGAAGACGCCCATTCGAATAACGAGTGTCGATCCTCTGCACGCTCAGTAGAGCCTGTTCTGGACTGCCCTTTCCGAACCAGTTGCGATGCCATTCAGCGCCCTCAGTCAGAGCGTCGAGCTTGTTTAGCCGTTCGATATCCAGAGAGCGCAAGTCATAGACAGTCGCTTTACGCGTTGTCTTGAACGGCCCCGACCCAAATCCACCCATGATATTTGTCGAAATCCCTTGGAAAGTTCTTCAGAACGCGAACAAGTTGAACGCATGCCGGCAGGACGAGACTGTCAGGACTAGCCCTCAGATTTGAGGGCAGCTACGCGAGGTCGAATTCCCACCTACTGAGTTGGTTTACTAACCGCCCAATCAATTGAGGCGGTCCGCAATGGGCCGCAGCTCAAGCCCTCGTTCGGCAAGCTCCGCTTCAATTGCCGCGTCAAGCTCCTCGTCAGTCATCTCCTCCGGCGATCGGTTGACTTCGATAGGCGCCTTCGCCTTTCCGAATCCCCGATCGAGAAGCTCCTTGCATGCGGTCAACCGCGCTTCTGGCTTCCAGGGATAAGACCGTTCATCAACGTCGTCGACGGGCGGCCAAGGCTTACCGCGCAAGACCGCTTCAAGAAACTCGATGCAGTCAGCCCCCAGCGCTTGCGCCCGCCTTTTGATCTCAGTTTCGGCCTTTGGGCGCCCGCCTGGATTGCCAGATTCACCTTTTTGCCAAGGCATTGAATTCTCTCATATCCGTTGATTCAGAGGCCCTGTTCTCAATGACGCCAAACTACCGGCCCTGGGCTCGCCTTTCAGACTCTTGCCGGGTCGTGATCCCGCTAACTGCGCCGGTCACCATGATCCGGTCCGCGAGGTCCTGGCTCACCGAGTTTGCGCGCGCGGGCGTTGCCTTCCGCACCAGCTCCAGGGCCAACGCCGGGTCAACCATGGCCTCTTCAATCAGGCGATCAATCATCTCGTTCGGGCCGCCGTCTCCGTTCATGACAAGCCCCCTTGCTGCCTTCGCAAGGTTGCCGGCGACGCGACCAACGATTGACATACGGCTTGCCCCAGCCGCGCCATTGGCGGCTTGACCAAGGAAGTAGCCGACCGATTGATTTTGCTTCGTCGCGCTGCCGGTTGGCGACCCAGCGGTCGTGACAGCTTGCCCGCTCTTGATGTCCGTAAGGACCCGATCCAGCGTTTCGAGCTGCTTGGCGCTGAACACCTCGGACAGGGCCCGGCGGTTGTTGCGCAGGAACTTGATCATCGCAGCCGGGCTGTCCTTGAACTCGCCAGCCGCATCGATCGACGTTGTCTTTGCCACCCGGGGGCTCAACGCATGGTCGACAATGGCCCGCCTGAAGCCTGCCAGGGCTCGTTCGTTATCGCCAATGCCGCTCATGACCTGGCGAACGCGAGCGAGGCTGTTGCCTCCAGAAAAGAGGCGGCCAACCGCTTCTGTCGCGTCGGTATGTCCCGCTAGTTGAGCAAACGCCGTTCGGTCGAAATCTCGAAGCATGATGCCTGAGGTCGACAGGGCTTCGTTCACATGCTCTTGCATGGTGGACACGCTTGCCAGCCGCATGCGCAGGCCGGGAAAGTGTTTTAGCGCTGCGCCGTGTCTATCGATCCATTTACGCAATTTCGTTGGATTGATCGTCGCAGTGCCGGGCTCAGTGGCATTCTTGAGCGCGTCAAAGATCGCATAGCTTTGAAGGGCATCTCGAGCTTGCGCCCTGCCGCCCATTGCCTCGACGAACTGAGCCATATTGGCTTCACTGGTGGCACGTCCGTTAAAGAACAACGCGGGGAGATTTCCCGTCTCGCTGGACCGAACCCTGCCAGCAGCGCCCGCTTCAAAGATGCGCGCTTGATCTTTCCGAAGCCGTCCACCCTTGTTCAACGCTTCGACCAGGTCGTCTGCTAGCAGCCCCTGACCTGCTGCGTCTTCAAGGCCGCCGTCTATCGCTTGCACGATCGCGCCGGCGGCCGCGCTTATCCTGCTATTGCCTTTGTCGCTCGCCGTTCTCTGAACGTCCGCGGCGCGTGAGCGCATGTTTTGAAGTGTTCGCAGGGGGAGCGTTCCGACATCATCGTCGGCGTTCAACGCGACGTTTTCAGCCAGCGACTCCGCAAAGGTCCGCAAAGACTTGCCCTCGTGGTCGGTTAACCTCGTGAGCAAGTTGACCATCGCGCCCTTCTCGTCCGACTCCAGCGGAAGCGCCGCGTAAAGGTCGTTGAGGATCCCGCGAATGTCCGAATTCGGGCCCCCCGTACCCGGGCCAAGATACTTCTCGATAGCGTCTCGAACGTTGTCAGCCATACCGACAATGGGCACTGGTGACTGGTCAACCGGATCGTAAGCCTGGCTTACGCGCTGCTTTTGGGCGCTAAGGGCGTTGTCGAACTCGCCGCGAATGATCTGCCCAGCCGTCTGAGGCTGCATAGGCTGGCCTAGGCTCGCGATCTGTTGTTCAACCTGGCTTTGCCCCTGAGCGAGAATGCTCGCGAAATCATCGTGCAAGCTCTGACGATGGGATAGGGCATGCGCAGCCAGATCAGATGCATGTCCATTTGGTTCGATCCCCTCAAGGGCTCTACGGCGAGTCGCGGCGTTGCCGGCATCGATGCGAGCAAAGCGATCGGCCGTCGCGGGGCTGCCACTGCGCATGCCTCGTTCAAGGGTCGCTATGCCGGCATCGCCGGAAATGGCCGCGGTGGTTGGGCGAGACCCGGGCAGGTTTGGTGCGGCGGCCAGGCCCTCGTCGATCCGACCAGGAAGGGCGTCAGGATCGGCGGACGCGGCCCGCAGTCGCTCCCCAGCGATGCGCTCTTGCCCGCTCTTGGTGAAGGGGCCAACGGTTGATTTGACCACGTTGCCTGCGCCTCGGGCTGCAGCATGGCCTCCCGCAACAGTCAAACCGCCCGCCATGGCCCCGGCAAACTCTGCCATTGGGCTGTTCGGGGCCGCCTCTTCTGCGATACCCGCCCCAACACCAGCTCCGGCCGATGTCGCAATCTGCGCTTTGGGAGAATCCACCAAGGCCCGCCGAACGGTGCCCGTGACGCCTTGGGCATTGCGAGAGATAGAGCCCGCTGCCCCGGTTGCTGGCACTGCATAAGCGCCAACCTCTTCAGCCGCGCGCGAGGCTAGGCGACCCGCCCCCGTCTGCGCTTGCTGGTAGGGGTCCATACCGGGCACGTCGGCAAAGCGATCGGTGATCCACTGGCTGCCGCCCACGGCGCCCTGAACATAGGGGATGTCTGAACCGGTCAGGGCGTTCGCCGCGTCGATGCCGAGATTGATGCCGCCTTGGACGAGGTCGACCGGGGCCCCGAGGCCCTTGGCGATGCCGCGCTGGCCGCCTGCGCCAATAGCGCCGATTTCACTGCCGAGGGTTCCCGATGGCTTCGGTGTTGCTCTTACTGCGGTCCCAGCTCGTTTGTTGGCCCTGTAGGAGCCAAAAGCGGCAATCGCTGCCTCTCGGCTTTGTGCCTTGAGCCGATACTCTTTTCCCTCACCATCCTTAAATCGATACTCGGGCATGCAACTCTCCATTGACGAGGGTGGGGCCGATCATCACATCCGTTTCATGGTTCAAAGACTTTTCCATGTGGCGTATTTCCTGGCTTTCGCGTGGTTGGCATTTGCCGCTTACGGACTCGGAATTGTCGAAGGCAAGCCAACAGACGTATTCTTGATCGGACTCCCCCCGCTCCTCATCGCGTTTGCCCTTCATTACGTCGTTGGCTTGAAGCGCTGACTAATTCACCTCTTGCACTTCGACCGTTTCACCGCCCGGCAGGGTGATAGTCTCCCATTCGCCATCTCCATTGGTCGCATTTGGCCCATTCCCGTCTTTGGCGGTCACGTAGTCGTGGTATCGGGTGGCGGGCAATGCCTGGCGCCGCATCTCCTCGGCCATACTCCGGCGTAGATTGCGTTTTTGCTCAATGACCGGCTGACTGTCTCCCGGCATTGGGAACAGGCGCTTTTCGGCCGCGAGATACTCTTCATCGCGAATAGCGGCACCTGATTCCCGCCGCAGGCTTGCATTGATGAACGAACGCTTGTGTGCGTCGTATTGCTGGTATTCTGGGGATTGAAGCCAGCGTGCAGTGCCTAGTGGAGCCGCATCCTGTACAATTGCTGCGCGCTCATTGCCGAACTGAGGGTTTTCACTGGTTTCAAGCGTTTCAAGCGCTTCAACCGCCTCGAGCATTGGCAACGCAAAGAGTGATGCTTTTTCCTGAGCCTCAGTCGGTTTCGGCGGCGTCGCAGGAAGCAACGTGTTGACGCTTCCGACGGTTGTCCCTGGCGAAGGATTGGAACCGCCGGGGCTTCCTTGACCCCCACCCGGCACAGTATCGCCGCCATAGGGCGAGAAGGTGTGAACGGTGCCATCAGGCCCGGCGAAGCGTTGCGAAGCGGCATAGATGGCGGCCTGCTGTGGCGTCATCCGGCCTGTCGCCACAAGGTGTTCAAGGGCGTTTGCATCTAGGCTATTGCCCAAGTCAAAACCGGGATCGTCGCCACCGCCCTGCGGCGCGGCGACAATCTCGCCCGTAGTGACATTCATCCACTAGCCATTGCCGACCGAGATGTGGTCTTGCTTGAAGGCATCGACCGCAGAGGGTGAGGCAGCTGGCTCCGGTTTCGGGTTAAACCCGAGAACGCCGCGCACCCAAGTGTCCGAGCCTTCCTCAATACCGGCGCGAAGCATGGCCTCTTCCTTCGCCGTTCGATCGGGAAAGGCGGCTTCCCACGCGGCGGTCGGATCAACACCAGCGAGAGCGGCAAGGTCAGGGCGGGCCTGAGAGATCTGATCGGCCAGCTCGGCGTTGGCGCGTTCGGTCGCTTCCGCGCCCTCCAAGCGCTTCCGCATCAGCGCCATTTGGACATCTCGAAGCTGCTGCTGGTGCTCGTTGGCTTGGTAATCAGCCATGGCGCCCAATGCGCCCTGAGCCCCTTCCCCAACCGCTTGGCCAAGCGAGGTTGGCGTTGACGATGGGCCGCTGGCCGCCAGCATGTTGGCGCCGAAAGCCATCAAGGCCTGGGCGCCACCGTTGCTCATCCAGTCGCCAAACCGTTTGCCGAAGCTGTTTGGGTTTCGGGTTTTCACGCCATCATCGCCGGGCCGCAGTGGTTCGATCTGGCCATTCAAAACGGGGTTCTGGCTACCCGGCGCCGCCTTCCCTCCCGCAATCGCCTTCTCAAGCAGGCCATCAAGCACGGGGTTTCTGTTCTTCGGCGTTGGCTTGTCATTGAGCACCGGGTTGCCAGCGCCAAGCGCCCCCAGCGACCCCAGGTTTTGAGGCGGCCCGTCAACCGGATCACCCATCAAGCCGGTCATCTGATTTTCGGGACGTTGAGCCGCCAGCCCGTCGCGCCGCCGTTGCTCCGCAAACTGATCGAACATGGGTGCCGGTGGCGGCTCCGGAGAGCTAGGGGCCTGTGCTCCTGAAGCGCCGGGCAAGCCACCCTTCCAAGCGGGATGATCGAGCATTGCGTTGCCTGTGATCGGCATCCCAGCCATGCCGTTCTGAGGCCGTTGTGCGGCCAGGGAGTCACGTTGGAATTGAGAAAGCCCGTTCGGCGCGACGCCACCGCCCAGGAGCGTGTATGGCGAGACGCCTTCTGGGAAGTTGATCGGCGGCGCCGGCATGGGCTTAAGCAGCGGCGCGTTATCTAAGGCCGGGTTGCGGCGGTACTCCATAGTCCGCTTGTGAGCGTTCAGATCGCGAGGTGCGCCGGCTTGAACCTTCCGGCGGGCATGCATCAGCGCAATCTCCTGAGGGCTCATGCCTTGAGATCGGGAGAACTGGTCAAAGATCATAAGTCGCGCCTCCATGCGCTTAGTGCGGCGGAGCCAACCCTAGTTTTACCCAATTTCTCTTATGGCTAACACACCAACGAACCGCCGATTATCAATGCATATGATACCATGTTGAGATAAATTAATGCTACTTTTTCTAATGCGAATGAGGCGATCTGATGCGCAAGGAAGCAGCGCTGGCAACCTTTCGGAAAAGCAACCCCGCTTTCGCAAACTTGGCGGACGACGAGCTTGTCGTTCTGTTGCACGACGCGTTCTATCGCGACATGGATATCGTCGAACTTGAACGCTTGGTAAGCCCGCCGTCAGAGCCACCCGCAATTCCGAAAGACGACCCGCTAGGTATTAGAACCAGCGAGAGCCCGAACGCCAAAGAGCACGTTGCGCTCGGCAGTTACGAGTTTCTGCTGATAGATAACGAGGCCACCCTGAATATGGGGCAAGCCCTGATCGATCGCGGGTTCACCGATGATGAATGGCCCAGCGAACGGATGTTCGAGTACATCACCCTCATTGCTGGTCACGCGGGCCTTTTGGCCGCCCGCTTTGGCCGGCCGGAGTTGATAGATGAGCTTACCCATGAAGGCTGGGACGAGGTCTTCAGCGCGGCGACTGGCTCCCGTGATGAGATCTTGGCCGCGAAAGCCGGTGGAGCGAATTAGACCTCGCTGGGCTTTCTTGGTTCAGGAACGGCTTCTCCGCAGATCTCGAGCAGCCTGGCGCCATCACTCAGCAACTCTTTCGTAAGATCGTAAGCATGCGAAACGCTGTTGCTGGCGTGCTCGCCGAAAAACGGCAAAAGGGTGAAATTCCGAATGTTCGAGTGAATACTTCGCAGGAGCCTGCCCGCTTCGGCGTCTAGCCCATCGATCGGTGGTTGGGGCTGCGAAATTCCTTGGATCTTTCTTTGAACTGATTGGATCTGCTGAGCATGCCAGGCCTCGCCGGCAGCATCGTCTTTCACGCTGTTCAACCAAGCGATAAGGCGGTGGTTGCTTTGAATGGCGGCGATTTGGTCTGCAAGCCGGTTCCTTAGGTCTCCTTCCTTCTTAGTCGTGGCCTTGTGTTCATTTGCTGCCACCTCAGATGCCTTAAACTCTTTCTGGCCTTCGGTCACCCAAACGGCCACGCAGCCGCCCGCGATGACAATGAGCGCAGAAGACCAAGCTTGGCTGGCAAAAAGGATGATCGTGATGATTATCCAGAGAAGAACAGCCACCCTCGCGCGCCTCGACGCTGGGACCAGGCTTTTTATGCTTTCTAAGGCCGGCACCTAGAGGAGCCCGCCCTGATCGACTGCCTCAATGAGCTTCGAACTGTTGGGTGACTTCCAGCTTTTGGCCGCATCGCCGACCCGCCAGCTTTCAAAATCATTGTTGGTGTATGTGACCAGATTGTCCTGCGGCACCCTCTCCGCCGTCACATAGGCAGCGGCAGTCTCTCGATCTGGGAAAATCACGGGCATTCGATTGTGAACGACCAGCCAGGGCGCGGCCTCGGTTGTAATGACTGTGTAGCCATAGACTGTGCGTTCAACCAGCTCGCCAGTCTCCCGGTCAGCCACCTCGGCTTTGATCCGGCTGTATAGCCCCGCCATCCAGAATAGGCCGCCGTCAGAGCGCTGGTAGAATCGCCAGGGCGCCGTTCCTTTGGCTTGGGCCTCTTTCTCGGGCTCGAAGAAGCCATCGGCGGGAATGAGGCAAAGGCGGCGCAGGTGCATCTTCCAAGGATATTTGGCCGTCAGGCTGTCGGATCGAGCGTTGTTGAACAGGGGCTTTTGCGGCGGATCAGAAAGGATCATGCCAAAGCTCGCCATCTGCGCTCGAAGCCCGCCATCCTCCACAAAGAACATGGCATGCCGTTGCCGCGGTCCGATTCGATAGCGCGGCGTTTCGAATTCGCCGAGATCAGCTGGTTCAAATGGCAGGCCAAGCTCATTCGCAAAGCGGGTCAGTTCATCCCGCGTATGGCGATGGGTCTTGGCGTTGCACATTCCCCATCATCGCGACTCGACTCTGGCCTGTCGATGGCGTTAGCGTCGATCCATGAAAGAACAAATAAAGAACGAACAGATCGCTCCACGATACAACCTCAGACTAGAGGATCTGCGCGATTGGCATCGTCTGAAGATCACGTGTTTCAAATGCCGCCGCGAATCGCTGATCAAACCGAGCGTACTGCGGCAACGATACTCGGCCCATCAGCGCATCATGGAGCTAGAGGGCAAATTCAAATGCGGTGGCTGTGGCAATCGCTACGGCAACAGCGTTAGTGTCGGCCGAATCAAGCGAGATTAGACGCCAGATACCAAAATGGTGCCAAACAGACAGCCGAACAAATTCCGCCCCCTCTGGAGAGCAGGTGCTGGCCGACTACGCAGCCACCGACGAAACACGTCATCACCCGGTCACATTCACGGCCCCCTGTCTAGACTTGCTTGCTGGCTCGAGAATTGGGCTCCCTTTAGGATGCTTCGAATTGTCGAAGTCGTCTTGATCATCGTTGTGCTCATCGGTTTTTGGCTCGAGCTTGAACGCCGCAGCATCGAACTCGAGCAGCGAAATGTGGATCGGGCAGTCCGAATTGCATCACTGTTCGCCCAAATAGCCGAAGTTCATGCGCTGCCAAACGGAGCAGGGCTTACGGCCCTTAAGCCAAGTTTGGAAGCGCTTGCGAGCGAGGGCGTGCCGATGGAAAGGCTGAATCTTGCCGGGGCGGAGTTAGGCTATGTCAAATTAGGGGGTGCGTTTTTACAAGGCGCAAACCTGTCTGGGGCACTGCTTCAAGACGCCGATCTAAGCCAAGCGATTCTAGCGCAATCGAATTTGACAGATGCCAAGCTAGGTTATGCAGATCTCAATGGCGCGGTGCTTCGAAATGCGAACATGGAACGAGCAAATCTCTTTCTAACTCAATTGCGCAGTAGCAAGCTAGCAGGGGCAAATCTCCGTGACGCTATGCTATTCGCTGCCGACTTACGCGGCGCAGATTTCTTGACGCCAACTAACCTATTTGGCGTCCAATCAGGCTTTCCTCTAGCGCCAGCGGTTCTTGAAGGCGCGGATATCCGCGCGGCTAAGTTGCAAGGGGCAAAAATAACTCAGGATCAACTCAACGTTGCTTGTGCGAACGAAGAGACGCAAGTCGACGACGGACTGACATTGAACTTCTGCCCAGACAAATAGGTCAGTCAGTTTAGTGTCCGCCGTATGACCAACTTAACGGCTCTTGATGGGCAGCCAGGCTTCGGTGTTCAAAGTGAGAAGACTACCCGTTGTCCTTGTATTGTCCGGACGTAAGCCTGACGCCAGGCCCGCCACCGTTCTGCTCGATGAACACAACGCCTGCACCGGTCAACGCACCAACGATTGCGTCGATCGTTGAACTACGGCCTTTCAGTTCACCATCTCCGGCTTCAAGCCTCTTAATCGTTGGCTCGGAAATCCCTGATGCTACAGCGAGGTCCACCTGCGACCAGTCAAGCATCGATCGGGCAGCCTTAATTTGACGAATTGATACTTTTAGTATTGACATAAAACGTTCCCTATTTAATACTTTTTGTATCGTAACAGAGTCGAAAGGGAAATCCAATGTCGACGCAATTCGACAGTCTAGGCGACCAAAATCTGGCCGACGAGCGGTTTGCAGTCTCACCATCCACTAAATTGCGTTGGGGCCTCAACACCGCAAAAGTCAAACTGGTGATGAGCCAGGCCTGGGCCGACACCCGCAGCAACCTTGCTAACGTCACTTCAGTGAGGATCGCGACAGCATAAGGTCCCGGGCTCCCTTGGGCGAAAGCGAATCGGCCGCGATGTGCACGGTCAACGAGGTGGAGCACATCGGCCCTCACGAGAAAGGCCGAGTGTTCTTCGGCGCAAACGAGTGGCGAACGAACATTCGTAGCCGATTGACTCAAAAGGGGGATCACACTGTGAATATGCAAACCAATGGAAGAACCGAAAGCCAGATGAATGAGCTAGACGAAATGTCCAGTCGTCATGGCCAGGGTGGAGGACGAAATATGTTGGGTGACCAAGTCAACCAGTTGCCGGTAGAGGGAACGACAGCATTCAAAACTAACGTAGCCAGCGATGTTTGCAAGCTAATGGCGAGGCTAACAGGGAGACTCAGCTCACTACAAGAGGACGCCTTCAGTATCGGCGAACGCCTCGGGGAGATCGAAGCTGCAGTTAAGGAAGTGGCGTCAGCTATCGAACAAGAGGTAGAAGACGGGCGAAACGCTTGCGCTAGCAACCGCAACGCTTAAGTGACGGCAAACCAGTCAAACGAGGGCCATTGAATCCATGGCCCTCTACTGGGTTCCATAGGCGTCTTTTCTGTACACTTTCCGTACGGATAAATGGGAGAAAAGCTAAGACATTGAAAACAATGCCGACCCCTACGGGATTCGAACCCGTGTTGCCGCCGTGAAAGGGCGAATTACCGAGGGGCCCCTTCTCATCCACTGTGGTTAGTGGACGAACGGTGCCGTGCCTAACTGGCGCTTCCATCACCGCTGACGCACATTGTTCGAGCATAACCTTTCCGGCTAAGCTCGGAGTGTGCGCGGTGCCGTGTTGGAGTGAATGAATGCTTGCGCGAAGATCTCTCCTGCTACCTGCCCTAGCCTCGCCGCTGTTCCCGTGGTGCGAGGCGTCAGCGCAATTTGACGTAGGCGAGTTCACACCTGACTCAGTGCTGCTTCGCAAAGCCCCAGCTCAACCTGGCGAGTTCGTTGTTGAAGAGACAGTATCTTACCGCGATCCAAATAAGGTCATCTGGGAGGTTCCCGAAGGAACGCTCGTCAATGGCGCTTCGATACCCCAATACCTCTGGTCACTCGTCGGCGGTCCTTTCACCGGTGACTACGTGTACGCCTCCGTGATCCACGACCATTTCTGCGTCACCAAGGAACGAACATCAAACGCAACCCATCGCGCTTTCTACTATGCAATGTTGGCGGAGGGACTGCCCCTATGGCGTGCCCAGATGATGTATCTGGCCGTCGAGTGGTTCGGTGACGATTGGGAAGTCGTTCTTTACGAGTACGGCGCCATAGGGGGCGACCCGCAGAATAACCCACCGCCAAGACGAGTTGTGGTCGACATCGGGCAGGTCCCTGAGGCAGCGGCAGCTCGCGCTCTAGATGATTTCAAGTTTTTCGCCGGTGAGATAGAGCGACGGCAAGGCGAGCTGATCAACAACAGCACTTACGCTGATGGAGGCGACGGCTACAGCGCGTCGCCGCACGCAGCAACGTTGGAGCGGTTGCAGATGATTGCCAAGAGAAGGCGGGCCGCGATTGATCAGTCCAATGATGATGAGGAGCCAGAAAACGCATTCGACGGCCGTTGATAGCTCGATCATCGGCGGCGCAGGGAATGACATCAGATCTGCTAGCGACACTCGACACCTCGATTCCATCGGCGATCGGATCCGCTTGTATTCGCAACTTATTGAGGCAGATAAGCAGCGGCAGTGGCATCGCCGAGCGCCAACTTGAAAACCTATCCGGAGGGCAGCCAAAATGTGGTCGTTGAATTGGCCGAAATGACCCCAAATCCAATAACATCTGAACTGTCGCTTGAGTTATTGGAACTTGTAACCTATATAGTTACAGTCATCGGAACTGCTCAAAGGGCAAATCAGTGGGCGAACAGTTTGAGACTACCGTTGGCCAACAGGTCCAATTTGTCGAAGCAGAATGCACCTTTGACACAGGAACACTGGATGGATTTGCACTCGGCTTCAGTGCTGAGAAGCAAGTAAGAGAAGCTAGTTTTTGGCGCTCAGACTACGGCTACATCAGATCATCTGGCGAACGAGCCAATGCGTATGATCAGCATATTCTGAAGGAGAAGCTATCGACGACCAAACGAATTATTTTGTCAGACACCACAAAAATCAAACAAAGGGAAAAACCAGAAGATTTAGTTCATAGGGTACTGCGGAGGTTATCAATATTAGCTTCCATATCAGTGTTTTATAAAGATGAAAGACTCATGCTTTGGGCGTGTTCCTCTGCGCGCCCTCTCGAAATGCAAGTGTTTTTAAGACTCTTGCTGCAAAGCCTAATATCTTTGCTTATATATTTGAATAGCATTTTCGCAATACCTGGCACCAAAACGAATTATGTTTTCTCAATGTTCAAAGTTGGAATAGTAAAATTCTTGATCAAAGTTTCTGGTCAGAGTCTACATTCCATCCTGAGCCGTATCTCTGGAGAAAAAGTTGATCTATCCCTGAAATACTTGGGACAGTTTGAGAAACTAGCCAGAGAATACTGTAATGGAAATCAAGTTAGGACCCAATCTCAAGGGAGTTGTAGATCGCATTCGCGGCCAGTCGGAGCAGGCGGTCTTGGAGTTGTCGCCGGATGAAGCGCACGAGCTTCTACGCCGCATTGCGCAAGCAATCGCAGCAGCAGGCATAAACGACATGGCGTTCCCTTGCCCCGAGCGACTGATAGTTTTGCGCCGTGACCGGTATCGCCTGGGCCTTAGTTCAAAATGGAAAGGACCTATCCCAGTAGCCCTTGAATTCCGGTTCGACGGTGACAGGTTGTGGGAGGTCGAGATCGTAGAGGGTGATGAAAGCGACTGACACGGTTGAGAGCCCGCTTGCTGGTCTGGAACCACCCAGGCCAGGAGATTTCGTAAAGGCCGACATACTTGATTTGCACAATCTGTCGCAGACAGAACTCGCTAAGCGACTTGGTCTTTCCAGAAGGTCTGTGAACCAGATTGTTCTGGGACAGAGAGCTGTGACGTTGCTTGTTGCAAGACGCCTCGGCAAGCTAACGGGTACGTCTGCGAAAATGTGGCTCAACCTGCAGATGCAGCATGATCTTTGGCGGGCCGAGAAAGAAGCGGACGAATTCGTTGTTCAGCCATTGGACAGCTAGTACTTAGAAAGATCGTACTGTAATGCCGACGAGGCAATATTCTTTCTACGCCTCAAAGATGCACGATCTGCAGTCATTCCCAGTGTTTGGCCATCCAAATAGCCATTGTGTCCGGCCCAACCCTGCGAGACATAGCGGGGCGTTGTTTTGGCGTTTCCAAGATTGCTTTCGCCCGGCATGACGAACTCCATTTGCTAGCAAGTTTGGTGAAGGCGGATAACACGCAGCAAATCGCCAATGCGAATGAATTGCTAAACCCGGTGCGCGGCCACCGGTCATGACGATTTAGTGATAGCGGTGGCGTTGGCCTGCTAGGCCATTAATCACCAACCTGCGAAATACCGACAGTCCATTGAAGGCAACCGAACAGGCCAACTCAGTAGCTCCGGCGTTCCTGGCTTACACGCTTGACGACGCTGCTGCGCGATCAAAATGCAAAAATAGATCGCGTGCTTGCTATGTGATTGCTGAGCACGCTGCATTTAGGCGGCTCTTTTCTTAACTCTTTGAAAATATTGGTGGAGCCAAGGGGGATCGAACCCCTGACCTCTACAATGCCATTGTAGCGCTCTCCCAGCTGAGCTATGGCCCCATCCTGAAACCTGGGTTTCGCCCGCCCTTCGGCGGCGGGCGCGAAATATGGTTCAAACCCCCTATCCGGCGCAAGCCCCAATTCGGGGCATGGCGGCCCGGGGGGCAAATGCTACAGCCTAAGCCTTTGGCTGTTCCTCGCCTTCGTCAGCGTCGATCTCAATATCGTCGTCATCGCCAAGCTCGTCCAAATCGGCGATTTCGTCGTCATCGCTGTCGTCTTCTTCGTCGTCATGGAGTGTGGCGATATCATCGACACCGGCGCCACCGCTTTCGGATGACCCTTCATCATCGTTATCGCTGAG
>JBCDBQ010000022.1:0-25602 GCA_039183375.1 Pseudomonadota bacterium
AAGTTCGAAGGCGCGCTTGAGCAAGAGCTGCCGCAGGGTCAGCGCTAGAGGCTAAACCATGCTTGTCCTAGGCCCGGAAGAATCGAACTTACGCCGTTTGGTTCAGGCTGTGATCCAGCTCAGTCAGGGCCGCTCAAATGCCAATGGTCGGATAACGCTCCGGGCCAACGAGGACACCACAGAGATAGTCCGCAGCACGATCAACGGGGCCGGCGGTGTGCATTTTACGCCGCGCACTGCCAGCGCCTCGGCAGAGTACAGCAACGGCATATTCCGGGCCGATGTCGAGCCCGGCCGAGTGACGATTACCCATGCCAACAATGCGCTGGCTGACCGTGAGTTTTACTTCATTGTTCTAGGTGGCTAAGTCTTGACAGAGACGATCGAGAGACCCGGACTGACAATTGAGCTCGTGCCGGTCGATGCGCTGGCGCAAGTATTGCCTGTGGTTGAGCACTTGATGCGAGATTTGCCGGAGCGGTCAGGCGGTGCCTGGACGTTGCCGGGCATCCAGGAGCGCCTGGTCAATGGTGTGTGGCAGCTTTGGTGTGTGCATGACCAGGCGCCGCAACCGACCGTGATGGCGATTGTCGGGACGTCGGTTTGGACGACGATGTCCGGCATCAAGACGTGCTCTATCCACTTTTGCACGGGCGATAACTCGAAGGACTGGATGCATCTGCTTGCGGTGATTGAGCAGGCCGCGCGAAACATTGGCGCCAAGCGGATCGAGACGGTCGCGCGCAAGGGCTGGGCTCGGAAACTCAAGGACTACCGGACAACTCACTTGGTTCTTGAAAAGGCACTGTGATGGGCAACGAAAGCACTACGACGACACAGCAGAGCACGGAACAAAACCCTTGGGCACCAGCGCGACCGCTGCTTCAGTCTGCGATCGATCTAACGCAGCAGCACGGTACACCGGAAGCGTTCACGCCAAACTTCTCGGATGATACGAACCAGGCCATTGAACAGCTGTCGCAGCTCTCGCAGGGCGTCAACAATGTGCAATCGACGCTACCGGCACACTTGCAGGGTTCGGGGGCTGCCTATGACCAGGGGTTGGAGCTGCTCCAGCAGACGGCAGGCGGGGATTTCCTCGAGGGCAACCCGTATCTGCAGAGTGTGTTGGATGCTGGCGAGCAGCGGATCTCCGATCGTGTTAACCGCGCGGCGGCCGGCGCCGGGCGCATTGGGTCTGGTGCACACACTGATGTGTTGAGCCGCAACTTGAATGAGTTCACTACTCAGGCGTTGTTTGACAACTACAACCGCGAGAGACAGAACCAGCTCCAGGCAGGCGGTACGCTGTTCAACTACGGCACAACGCAGCCGCAACTGGCGGGCCTGCTTGATGAGGCGGATATCGGCCAGGCTAACCTGCAATTGACCGCGGGTCAGCTGCAGGATCAGCAAGCCAATGCAGAACAACTTGCCGGCGTCCAGGCGGCACAGTTCCAGGCTGGCATTGGCAGTCAGATCGGCAGCCTTGGCGGCACATCGAACAGCTCGGGCACTCAAACCCAATCGCAGAGCCCGAACATTCCAGGAATGATCGCGGGCGGTGCCGGTATGCTGATGGGCGGGCCAGCATTTGGCGGCCTAGGCGCCGGTCTGCAAGGTTTCCAGCAAGGCTTTGCCGGCATGCACAATCCTGGCTTTTGGTCGCCGACGGTGAGCTATGGCTAACATGAACACAAGACAGCCGCAGTTCGGTCTGCTTGACGATCCGCAGCAGATGCCGCAACAGCAAGGTTTTAATTCTCAGTCTGTCACGCCGTGGCTTGGTGTGATTGCTGATGCGGCTTACGGCCGGCCTGTGGGCGGTCAGATCCAGCAGATTTCGGGTCGCCAGCAGCAAGCTCGGCAGTTTGCTCAGAACGCGCGCCAGCAGGCAATGCGTGCTGCTGAAAACCGTCGCCGTGCGGATCGCAGCTTTAATCAACGCCAGCAGGAATTCGACTACAGGCGCGGTCGCAACGAGCGCTTGGACCAAAGCCAGATTGATCTCCGGCAGGCGCAGATCGATAAGTACAATCGCGAGGCGCAGAGTGCTGGACGTCTTGGATCGTATAAGAGCGTGAAGGATCGGCAACAAGCGCAGAGTAGCATTCGCAAAGAATTCAACAATATGTCCAAGCCGTTCCGAACGCAGGCTTCGGCATATGAGCGCATCATCGCAACGAAGCCTACGGGTGTTGGCGACATGTCGTTGATCTTCTCTTACATGCGCCTACTTGATCCTGCATCGACCGTGCGAGAAGGCGAGTTCGCGACGGCAGAGCAAACATCTGGCCTCGCTCGGCAATATCTCAACATGTACAACCGGGTAGTCAACGGCATGCGCTTGACACCGGAACAGCGCAAGATGTTCAAGGACCAGGCTACCGCCTTTTACAGCGATGCAAATGAGCGTTTTCAAGCGATGCGCGGTCACTACGGCAGGATCGCAGAACATAACGACCTTGATCCTAGTTTTATTACTCAGGACTTTGCGCAAGGTCCGGCCACTGCCGCTCCGCAGTTACCGCCAGGCGTTACTGTGAGACGGATAAAATAGGATGGCTACCTTCCGCATCACAACCCCAGACGGTCAGGAATTCGAGGTCGAAGGCCCCGAAAACATGACCGATGCGCAGGTTGCAGAGGCTGTCGGTCTTTACTCACAGCAGCAGGGTCCGCCAGGTGTTCCCACAGGCATGAACCAGCAGTTGCCTGAAGGCGGCCAGGCACCTAGCATGACGGATATGACCGGGCGTGACCCTCGTCCAAACTGGACCGGAACGAAGGTCGAAGAAGACATCCGCAGGGATTTTATCAACCCGGTCGGTCAGTGGTTTTCCCAGCCAGGCGCGAGCATACCTGACCGTATTGGCGGCACAGCAGCCTTTGCCGGCTCGCTGCCGGTTCGTCTTGCAACGCAAGGTCAATATGGTCTTGGTGACCTGCTTCAGTACGTGCCTGGCGTCAGTCTGATGGCGCCCGCGGCGAAAGAAGCCGAGCAAGCGTTCATGCAGCGCAATCAGCCGGGTTTGCAAGCGGCGCAAAACCTCGGCGAGGGAATCGGGTTTTTGCCGTCGGCTCGCAGCATGGGATATGTGCCACCATCGCCGCGCGTTATTGGTGGAATGCAGCCTCATGAACGAGCACAGCTTGCACCTCAAAACCCGCAAGCTCGTGTTAGCGCAGATCGCAGTCGTGCGGCTCAATACGCAGAGGAAGCGGGCTTGCCGACGCATCCGGGTATCGAGTTTGGACCAAGCGGTCGCCAAGTGGCCAAAGTGTTCGAGCAACAGCCCGTGATAGGCGAGCCGCTTCGGGCAGCGACACGCAACATGCTTGATGAGACGCGCAAGCGAACAGAAGGCATCGCATCTCAATACGGCACTGCGGAGAATTTGCCGGCCGCGGGCAATATTGCGCGAGGTGCAGTTGAGCGGTTTCGGCGTGAGCAACCGGAAATCGATATCGAACGGTTGGACGACGAAAACCTGAGGCTCATCGTAGACGAGCCAGCGGCGAGGACTTCTCTGCCGGTGGCCGCTGCCGCACGCTACGAACTAGCTTGGCGGATCATTCCGAAGAAAATGCGCGAGGGCGCATCTGTCAAGACACTACCGCGCGTTATGGGCGGTGTTGCTGAGACATCGCGCGAAGTGCAGCGCATAATCGGCCGCAACACTGGTATCATTAATCGAGAGGCTGCGTTGCGGGAGCGATCGCTCAATTACGATCCGACGGCCGCTCAAGTTAGAGACCCAACACTACCCTCGATCGGTGAGATGACTTCGCTGCGTGGTGATCGGTCTGGAAATTTTCCGCAAGCTGCGGTGCCAGCCGTTGGCAACAAACTGGTCAATCATGCCCTGCTGGATATTGCCTTAGGCGTGTGGCGCGGTACGGCACAAGACATCCGCAATCTGCGCTCTGAAATCCGCCGCCAGATTGCAAGCCTTGAGGACAACGAACGCAATGTTGCCTCGTTGGCCGATTTGAACCGGCTGCATCATACACTTGGTGAGGACTTCTACCGCCTTCTCAAGCGGAACGCTGCCGACTACCGCAATCGCAAGGATGAAGTTAACGCGCGCAAGTTCGAAATGTCGATCGACAGGTTCAAGCAGGCCGACGAGTTCTACCAGCGTGCGCAGGAAGACGTTAGCCGATTGCGCCAGTTTACGTTTGACACGATGACGGCGGAGCGCGCCGGCAACGCAATCTATCGCGCTGCTTTAGATGGCGGGAAAGGCAACATAGAGCTTGTGCGTTCATTGCGCCGCACGGTGCAGCCGGAAGAGTGGAATGAGATTGCAAGTGCGATGATCCGTGAAATGGGTAGCGTGCCTCCCGGTCAACCAGGTTTCACTGGTGATATCAACTTTTCACTGACGCGGTTTGCAACGGATTGGAAAAGACTAAGCCCGCAGTCGCGCGTGACTTTGTTCGGTGATCGCGACAAGCGAGCCGCGTTTAAAGAAATCAATGAGATGGCCAACCTGGCCACGCAGTTCCGCGAATTCGAAGCTCTGGCAAACACGTCGCGATCAGGGGTTCATAATCTTACAGCTGGGTTGCTCACAGGTAGCGCGGCCGGGCTGTACTATTATCCGGTGACAACGTTGTCGGTTGCGGCGCTGGGCTATAGCGGCTCATTGGCAATGTCGAACACGAGGTTTTTGCGTTGGATGAACCAAGGCCGTCGTTTTGAAGCGCGCGCCTATCGTGGCAACGTGTCGGCGCAACGGGCTTTGGCCAATCACATGGTCCGCCTCAACGATCTAATCCGGCAGGACCCGAACACGCTGGCTCTGTTCCAGTCTCTCCATCAACAGACTGCCGAGTCTGAGGCGAGATAACTGCATATCCTTGAGCGTTGATGAAAGCACGCCCTTATGGCTGATCAATTACAACAGATTCCACGACGCCCACCCGAATTGCGTCAAGGTCCTCCACAGTCTTTGGGCCAGCAGGTTTACGAGTATGTGCTGAACCTGACACAGAACCGCGCGGCGGCGGAACAACTGGGACGTGTTGCCGACGGCATTCAGATGGTCAATCCATTGCCGCAGGCCTATGAGGCAGGCCAGAACATGGCTGGCGGTATTCTCGATGGTAACCCGGCTCAGTTTGCTTATGGCGCCGGTATGGGTGCAATGGCTGCGGTTCCTGGCATGGCCGTTGGTTCACGTGCAGCTGGCCAAGCGGCGCGTGCAGCAGGTGATGTTTTGCCGGACATGATGAACGTCGCAGGCCAGCAAGTACCACGTACGGTAGCAAAGGCCGACGAGGCGTTCGCGCAAACCGGGCAGATACCATCTAACGTTGCGATGGACATGCAGCGACAGATGGGTCAGCTGGATGACTACGGCAACATGATTGATCGCGGCATGCGTTTGCCCATGGGCGGTCAAACAGCTGCAGCAGCGGGTTTAGGTGCTGGCACGGCTGTTGCTGGCGATATGGCATTTCAGGAGTTTGATCCGGGCAACTACGAGGATTGGCTACGCTCTATCGGCATGGCTGCAACTGGAGCTGTCGGTGGCGCTGCTGGCGAGCGTCTTGGTGCGTCCATGGGCCGGCCGAGCAAGTCGCACAGCAAACAAACGCGGCCTGTGAGACGAGAGCGTCGCACGCACTTAGCGCCAGATCAGAACTATCGCAGTGGCAAGGTGCAGTATTACGACCAAGAGACTGTGCCAGGTGTTTCACCGGGTGAAGCGTCGGCTGCGACAGCGATGGCCAGCGATGCGAGAGCTATGATTGAGCCTCGCCTCGCAAGGCGACAGAAGGGTCTCGGCAAGATGCCACCTAAGCCGAAGCCTGCTGCTCGCGGGATTTTGGACGAGCCGCCGACTCCGGATTCAGGTCAGCGACCATTAACTGGTCGATCTCAGCGAGAATCTGATGGAACAGTTCCCGGCGGGATTCTGGGAGATCCTCCGCGTAACCCAGTAAGCACTGGATCTCCTCGTCCGGACGCAGGCCAAGGTAGTGCCGAAACGGGTCGCTCGCCACGGCGGGACCAACAGGGTCAGAAGAAGACATTTTTAACTTCCTCTCAAAGGAAAAACATTCGCGATCGTTACCTAAAACACGTAGAGCAGAACGGACCGAATTCCAAGCCGACGCCGTCTGATTTGACCGAGGGAATGACCGCCAAATCACTCACTAAAGCCAATGTCCAGGAGTACATTGACGAGTTGGACGAAGCTTTAACAAAGGGCGCTGGTGGCGACATCACTTTGTTCCGGAGCATGTCACCCTACATGCGTGCACTTGCCCCTGTCGGCGTCGCAACTGGCGCAGCAGCTACGGGCATTCTGGATGAGCCTTGATCAATTCGTACTACAGAGTGCGAGCGCACAGGACGTCTTCGGTGAGCGCAATTCTCTGTTTGATACTGCCGATAGATGTCCGAGCCGTTTCCAGGTCAGATGCGTAAATCAGCTCTCCATCCTCGCCGGTATAAAATGGCCGCATCTGCTCGCTTTCCAGCAATTCCAGAATGCGCTCGTGAAGAGTGAGCTCCACCTTCAGGGCGTCCAAATACCGTTCCAAAAACGGATTTTTATCCAATTGGGGTTTCATAACAACAGCCTTTCAGAATTGCGTTTTTTACGGATTTAGCGGCGTGCAGTGTCCCTCAGAGATCTGCAGTAAGCAATGCATTTGTAACTAAAATGGTAATTTTATATATAAATGTTGCTATTTTAGATACAACCACTACAGTCAACCTTGTAGCGCGTTCGGCCTCATGGAGCTGACATGCACACTTTGATTCTCTTAGCAATTGTCTTGATACTCATAGCAATTGTCGTGTACTTGGTCATTGATGGCATCGCCTCAGGTCGCCGCCACAGTCGCGTGCTATCAGTGATACGATCAGAGATTGAAGGGTTGCGCAGGGAAGTAGCTGCGAAGATCCCTCCGGCCAAAACAGAGCCTGCCACGCAAAGCAAGGTTTTGGGCCCAGCAAACAGCCACCAACAGTTCATCGACGCCCAGTCTGAGCCTAACAGCGACTAGTCTCATTTCAGTAATTGCGATCTGTAGCGCTCCTGCCGGAGCGCCGCGTTAACGCGTTTCTTCCCCTTCCCAGAAATCACAACGGACATCGAACGGGATGACTTCGATTCACGCCTGGTCGAAGGTTGCCGACGACAACGGCAACATTGACCCCGCGGTTAACTTTGCGGAATTCCAGACACCGTCGTCGGTGAACAACTCTGCGCGCGCTGTGATGGCGCGTGTAAAGGAGTGGCTGCTCGACATTGGCAAGGCGCATGTGTCAACTGGTGAGCAGGACACCTATGAGGTTTCGATGGACTCGACGCCTTTGGCGTTGGTCGACGGGATCTCGGTGCTTGTCCGCCCGCACCAAGATAATGGTGGCGCGTCCACGCTGAAGGTCAACGAGTTAGCCGCCAAGCCTCTGCGCGCCAAGGCTGGTGTCGAATTGCGCGAGGGCGAGATCCTGCAGGACGTGCCGTTCATGGCGGTTTATGATCTTGCGGGCGATCAGTTCATTATTCACGGCAGCGGCGTCTATGCGCGATCGTTGTTTCCGGATCTCATAAATGGCTTTGTCCTCAACAATATTTTTCCAGTCGGCGCCGTCGTTCCTTATGCCGGCGAAACCGTCCCGACTGGCTGGCTGGAATGTGACGGGTCGAGCCTTGCGGTAGACGATTTCCTCGAGCTGCATGCGAAGATCGGCTTTGCTTATGGTGGCTCAGACACCAACTTCAACCTTCCGGATTATCGCGGCGAGTTTCTGCGCGGGTTCGACAATGGCGCTGGGAACGATCCTGACGCTGCAAACCGCACCGACCGCGGTGATGGCACGGCGGGCGATGCTGTCGGCACCAAGCAAGACGACGAGCTGCGATCGCACGAACACACGGGAACGTCGGACACTGCTGGGAACCATACACACGGCTATGATGCGTCGACGGGAACTACCACCACTACACTGACGTCTGGTGCCCCGGCCTTCCCGGGCAATGCGCCGAACAGCAAGATTACGGACGCAGCGGGCCAGCACTCACACAACATCACCGTGGAGCCGACAGGTGGCTCGGAAACTCGTCCGCGCAACGTCTCGGTAAAGTGGATCATCTTTGCCAAGCCGCAGGAGGCCCTAGCGGAGTTTCAGGGCCTGACCGGCCTGCCTTATCAGTTCGATGCTGGTCTGGCGGATGTGGATCCAGGCGTTGGCCAGCTGGCATTCAACGACGCTGACATTACCCAGGCAACCGAACTCTACATCAACGAGACGGGCCCGAACAACGAAGCGTTCGGACCGGTGATCGACACCTGGGATGATTTGGGCGGTACACCTCGTGCGTTCGTTTTCATCACGAAAGTTGGTGTCCCGGCCACGTTCCGGCAGATACAGATTGACAGCGACGCGACTGATCAAGGCGCCTACAAGAAGTTCACGATCAGCGGCGGCACCGGGCAAGGCACGATTGATCCAGGCGACAACCTCAATGTCATAGTGGACCGCGTGTCGGCCGGTGGCACTGGAGGCGTCGATGGCACAGTATCTGTGCAAGTCGACAATACAAACACACTGGCGCCTGGCTCCGATGCGACGGTCGAGAATATCGGCGATGCTCAGAACGTTCAACTGGTGTTTGGCATCCCGCAAGGCGATCAAGGTGATCCTGGTGATCCCGGTGCCGATGGCGATCCGGGTCCACCAGGTCAAGACGGGCAACCCGGTGTCGACGGCGAAGCCGCAAGCATTCAAATCGGGATTGTCAACACGCTGCCGCCAGGCTCAGCCGCGACTGTTGAGAACGTCGGTGATGCGCAGGACGCGGTATTAAACTTCGGCATTCCGCAAGGTGACGATGGTGCACCGGGTGCGCCAGGTGCAGGCTCTGGGGATGTGCTGGGTCCGAACGGGGCAGTCACGGGCAACTTCGCAGCGTTTAATGGGACGACCGGCAAGGTGCTGCAAGACAGCGAGGTTGGACCGAACGGACCGTTTGATGCACAGGCGATTGCATCGGGCCAGTTCGCTAATGCACGCATCTCCGAAGCCAGCGTCACGCAGCACCAAGGGGCCTTGTCGATAAATGCATCGCAGGTGGCCGGTCTTCCGGTGGTGCTCGACCAAGCAAGCGAGATCCAGAACGACAGCGCCGCACCAGGGGCCAACGTTGCAGACGCTCTTTCAAATTTGTTCTTACAGCCTACGCGAACAGTCGGTGGCGACCATACGCTGGAACTAACCGACAACGGCAAGCTGATCTTCACCGACTCTGGTGGCGCAAACTTAGTGACAATCCCGGAAGACAGCACGGTAGATTTTCCAATCGGTTCACACGTTGACGTCATTCAGATTGGCAATGGTGCAACGACCTTTGCGGCAGACGGCAGTGCGGTGCTCAACTCGGCAGGCGGCAACTTTCAACTCACCGAACAGTTTTCGGCAGCATCGTTGATTAAGTTCGCGGCTGATGAATGGTTGCTCATTGGCGATCTCACAGGCGGCGCTGCCGCACGCGCAGGGCTGTTAGACCGGTCAGCTGCAGGCAAGTCACGTGCAGTCGCACAGACACCGGACCAGCGAGCGGACCAGAGAGCGGCTGACGCGGATCTCGTCGTTCGGATAGAGCGGATAGAGAGGGCATTCGACACCATGGGCATCGCCATGGGCGAGCACGACAACACTCTCGACAATCACGAGGCACGCATACGGGTCGGTGAGAACTGGCGTCTAAAGCTGGAGAAACGTGTCGGCATCGAGGCAAAGGACAGTGACACATGACGATAGATTGGGAGCACAAGTCGTTTCAAACGCTTGCGATCGTGATCGCTACCGGCTCAGCGATCCTAACGGGCTATTTCGGCTCCAACTTCGGTGGCGGCTACTGGTACTTTGAGGTACTGCTGTTCGTGATCTTTTTCGCGATCTCGCTACTGTGCCCGTTGCTGATCACCAAGATGACGTCCAATGCGCTTAGCTGGACGTTGAGCGGTGCGGCGCGCGCAGTCATCCTGCTGCCATTGGCGGCGTTTTTCACGTTCTTTGACGTCGTGACCAACGGCGGCACGTCACAGTTTATCCGCCAGAACGAGATGGCGATATCGGACAACCAAAACACCAAAGCCAAGGACGCTCGGGGCGAGGTCACACGGCTCGAAGACCGCATTACCACTATTCGCGCGACGGCGGCCTGGCGCAATGTGTGGACTGATCCTGTCAGCGGTAAACAATATGAGCTGAACGCGCCCAAAGCCTACGACAAGCCGATCGAGGCGGCGCAGCTGGCCTATGAGCTTGAAAAGAAGCGCATTCGCTGTGCGGATCTCTGCGAAAAGCGCAAGAAGGAACTGTCAACGCTGGAAGCGATGAAAGCGGCGGCGGTAGCGCGCGAGGCGCTTAAGGCGGAGCTGGTGGGCCTGGAGCGTGAATTGAAAGACGCTAAGGTCGCGTCGGCCGAAACGCCAACGCGGGCGAGCGCGGCGCTTGCCCATGCGTCCAACCTTGCGGCAGGTCTTACCCGGCAGATTGACCCGACGGCGGAGGCGAAGTTCTGGGCCAACTACGGGATTTCAGCACTAAACGGGATTGCCGTGACGCTTGCCAACTTGGCTGCAGCTGTACTGTTGGCGTTCTCAGGTCGTGGCTTTTTCAGTTCAACTGCTAAACCCGCGCCTAGGCGCCGGCGCCGAAGCTTGTCCGACATGCGACCGCAGGCGGACAACGACACGGCAGCGGGCCAGACAGCCATCTACCTGCAGCCGAGCGAGCAACGCCGCAAAGACGCAATGAAGGCGCTCGACAACATCCTGACTGAGATCCGAGAAGAAGAAGCTCCGGCCGCATGAAATCACTTCGAATAGGCATCATCGCTGCGTCTGGCAGACGTGACGACAATGAGCCGCCGATCGCCATCGCGCTGACGGCTGTCATCACGACCATTGTCGAGAACACCGTTGTTGGCGGTGGCATTCTGGTTGCAACGATCACCGTTACTGATGACGGCATCGGCACCAACAACCTGGCAGTGATCGGCGCCGACGCGGCAGACTTTGAAATCCGAAACGGCAGCGAGGTCTTTTTTATTGGTTCGGATCCGGATTTCGAAACCAAGGCGAGCTATGTGTTTGCAGTGACGGTGGATGATCCGGCCGTCGGTGGAACACCAGACGCCACGAGTGCTGACTTTACGCTGACTGTGACGGATGTGAACGAAGCGCCCGTTATCGCTGGCGATCTCGCGGCGACGGTTGATCAAGGCGGCAGTGTCGTGATCACGGAACAGGACCTGTTTTTCACTGATCCTGATGATGGTCCAGGCGACGTCACGTTCTTCATCTTCAGCGAGGTCAATGGTGAGATCCGGGTGAGCGGATCCCCGGCAAGTCAATTCACCGGTCAAGACATCCTTGACGGCAACGTGTCGTTTACACATGACGGAAGCGCAACGACAAGCGCGTCGTTTGAGGTTGGCGTTGACGATGGTGACGAGGATGGCTCTGCGGTCACCCTGTCGACGTTCACTCTCTCCATAAACATCGACATCGACATCAGCACTGCTGTGTTCGTGCAGTCGTTGGACGTAACCCCACAGGACAACGCGCCGAGAGGCGTAGCTTTCAATTCTGACGGAACGCAGATGTTTGTCCTGGGTACAGAATTTGACTCTGTTTACGCATATGATCTTGGCACGGCGTTTGACATTGGCAGCGCGGCGTTTGTGCAATCGTTTAGCGTGGCCGCTCAGGACACATTGCCGACGGGTGTAGCATTTAGCCCAGACGGAACGCAGATGTTTGTCACCGCCTTGTCGACTGACGCTGTTCATGCCTACGATCTTGGCACCGCGTTTGACATTGGCACAGCTGTGTTCGTGCAATCGTTTAGCGTGGCCTCGCAGGACCAGTCGCCAACGGGCGTAACGTTTAGCCCCGACGGATCGCAGATGTTTGTCGTGGGTGCGACGTCCGACGCTGTTCATGCCTACGATCTTGGCACGGCATTTGACATTGGCACCGCCGCGTTTGTGCAGTCGTTTAGCGTGGCCTCGCAGGACGAAGCACCGAGAGGCGTAGCTTTCAGTTCTGACGGAACGCAGATGTTTGTCTCGGGCGTAATAGCCGACTCTGTTCATGCCTACGATCTTGGCGCGGCGTTTGACATTGGCACCGCTGTGTTCGTGCAGTCGTTTAGCGTGGCCGCTGAGGATGATGCGCCGACGGGCTTAACATTTAATCCCGACGGATCGCAGATGTTCATCACGGGCTTCGGAGCAGACTCTGTCCATCAATACGCACTTGCTGTGAGGGATTTGAACGAAGCGCCGGCGGCCGTCGTCTTGTCTCAGATCCTGTTTGACATTGATGAGGGCACCGACAACAGCACTGGCGTGAAGGTCGCTGACATCACGATCACCGACGACGGTCGAGGCACCAACGTGCTTGCAACAATTGGCAACGACGCAGGTTCCTTCGAGGTCCGCAACCAGTCCGGCGACACGGCTGAATTGTTCTTCATCGAAGACCCGATCGTGTTTGCCGACCAATCGAGTTATTCGGTTGCGGTGACGGTTGATGATCCGGACGTCGGCTCAACGCCTGACGCGACAAGCGCCACGATTACGCTGGATGTAACGGAAGTTGTCGTCAACGTTCCTCCAGTCCTCATTGGCGATCTCACGGCGACGGTTGGCCAAGGCGGCAGCGTCGTGATCACGGAACAAGACCTGTTTTTCACTGATCCTGATGATGGTCCGGGCGAAGTCACGTTCTTCATCTTCAGCGAGGTCAACGGCGAGATCCAGGTGAACGGTTCGCCGGCAAACCAATTCACCGGTCAAGACATCCTTGACGGCAACGTGTCGTTTGCACACGACGACAGCGCGACGACGACGGCGTCGTTTGAGGTTTTTATAGAAGATGGCAACGAAGACGGATCACCGCCTGTCACTTCGATATTCAATTTAACGGTGAACCCAACAGGCCTGCAGCTTGCTGGCTCCATCGTTCTTAACGGTGTTGATGAAAGACTACAGATACCGTCTTTCTCAAGTGTCGGCCCAAACCAGCGGCAGTTTACAGTCGCATTTTGGGTCAATTTATCAGGCGACTCTGCGACGGATTTCGCAGCAATCTTGTCGATGGACAATACAAATCTTGCTCAATATAGGGTCATGTTTGACTTCAGTGCGACGCCAGCCGATCCAGTCATACTTGAGTCGGTGGACCTTGATTTTGAGATAATTGACAACGAGCGTTTCACGAGTGAAAGGGCTTTTGCGCCAAATGCCCAAGTCGCGGTTTGGTCACACTACACCATATCGGTCGATAAAGATGCTGCCGATGCGGCAGATATTGTGCGGCTCTTCGAGAATGGCCAGCTGCTGCCGGCCAACGAAGACGTGTCGACCGAGAGTACGCTTATGTTCCAGAACGGTTTTGATCTTAACATCGGGTTTGACGGGCTGTTCAACGACTTTTTCTTGTTCGCGCGACTCGCCGATTTGATCGTTGTCGAAGGACAAGCGCTGCTTCCAGACGAGGTCAACTATGTTTCTGCAACTGGCGGCTGGAAAGACTACACGGGAACTTTCGGAAACCACGGTTTCCGCCTTAACCCGCAGAACGACCAAGAGATAGGACTGGATCAGTCGGGCAACGGCAACGATTTCACGCTCGTTAACATGGATGCGTCGAACTTCGATCCAAATGATATTCCGCCGACATAGAAGGTGCTGCGGTGATGACGCCGGCTCAGCCAGGTGAAGTTGTTCCGCCAGAACCTGTCAGCGAGCACGTCACGCGTCTTCGTCTCAACCTTGGTGCGGCCCAAGGCGTCAATCCAATTCTCTGAAGAGATCAACGCGGGATCCAAGATCCTCGGCGGCATCGGTTTTCTTTAACCAACTCAGTCTCGCGTACCAACGCAAAGATTTGACCATGAGAGAAATCACGCTTGCCGGCATAGAGCTGGTGCAGAAGTACGAGGGCTATCACAAGGAGCTGCCTGACGGCAGTTGCGTGGCCTATCTTGATACGCTGGCTAAGCCAGAGATTTGGACGATCGGCTGGGGCTGTACGCGCGGCGTCGGCGAAGGCGACGTCTGGTCACGCGAGACAGCGGAATCGGAGCTCGGCCGCGAGCTCGCCTTACATGAGCGCCGGGTCAACCAGTTGGTGACGGTACCGCTGTCTCAGTCGCATTTTGATGCTCTGGTCTCGTTTGATTACAACACGGGCGGCCTCACGCTCAAAGGCGGCGGTCCGTCAACTTTGCTACGCAAACTAAACAAGCGCGACTACGAGGGCGCAGAGCAAGAGTTTGGCCGCTGGATCTATGCTGGCGGCAAAACCTATCGCGGATTGGTGCGTCGTCGCAAAGAGGAAGCGGCGTTGTTTGCTCGGGGTACGCTGGCGCTGTTTGATGATCCAGCCGAAGACGATCCGATGACCTACGCGGCAGATGCCGGGCATCAACCACAGAGCGTCCAGGAGGCCAGTGCCCCGATTACGCGGACGCAAGTGGCCTTGGCTGCAGCACCGCCTGCAGCGGGCGCCGGGGCGACTGCAGCGACATACATTCCACCAGGCTCAGGCCAAGCCGCGCTGACGATCATGAGCGCCATGGGCGCCTATGCGCAAAGTTCGCCGGCTGTCGTGGGCATCATTCTGGCGACATGCCTTGGTCTGTGGTTCTTGCCGAGATTCGTGAGGTCATAATCGTGGGAGTGTTTGCCACCATCGCGTCGTTCCTGGCCACTGGGTTTGGCCGGGCCGGCATCATCGTCGGGGGAGCTGCGACTTTCCTCGGCATATTCCTGTGGGACTACAACCGCATCAAGTCGGCAGAGATCCGCGGCGGTCAGAAAGTGAAACTTGAGGTCAAAAATGCAAACGAGAATGCAACCAACGCCGGCCGTGCTTCTGCTGATAGCTCTGGCAAGCCTGGCATTGCCGGGGTGCGCAGCCCTCGGTATCGCGACTGACAACCTGGCTGTCCCGGCCGAGGTCAAGGCTTATGCACGCCAGGTGCCACGGATCGAGATGACGACCAAGGTACCGAGCAAGGAGCGACTGTGCGAGATGCAGCGCCAGCACGCCAAGCAGGAAGCATTTTTGGACGGCACGATCGAGGAATCCAAAAGGACGTACGTTGCACATTGCGATTTGAGCAAACCGAAGAAGGCCAAGGACAACAAACAGACGTCATAGAGGCAGCAAACCGACAATGGCAGATGCAGTACGAGCACGGACGCGACATCGGTCAGCTTCAAGAATGGAAGCGGCAATCACAGACTACGCTCGACGATCACGGGCAGCGGCTGAGCAAACTGGAGAGCCGGTTGCAGTTGATTTGGCGAGTGGGGCTGGTGATCGTGATTTGGATACTCAACGGCCTGGGCCTGCTGAAAGCGGAGGTCATCGAGAAGGTGCTGGCGGCCAACCTGACGCGTTGGTTGAGCGCTGCCTTTCTGTAGCGTGTTCGATCGGCCTGGTTGTGTTCGCCTATGTCGTATTCATTATCTCGACTGGCACATTGGCGGAAGTGATCCGGACCTGGCCGCAATAACGAACGCCCGGCAACGGGAATTACCGGGCGTCCATTTCCTCTTCGTTAAGTCTGCTGTGCTATACTCTCGTTGCTCATTGAAGAGTAGAAAGCGAAGGTGAAGCATGCACTTCAGATTTAAGCTTCGCCCGCTGTCAGCGCTCGTTCCCGAACCGTCAAGTTCGTGGTGTAGCTTCGAGCAGGGTTAAGTGTTCAGACATCCGAATGGATGGGCAGCTATTTCGCTTCATCGGGCGTTCCTTGCGTTCAAAATCTCATGACGGCTACCGGGCTCTATCTGTCCCGGCTCTGGTTCTTGGCCTGACCTCCACACCCGCCGTCCCGGTGCTTTGGTTCACCCTTTTGCTCCCCCGCTAAGGTTCGCTCAGATGATCCCCTAGGGCATCTCGATTGCTGTTGTTGACAACGTAATTTCCCACTTGCAAAACGTCAACACAAAGTATGCACTGTTGACAAACAACACAAAATACAAAACTTCACAAGTGTTGACAGAATCGGCTCCCGTTGCGACCGACGGGTTTATGAAGGACAAGATTTTGCATATGCGCTTTGACAGCGAGTACGAGCAGATGCTCTCGGATCTTCGAAAAGCCGAGGACGATCTGCCGGATAAGTCAAAGATGATCCGCCGCCTAATTGAGCGCGCTCACGAGCATCTGAAGAAGGGCAAGAAGTGATGATCAGCGTCGCCGCAGCATGCAGCATTGCACAGCTCATGGCTGACGCACTGGACTTTGACAAAGTACCAGTGAATCATTGTCTGATGTCCAAGAAGAAAAAACATGTATTCAAAGCCACAATTATCAAGACTGGCGTGGGAACCGAACCACTTCTAGTTGGATATGCTCGCGTCTCGACAGATGACCAATCTCTTGACCTGCAGATGGATGCACTCACGAAATATGGTGTCGAAGAGAACCGCATTTGGACCGACAAGCGGTCGGGAGCAACGTTGAAGCGAGAAGGTCTGAGGCAGACTTTCATGTTCCTTGAGCCAGGCGATACTCTTGTGGTCTGGCGTCTGGATCGCATCGCGCGCTCAATCACTGATCTGCTGAACAAGCTCAAAGAGCTGGACGACAAAGGCGTGAAGCTCGTCTCTCTAACTGAGAACATCGACACGGCAAGCGCAAGCGGTCGGTTCCTCGTTCACGTCATGGCTGCAGTTGCTGAATTTGAGCGCCAGCTTGTGTCGGAGCGCACAAAAGCCGGACTGCAAGCCAAGATCGCCAGGGGATATCGCCCCGGACCAGATCCAAAGCTCAAGCCACACATGGCGAAATGGGCTCAGCAGTTGAGAGACAATGGCTTCACGGCGCCGCAAATCGTCGAGAAGATCAACAACCGGTACAAAGTTGAGATCTCGCCGCGAACAGTTTACTTGCGAACCAAGCGAACAAAATAAGGATTTGACAGATGTACCTACCAAACGACAGTCGGGCTGATCCGTACCAGCTTCTGTGGGATATTCGAGATCGCGAGCAGCGTGTGCTTGATGACTTGATGGCTTCCCATCATGAACAGGAGGCCAAGGAGCATAAGGCAGAGGCGCAAGATACCATCGGCCGTCTCAATGAATGGATAAACGCAGTAGAGGCGAGGCGGTCTCGATCCAGTTAGCAGTGAAGGTGGGTCGACGAAATATTCTTCGTCGACCTCATCAAGAAGTAGAGGTGGGGGCAGTCGATGAAAGTTGATGTTTTGCGAGTCATGGTGCTCTTCCATGGAACCGGACTTGGTATTGTAGTGAACAAATTTCCACTTTCAGATCCTACGGGAGCAGAAAGGATACTGGCGGTGTTAGGGTTGATGTTCTTGGTGGGCCTGAATTTCGGGACCTTCGCGCTACTCGGACGCAACCCTAAGCAGCAAGACGATCGAGGAGGCACGTTGGGTTTTCTCTCTTATATCACGGCAATCGTTGCCTGCGGTTATCTCACCATGATTTTTGCCCTCGTTCTGGATGACTTTCCCATCAGCAAGATTGCTACAATGCTTTGATATTGAGGTGGGTGTTTGCTGATCGGGTATTTGGTTTATCTTTTGCTTATCGAGCGCTACTTTTAGGAGGGTTTTCGATGTTTTTCTTGGGCCTTAGCGGAACGCATTGGAAAGATGTACTGGTGCCGCTGTCTTCGGCTGCAATCGGCGCGCTAGCGACGCTCCTAGTCGCGACTACCGGTTATTGGAGTAAGAGTCGTGAGTTAGATATCAAGATGCTCAATATTGCCTTGGGTATACTTCGTGAAGACCCTGAAAAATCCAAGATTGCTGCTGCACGAGGTTGGGCCGTTGATGTGATCAATGCTTCTGCCCCTGTCAAAATTCCTCCTGACGCAAGGAAACAACTGATCGAGAACCGCGTTGAGATTAGGCTTTCGTCCGGCAAGTTCAGCCAACTTCCTGATAACTTGCGCGATCAGATCAACCACCAGTCGAAGCAAAATCTACAAAACTTTGAGCGTGGGTTGATCGATGGAAAGGCACGACGTGTCTTCGATCAGTAAGGCGCCGTAAACGGACGTCACCTCAATCGTGTTCATGGTCCATACTCGGAACCTAAGCCCGCAAACGAATTGGCTCGAAGTCTCTTCGACGTCGATTAGCAGAAAAGGTGCATTGAATGGCTAACCCAGGACACCTAGAGATTCTGGAAAAGGGAGTAACTGAATGGAACCGTTGGTGGTGCCGTAGACTAGTTAACCGTCCTGACCTCTTCGGTGACGATAATACATTCGAATTTCCAAACCTCTTCAGTGCAGACCTCTCCTTCGCTGATCTCTCCAACGCGAAACTCTCCAACGCGATGCTCAGACGTGCCAAGTTAGTCGGCGCGGACCTCTCCGGTGCGGACCTCTCCTATGCAGATCTCGATGAAGCGGACCTCTCCGGTGCGAACCTCTACGGTGCGAATCTGACTAGCACGGATCTCTCCGCCACGAATTTCACCGGCGCGAACCTTACCGGTGCGAACCTGAGTGAGATTACTCTACATGGTACTGTTTTCGGTGGAACTGGTCTAAGTGAAGTCGTCGGTTTAGAAACTGTCAGGCACATAAGCTCAAGCGTTCTTGATCACGCCACCCTTGTAGAATCCGGGATGCTACCAATACCATTTCTGCGCGGCTGTGGCTTGCCTGAGATTTACATCGAATACCTACCCTCACTGCTGGGGCAGCCGATTGAGTTTTACTCGTGCTTCATCAGCTACAGCAGTAAGGATAAATCTTTCGCGCGGCGTATTCATGCCGATCTGCAGGATCGTGGCATACGATGTTGGCTCGATGAACACCAAATACTTCCAGGTGACGACATTCATGTAGCAATCGATCGCGGCATCAAGCTGTGGGACAAGGTTATATTGTGCTGTTCTGAAAATTCATTGTCGAGCTGGTGGGTTGATAATGAGATTGAGACAGCATTCACCAAAGAACGTGAGCTCATGAATGATCGGGGTGAGAAGGTGATGGCATTGATGCCACTGAACCTCGACGGCTACATGTTCAAGGACGAGTGGCGAAACGGTAAAGCAACTCAGATACGTTCTCGGAATGCAGCGGACTTCTCGGGCTGGGAGAACGACAACTCAAAATACGAGGAACAGTTTGAGCGGCTGGTCCGCGCATTGCGCACCGACCAAGGCGCGCGCGAAGCCCCGCCTGAGCCAAGGCTTTAGCAATTACCAACTCAAGTGGTGCCGAAGCTGATTTCGGTACCAGCAGGAATAAGTATACGTGCACACGAAAGTGTTTCGGGTTAATTGAATGGCAAAGATAGAACATTTGGAGATATTAAGCGGTGGGGTCGAGTATTGGAACGCTTGGCGACATGCCAATCGGATTTTGCGTCCGGACTTGTCCAAGGCGGACCTCCACGGTGCAAATCTAACTGGCGCTAACCTGTCAGGAGCTGACCTCTCTGGCTCGAACCTATGCGATCTGGACTGCTGGGTGCCAGAGGAGCTCTCCGATCATTTGCTTACGACAGACTTTTCCGAAGCGAACCTCGCTGGTGCGAAACTCCATGGTGCAAGACTTCAATTTGCTAAGTTTCGCGGTGCGAACTTAGAAAAAGCGGATCTTCGAGAGGCAAACCTCAGTTATACTAACCTTTCCGACGCGGACTTAAGTCATTCGGACCTAGGTATTGCGAATTTGACCGGCGCCTACCTTAACCGCGCGAACCTGAACCGAGCCGTCATTCATAGTACTGTCTTCGCTGGCATGACTTTGAAAGATGCCATAAACCTGGAGTCGTGTAGACATCGTGGATCTAGTTTTCTTGATCATGCAAGTCTCGTGAAGTCCGGCATGCTGCCGATCCCATTCTTACGCGGTTGTGGTCTGCCTGAAGTCTACATCGAGTACCTACCATCACTACTAGGGCAGCCAATCGAGTTTTACTCCTGCTTCATCAGCTACAGCAGCAACGATAAGTCGTTCGCACGTCGCATCCATGCTGATCTCCAGGAGCGTGGCATACGATGTTGGCTCGATGAGCATCAAGTACTTCCAGGTGATGACATTCATCAAGCAATCGATCGCGGCATCAAGCTGTGGGACAAAGTCGTTTTGTGCTGTTCTGAGAATTCCTTGTCGAGCTGGTGGGTCGACAATGAGATCGAGACGGCCTTTACGAAAGAGCGAGATCTCATGAAAGAAAGAGGTGAAAAAGCTTTAGCTCTCATTCCCCTCAACTTAGACAACTATATGTTTGGACCTGAGTGGCGTAGCGGCAAAGCGAGCCAGATACGTTCTCGTAACGCTGCCGACTTTACAGGATGGGAGCATGACAACTCGAAATACGAACAGCAGCTTGATAGGCTACTTCAAGCACTGCGAACCGACGAGCACGCACGCGAAGCTCCCCCAGAGCCGAAGCTTTGAGAATTGTCAATTGAGGTGCATTGAATGGCAGACCACGAACACTTGGAGGTCATTAGAGAGGGCGTCAGTGCTTGGAACAGTTGGCGGGACAACAATCCAAATATTATTCCGAACCTCTCCGACGCGGACCTCTCCGACGCGGACCTCTCCGACGCGGACTTTATGCCTGCTGACCTCTCCGGTGCGAATCTTATCGCTGCGGACCTCTCCGGCGCGGATCTCTCCGGTGCGAACCTCTCCGGCGCGAACCTCTCCGGCGCGAACCTCTCCGGCGTGGACCTCTGCCGCACGAACCTCTCCGGCGCGAACCTCCACCGCGCAAACATCTCCGACGCGGACCTTATGGGTGCAGACCTATCCGGTGCGAACCTTATCGCTGCGGACCTCTCCGGCGCGGATCTCTCCGCCACGGAACTCTCTTCTGCAAATCTTCGCGCTGCGAACCTCTCCCGTGCGATACTTCAACTGGCGAACCTCTCCGGTGCGGAATTAAAGAGGGCGAACCTAGAGTCCTGTGATCTCCGAGGATCCTGGGGCATGGAGGTCGATGACAACTACATTCACCATGCGAATTTCGGCCCGAACGCATACGATAAATGGTCTATCCTTCGGCGTACTTATACGGGTCCGAACATGGTTATTAATTTGTTGTTTGTAGCCCTGTTTTTCGCCCCGCTCATGCTTCGCGCTTCCGGGCTCGGAGCTCTCAGTGAAATTCAAGCCGAAGCGCTCGTTGACAGTGGTGTCATAGGTCAATCCCCCGTCGAAACTTGCGCCCGGACCGGTCTGATGGAGAATCCAATCGCAACCGGTGAAACAATCGCCTGCCGCACGCGTTTCGTCTGGGAAATCATGCTTGGATCGGAAAGCCCATTCCACCCCTACATGACGTGGTTGACGATCGTGTTGATTGGCTACCAAACGCTCCGTTATTGGGTAACAGTGCGTGTATCCATGATGCGAGATGTGGAAGAGCGCTCTGGAGTATCACCGGAATACTTCTCGCTAGGAGATGTGCGGCGATCCGAGGTAACTAGCCCACGTCGATTGACTAGGAACAAACGCTTCCTTGGTGACTACCTAGGCAGTTATTCTTTCCTGTATCGAATTCATCAGATATTGACAGTTGTGTTTTGGATTGCTGCGACGACATTCCTAATCCAGTTTTATAATGTCGCGACTGGCAAAGTTGTTCTTCCAAGTGCAGGTTAGCAGCGTTGGGCTTTCTCAATCGAGCAAAGTGCAAACCGTGAAGTGGACGTGCCCACACTGTGAACGCCTTCAATTATTGTTGCAGACGCAAGCAAAGCCGAACTTGAGACAAGAATTTACCAGTTGTTGATCTTTCTTGACCACAACGATAGGGTGTCTACAGATTTATGTTGAGTTATTGCCCCAAAGAGTTGTCGAGTGACGAACAAAAAGAAGACAAGAGCCGATCTTGAAGCAGAACTTAAATCGCTAAGAAATGCTAGACTTTCAGAAGGGTTTGTCTCAGTTGCTAAGGACATTGTTCGATACGGGACTCTTGTTCTGATCGTACGCTATGTCTATCTCAGCATTGATAGTTTGGCTGGAAGACAAACCCTCGCTGATGTGGGCTTTACAATTCTCGGTAACGTGAACGTTTCAGTCGTCATAGCGTGGGGAGCAGGGGCTGCAGGCTTAGCATACGGTTGGCAGCAGAGAAAGTTGAGACGGGACACAATTGAGTACCTGCAACGACGTAATATCGAACTTGAGTCGGAATTGGATCCGAACAGGACATCAAGCAGTTTAACACCTCGGGGGGATACAAGACCGGAGGATCAGTTATGAGTAGCGAATTGACTCAGATCATAGCAGCAGATGCGGTCAACTACATCTCATCGCTTATTAGTTTGACAATATTAGTGTTTATCATTTGTTGGCTCTACATCGATTATCATGTCGACGGATTTCGACAGCGAATGTTTCGAATAAGAGATAAATTGTTCGATGACATGAAATTGCACGGGATTGATTACTCGCATCCAGCTCACGTGCATTTACGAACAGTTTTAAATGGCTACATTCGAATGGCTCATCGGATTAATCCGTGGTCTATGCTTCTTTTGGCTTGGCTGGAGTGGCGAGATGTAAAGCAGAACTTTTCAATCATGCGGGAAGACAGATCCAGCCTCATGGATGATTTGTCGGCCGAACAGCGTCGTGTCTTCGAGAAGCTCATAGCTCGAAGTCAAACAGAGCTCGTGCGCTTCATGATTGTGTCGTCACCAATCCTTGTTGCCACAGTTTTTGTTCCTGCTTTAGTCTATTGGGCGCTACGCCACGCGGTTGGTTGGCTTCTGGCAACGCTGCATTATCCGATTGCTAGGATGGAAATTATTGCCGCGAGTCGAGGTAGACCCGCCACTCAGTAGGTTGCCTGTTGGTGGAGATGCGAGCGGCTGCGGCCGTTCGTAGGCGATGCGACGACGGACAGTGGTCTAAAATGCCTCGCAGTTTCATCGTCGGCCAGGACAGCTATTCTGCATAAACACGGCCTGGCCTGTTTTCGATGCGCTCGGCACAGGCTCTTATCTCGGTGAGTTCGCCTTGAATGTCTTTCAATCCCTAACCAATAATGGTCGGACTCTTTTTGATTGCAGTTTTCTGCGCTACAAGCGGGTCGCAGCGTTGGCACTTTTTCGGAGCGCTAGTCGTCTTCCCCACGACGTAAAGCATGAAGGTGCTCAAGCTCTAAGTTGTCAGTCTCATCGGTCATGGCGCCGCGACAGCTGTTTCCTGCCTTTATCAAGAGTGGCCAAAGCCGTCCTTACCAAAGACAAGCTTAGACGAGAAGGTGCCTGCAGACCAAGCTAACTGGATAGGGATTAGAGGTGAGTAAAGACGAGAAACCTAGTGCGCTAGAAATGCGCCTGGATAAATTGACTAAAAAGAGCCTTGACAAGAAATTATCGGGTCCGAGCAATCTTACAGGTAACGAGGACAAAAAGCCCTCCCCTCTAAACTGGATAAAAACAGGCCATACCGGGTCTGAAAAGATCTGGATGTACGAGTGGCGCAATGGCCAAATCTGTCTTGCTAGAAGACCCACGAACCGAAATTTGTGGATCTTCCGCCTAAGTTGGAATCGACGCGATTTGGTTCCACCGTTTGAGGTAATAGAAGACGGCGATCCGATGTACCTTGATAACATCACCGTTCGGTGGTGGTGGCCTTGGTAAGGAAGGTGCGCTTTATTGCTTTGGGCCTCTGGGGTTGTCACGCAGCTCAGGGCTTGATCTTACAGGCTCTCGTTGGTTTTCCTGCACAGCTTCAGCTATCGCCATATGTGCTTGGATCGATTTCCAATCTTCGACCCAAATCGTGTAGCGTCGACCAGATCCTGGAACCGAGAATGAAACGCTTTCGTCTGTTATCTTGCTGTCCAGTCCGACTCGGTGAAAGCCTCTCTTTATGTTCATTTGAACAATGAGACCAGCAAGATGGCGACCAAGATGTACATGATCGACGCCAGGATGGAACGACACTCGCGTGTGTCGTCGGATATCCGCACAAGTAGTCTGTTAGTCCTTTCCGTTTCAGTGAGACGAATATTAGTGTCGTTCGCAATATGCCCCAGCATAACCTCGTTGGGTGTCAATCTTGCCTGATAGAAATCGTTTTGTTGCATGTTGCTTGATCCATTTGCCTCAAGACTGTCGAAACTGAACGTCGCAATCCTTCTCGATTGAGACCTTCTCCAATATTTCAAATTCACCCTTCAGCCGCCCAAGCTCGGCAGCGGTCATGTCTGCCTTCTTTGAGGCTGGCAGGATCGGTCAGACCGCTGATACATACAATAATTGAGTTACTAAAACGGATACAAATTACATATTGAGTATCATTTTGGATACATCCGCAGCAGTGCGATAGCCAGCATGACCGTGCCCTTTTGATTGCTGGGACTCAATGCGCCAGATCGGTCTTCTATGGTTTCCACTTTGCCACCTAACCCTTTGATTCTTGGTGAAGTATTCTTGTTCAGTTTCCAGACAACATATTGAAATATATGCCTAAACTGCGGCCTTCGAAGCCGAGGGTTGGGAGTTCGAACCTCTCCGAGGGTGCCACTATTGGCGCAGCACAATCACTCTTTATCAGGATGGACTGCCGATCGCAGCCTCAAATGGTACTGACAAAGCTCGCCGCATATAGACATACTATCAGTGTAAAATTGCATCAGCGCTAAGACTTCCACACATCCGGCAACTTTTGGCTGAGCCACTTTGCGAGAGCCGCATTGACCTCGCGCGGCTTTTCCTGCGCCATCCAATGGCCAGATGGCACAGTCGCCTCGGTCAAGTCATGGCACCACGCGCGCATCGGATCGGCAAGCTTGGAGTTCAGCGTCTCACACACAACGTCAAACTGCGCGTGTACGAAGAGAACTGGCATCTCAAGCCGCCAGTGCTCTTTCGCCTCAAGTGCAAATGCGCGATTGGCATCGCCATTCATATACCAACTGCCCGGTCCAAAAAAACCTGATGCCGTGAGAGCAGCTGCGTACATCGCTTCATCTGCCGCGGTTATGACGCGCTCATCGCGTGGCACATTCGGTGCCGGCAACCCGTTAAACCATCCACCATTGGCACGAACAGAAGCCGTGCGCGACGGCTTCTCCATACTCTTCGGCGAACCTGCTCGAAACAGAGCGCGCACGGTCGCGGCTGGATCCGCCTCGAATGCAGATTGAGCATCCGCGAAACTCTCGCGATAGAACAACTGATAATCCCACTGACCGACCGGGAACTCAGATTCGGGGTAGATCTCACGATTGACCAGTGGTGCGGCCGTCTCAACAGACAGCCCTTCAGGCAGATACGGGACGCACAGGTTGGCGACCCCATGGCAACGCTCCGGATGCTGCTGCGCGATCGCCCAGACAACCGGTGCTCCCCAATCGTGACCAACCCAGATCGCGCGCTCTGCATTGAGATGATCGATAAGCTCAATCATATCGGCGACGCTTTCCTCAAGCCGGTAAGCCTCGTGCGTCGCATAAACGCTCGAACGCCCATAACCGCGCATATCAGGCGCTATGGCTCTGAAGCCCAGACCGGCGAAGACAGGAAGTTGCCCGCGCCAGGAGATGGAGAGTTCCGGCCATCCATGGACAAAGATGAT
>JBCDBQ010000023.1:0-24652 GCA_039183375.1 Pseudomonadota bacterium
GCATAGGCATGACCACGGGCATGACAACGAGCATGATCATGCGCACGACCATCAACATACGCAGGGCATCCGGGCTTTCTCGCTGACCTTCGACACGCCACTTGATGGCCAGAAACTGTCATTTGCGATGGAGCTTCTGCGCATGACCCATGGTGGCAACCTGCTACGGGTCAAAGGCATTCTCAACGTCGCCGACGAGCCCCTACCTTTCGTTGTTCACGGTGTACAGCATGTGTTCTATCCGCCGACGACTTTGGACAGCTGGCCAAGCGATGATCGTCGCTCCCGGTTTGTCTTTATCACCAAGGATTTGACAGAAACCCGGATCCAGGAAGTTCTGCGACCGCTTTTCTCTGAGACAAGTCCTACGCGGCCCGAGGCATTCTTTACACCGGACGAATAGTCGAACGCGCCACGACCACATTCTCGTCGTGGTTGCCTGTGATAGTTTTGCAAGTCGAGTCGTTGATCCACAGGAAGTGGCGGTCCTAACGGATTGGCGACGTTGCGTAAATCAGGGTTATTCACAGTCCTGATCAGAGTGCTTGAGTATGACATGTCTCCGCGCAACACTTTCCCTGAGTTAGAGATGAGAGGGCAGTGACGATGAATTTGCAAGTTGTAGACGACTTTCACGCCGCTTTGCTGGCTATGCAGCATGATGAAGTCATAGATCTGGCGGAAACCGAACGCGAACAAGCGACGGCACGCTTGGTCGACGAAGTGTTTGGCTTCTTGGATGCTTGTGCTGACTTCGACAGCCAAGACGTTGATCGTTTAGCCGCTTAACGGCACTTGAGGCCCACAGCGCGGATCGAAAAAGCGCTACGTGTGCACCACAATCTCGATCATCAATACGAATTCGACGGGCCACAGACCCTCTGTCTGGCCCGTCTTTTCATTTGCGCTCCGGATACAGTCTCAAAAGACCATCGCGGCTTGCTTCCGTCACACCTCGCTCGGTGATCAGCCCGGTCACCAATCGCGCCGGTGTGACATCAAACGCGGGATTGCCAGCTGGCGAATTCGGCGCCGCAATTTCCACTTCGACAACTGACCCGTCTGGAAGGCGGCCGGGCATCTTCAGCACTTCATCAGCACCGCGTTCTTCAATGGGAATCTGCATTCCGTCATCGAGCGTCCAGTCGATCGTTGAGTGTGGAAGCGCAACATAAAACGGGACTTCATTGTCTTTGGCAGCCAATGCCTTCAGGTACGTTCCGATCTTGTTGCACACATCGCCGTTTGCTGTCGTGCGGTCCGTGCCGACGATGCAGAGATCAACTTCGCCGTGCTGCATCAAATGCCCGCCGGCATTGTCGACAATAATCTTGTGCGAGACACCATGGCTACCTAGCTCATAGGCGGTCAGGGATGCGCCTTGGTTTCGTGGTCGAGTTTCGTCGACCCACACATGCACCGGGATGCCTGCGTCATGGGCCTGGTAGATTGGCGATGTCGCCGTTCCCCAATCAACGGTGGCGATCCAACCGGCATTGCAGTGCGTGAGCACGTTCACTGACTCACCCGCAGGCTTTTTAGCGGCGATGGACTTGATGAGTTCCAGACCGTGGACACCAATCATGCGGCAAGTCTCGACATCTTCGTCGCAGATCTCCGCTGCCCGCTTGTAAGCAACTTCGACGCGTTGCTCGTGCGGGATGTTTTGGATTGCAGCGCGCATTTCCTCCAGGGCCCAGCGCAGGTTGATGGCCGTTGGGCGCTGCTCGGCTAGGTATTCAATGGCCTGCTCGAGCGCCTGATCGGAATTGTCGCTGCGCATCTTGAGGCAAACACCATAGGCGGCCGTCGCGCCAATCAGCGGTGCTCCCCGCACCTGCATTGTCTTGATCGCACGGGCAGCCTCATCGATGTTTTCGATTGTCGTCGTCTCGAATGTATGCGGTAGCTTGGTCTGGTCGATGATGCTCACCGACCAACCATCTTCATTGACCCAGATTGTGCGGTAGTGCGTGTTGGCGATTTTCATGTCTCAATCCAAGCCTGTCATAGGTTGCCGCATCGAAAGATGCACAGTTTCTTCGTAACCGCACGCCGAGCACGTGAGGTGGTACCACTCGCTGTGAGGACGCACTGACTGATCCTCGATTCTGAGCCTCGGTGTTAAGCAGTTTGGGCAGTCAGGCACTTGATCACGGCCCTGGCGCTGCCACTGCTTCACGAGTTCCCACGCTTTTGACGATTGCTGCAACGCTGACCTCATGCTGGAAACTGGTCTAGTGACCCTCAAAATCCATCAGCAAATGGCACTTGACGCCCATCGCTTCCAGCTTCGCGCGTCCGCCAATTTCCGGCAGGTCGATAATGAAGGCCGCGCCAACAACAACGCCTTCAAGCTTCTGGACCAATTTGATAGCCGCTTCGGCAGTGCCACCTGTTGCGATAAGATCATCGACGATCAGGATGCGCTGACCTTTGGAGATCGCGTCTTTGTGAACTTCGATCGTGTCGGTGCCGTACTCCAACTCGTAGTCCTGCCCGACAGTTTCATGGGGGAGCTTGCCCTTCTTGCGCACAGGGATAAAGCCGCAACCCAGCCGATCCGCTACGGCGCCGCCGAGGATGAAACCTCGCGCCTCAATTCCTGCAACCGCATCAATGGGTTCGGTGCGATATGGTTCAGCAAGCCTGGCGATCGTCGCCTTAAAGCCCTGGGCATCGGCAAACAGGGTCGTGACATCACGGAACATGATGCCGGGCTTAGGATAGTCCGGAATGGTCCGAATCAGGTTCTTTAGGTTGTCCACTGGTTGTTCCTCGCAGATCGTCAAATTGAGGGCGTAAAATAGCAATAATTCTGTTCAGACTGTAGACAAGGGGGAAAGGTATCGCACGCCGCGGGTGTCTTTTTTGCGGTTAAGTTGGCGTTGTAACTTGTTGCGGTTGCGGTGCGGACGTCTCAAATAAACACTCGGACGGTATCGGGAGCATGACAATGGCCGAGCCCAGATTTTCAATGACGGCCGATGAGGACCTGCCGCGCACGCTGAGGCGGGAAAAGGAAGCGCGTGAGCGCGAGGCGCAGGATCGCGATGCGCCACCCCAGAGCATCAGTCAACCGGACGACGGCTATGATTACGTCGAGGAGATCGCATACGATCCCGAGGGCGTCACGGTGACAAAGCTCGATATTTCGTTCTTTCACCTGATGTTGTTCTTCATCAAGGCAGCGTTCGCGGCAATTCCTGCCATCATCATTTTCGTAGCAGTCTGCATTCTGATCGGCGAGACCTTGCAATCGCAGCTGCCGTGGCTGAGGCAGTTTGAGTTCGAACTGATTATGCGGCCACCGAAGTAGCCTCACTCACCGTTCGTGCAGAAGGCCCGAGCGGCGGTCTTCCTTCCGAGAAGACCATGCCGCTATTGCCCGCTTGAGGCTGGCAGGTGCTAGGTGGCCTGCTCCATCTCTTCCAGTTCGTCGATCATGCCGGAAATCATCGACAGCCCCTTGTGCCAGAACTCTGGCTTGGAGGCATCCAGCCCAAACGGTGCCAGCAACTCACTATGGTGCTTTGAGCCACCGGCACTAAGCAGGTCGAAGTACTTATTGACGAAGTTTGGATGGGCCTCGTCGTAAAGTGCATAGAGCGAATTCACGAGGCAGTCGCCGAAGGCATAGGCGTAAACGTAGAACGGCGCGCGAATGAAATGGCCGATATACGCCCAGAACACCTCGTAGCCAGGCTTGAATTCAATGGCTGGCCCTAGGCTTTCGGCCTGAACGCTCATCCACAGCTCATTGATCTTGTCGCTCGTCAACTCGCCTTCGCGGCGGGCTAGGTGGATTTTACGTTCGAACTCATAGAACGCGATCTGGCGCACAACGGTGTTCAGCATATCCTCAACTTTGCCAGCAACCAGTGCCTTGCGTTCGCGGGCATCGCTGGTGTCCTTGAGCAAGGCCTTGAAGGTCAGCATCTCTCCAAACACTGATGCCGTTTCGGCCAGCGTCAGGGGCGTTTGCGACAACAGCACGCCCTGTTGGGCCGCGAGCACCTGATGAACGCCGTGACCAAGTTCATGGGCGAGTGTCATGACATCGCGCGACTTGCCGAGATAGTTCAGCAGAACGTATGGGTGCGCACTCGGCGTCACTGGGTGCGCGAACGCGCCCGGCGCCTTGCCAGGCCGCGCCGGCGCATCGATCCAGCGCTTGTCGAAGAAATCGCGCGCAATGTCGGCCATCTTCGGTGAAAAGCCGGAATAGGCATCGAGCACGATTTCACGCGCCTCGGGCCACTTGACGGTGCGCTCGGGTTTCTCCGGCAACGGTGCGTTGCGGTCCCAGTGAGGCATGACATCCTTGCCGAGCCACCGAGCCTTCATCTTGTAATAGCGATGAGAGAGCTTGGGGTAGCTTTCACGGACTGCATCGACCAGGGCTTCAACGACCGGACCTTCGACGCGGTTGGCCAAATGGCGGCTGTCGGCAATGTCTTCAAATCCACGCCAGCGATCGGAAATCTCCTTGTCCTTGGCGAGTGTGTTGGTGATCAGCGTAAAGACCTGAATGTTCTCTTGGAATGTCTTCGAGAGCGCTTCCGCACCAGCCTGGCGTCTGGCTTCGTCCGGGTCGAGCATCAAGTTGAGCGTCGGCTCAAGGCTCAGCGGTTCGCCGCCCACATCAAAGCGCAATGCTGTGATCGTATCAGAGAACAGTCGATTGAAGGCACCTCCGGACGTCAATGCCTTCTCATTGAACAGGAGTTCCAGCTTTTCTTCGAGCTGGTAGGGCTTTTCCTTGCGCAGATCGTCAAGCCACGGCTTGTACCGGGCAAGATCGTCGTGCTGCAGGGCGACTGACAACTGGTCATCCGGGATCTGGTTCAGTTCGAGCTCGAAGAAGATGAAGTTGTTCGAAATATCCGTCAGCTTGCCCTGCGTGTCGCCAAACAACTTGGCGCGTTCCGGGTCCTGTTGATCGCCTGCATAATTGAGAAAGGCAAACGTGCCGATCCGGCCGAGCAGGTCTGAGGCAGCTTCATAATCGCGGATGGCAGCCGCCAGGAAAGCGCCATCTGAACCTTTCTCAAGAAATTTGCCCTTGTAACTGGTTTCGAACGCCTTGGCGTCGGTTTCAGCCTGATCGAGGGCGGCGGCCAATTCCGGGCTGTCCGCTCCCGGGAAGAGATCGGTGAGATCCCACTCGGGCATGTCTCCGAGATCCACTGCCGCTCCCGCCGCACTATCTGCTAGCGCCAGTTGTATCTGGCCGAATTTGCCGCCTAAGCACATCTTGGTCTCCATCATTTCCATCACTCTTCTTTGCCGTGCAATCTGGCGTGTTCGCCGGCTAGGTTCAAGGCATTGATCGACGCGCAAAGGCTCACCGGGCGCTTGTCATTCATGTTCTGACTATTGGCCAGAGCACTATTCTTGGCAGAGGCTCCTGACTTACGAAGACGGACCTAGGCCAGAGCGTTAGAGACAGCAACGGGACATGATCCAGCAATTCGTGCTGATGATTGTGACCAGAAGCAAGCCCGATATATCTGGGCGACGGTTCTCCGTCTGTTCCGACACCCCGTGGGAGTTCTGTATTAAAGTGGTTTTACCCGTCACCCATCCGGTAGGCAGCACATCAACCCCGAAGTAGTTCAACTCGCGGGCTCTGCGTATCGGTTTCACGACTGATCTTGCAATTCCGTCGTTGCACGACGCATTCTATCGGGATGGAACCGAGAGATTTAGTTGAACGATGGGTTGAAGCCTTCAATCGTGGTGATGCTGATGAGATGTCTGCATTTTATTCAGACGATGCGGTCAATCATCAGATCACGCGCGACCCGGTCGAAGGCAAACAAGCCATTCGACAAATGTTTGCCGATGAATTTGCGGCTGCAGAAATGGTCTGTATTCCGGAGAACATTTTCGAAGATGGTGAGTGGGCAATCCTGGAGTGGCGCGATCCCCTTGGACTTCGTGGATGTGGTTTCTTCCATGTCGTGAACGGGAAGATCACGTTTCAACGTGGCTACTGGGACAAGCTATCGTTCCTCAAGATGCACAATCTGCCCATCGAATGATGAGCTTCTGTTGCGCAATGGGGCAGCCGGTAACGCGAACGGTGCTTCAATGGCCCAACTCAACAGAACCACTTAAGGGCTGGTTCTGAGTTACTGTGATCCTTCATACTTTTCTTGAGCCGTCAGCTTGCGCCTTGACAGCTGATCGGGCTCACTCCAAGCAACTGCCAAGTTAGCTATAACTTGAACGGCAATCGTGAGAACATCTCGCTCACGAAGTTGAGGGCAAAGCTATGTCAGGCAAGCGGCTCATTATCCAACTGGGGACCAATAATTGGCAGCGGGACGGCGAATTCGCGCCCGGCTCCGGTATTCTCCATGAGGCGCATCACAAGGCCTTCAATGCACTTCCCAACGTCGAGGGTTACTCGATCTATCCATCGAAAACACAGAGAGTTAAGGCCCCTGATTTTCGAGTATTCGAGCTGGATCACGACATCCCGATTTGCGAATCGATATCACCGGTGAGCAGTTACCGTTGGCATGGTATGAGCGATCAAGACATCTCGAACTACCGCAATCGCCTGACCAGATTTGTTCTAGATTGGATGGATGAGATCGAGGCACGGACAAAGAGCTACTTCAGCCTAGCCATTGCCCACCATACCTTTCTGAATCCCTTGATCATGCGGGACGTTAATGCGGCAAGGGTCACAGCCGGCAAGCCACGGATGCCATTGATCTGCTTCGTTCATGGAACTGCTCTCAAGATGTACGCGAACGAACGAAGTGGCGATAATCCCACGGAGTATCCGCTTCGCTTTCTGCCGATGATGGAACAGGAGGGCATCTTCAACGCCGGAGATGCTCCGGCGGCCGTCGATTTGTTTGCGGCAATTTCTGGCGAACAAGTCGCGGCGCTCACTGATATATTTCCGGCGGTTTCCGACGATCGAATTGTTCTTTCGCCCAATGGCTACAACCAGGACATATTCACTGTCATCGACACTCCTGACGATATTTATGCCAATCGGCGAAATGTACTGCGCTCTTTTCAAACACTACCTTTTGACGGCAGTCCGCACTCTTCGCAGTTCGTCGATGCTGACGCTGATGCAATCGTCGTTTTCTGCGGTAAGTTTGCGGATTGGAAACGCCTCGACGCTTTGCTTGGCGCAGCTGCAATTTACGAGCAGAGACCAGAGAGAATAGTCACTTTGATCGTCGGCACTGGCCCGATTGAGGACCAGCGAAGATTGCAATCGCTCGCATACGAGCAGCTGAGACTGACTGACGCTTATTTTCTCGGTCCACGCAATCAGGATGAACTTGCAGTCCTGTTCAATGCAGCTGACATCGGTTGTTTCCCGTCGTACCGGGAACCGTTTGGTCTTGTATTCCTAGAGTGCATGGCCTGCGGCACCCCTGTCATTGGTGCCAACTCGGGCGGACCTCGGGACTTTGTCTCAGCGGACGTCGGACATCTAGTTGAAGAAACGGACGACAGACAGGCTCTGAGCGAGGCTCTCGCAAAATCGATTGGCCGGGCAATCAACGAGAACTGGAAACAAAGTAAGGGGCCGACCGCGGCCCGGTACGCAGCACGAAATTACAGTGTATCGAACCAAGTAAGTCAGTTACTCAAGGAGATTGACCAACGTTGTGCGTGAGGCTTGTCTGCTCCTGGCCCTGACTGGTGTCAGCTTTGTTGGAATTGAGACAGAGCTGTCTGTCGGCAGCATGACCGGGCAGCAGATCTTTATCATCTACGGCAAAAATGTAGTCCCCAATGGCTCTGGCACCGACAGTGTCCGCCAGAAAGCAACGTGGTGGATATCGAATTTTTGGAACAAGATACTGGTTGATCGTCATTGCGTTGACGTGCGACGCTCTGACTAATCGCGATACCAAATTATCGCGACTAACTGCGGATTAAAGTGAATGCTGATGCAGCAAGCAATTCAGCTCAACTCAATAAGTCGTCAAAAAGAGTCTGTAGTGGGGTGGAAAATGACATCCGAAGAGAAGCGCCAGACCATACGCGTCATCCTCAGAGAAGCCGAACAACAGGACGATCCGCGTGCTGCGGTCCAACTGATCCGGCTCAAGATCAGCGAGATGAATGATCGCGGTCAGGAAGTGCCGGAAGAGTTGACCGAAATCCAAAACCGCTTTGTCGATGAGTGCATCTACGCCTCACAAGGCCGATAAGCGACGCTGTCGATTGGTGGCAACCGGCTTGGCTCACAAGTGTGCAGCGAAGTCTTGGCTGCTACGACTTGGCCCAAGCGGATCATCAGCACATTGATACGCGTGGTCCTGCCGTCAGGGACGGGAGCGTAGCTGTTCCTGTGCGGCATGTCTTCGGTCAACAGCCGCCGCGGCAGCAGCTGATGGATTGATTACTGGCCCAACACTCTGCCAGCGACGGCATCAAGCTTGGCGATGAGCGCAGGATCGCGTGCCTCCGGTGCTGTAATCAGCGCGACGTCCAGTGCCCGGTCAGAACCAATGGGGCAAGGTGGATGCTCTCGTGGGAATGATTTCGCCAAGGTCAGCACCAAGCGTTGTGCCTTCGCGGTATTGTCATGCATCACCTTGATGACGCTTGCCACATCAACATCGTCATGGTCGTCATGCCAGCAGTCGTAGTCCGTCACCATGGCGACAGTGGCGTAGCAAATCTCCGCCTCACGGGCGAGCTTCGCTTCGGGCATGTTGGTCATGCCGATCACGTCACAATTCCAGGAGCGGTAGAGGTTGCTTTCCGCCTTGCTGGAAAATTGTGGCCCTTCCATCGCCAGGTAGGTGCCGCCCCGTTGGTGTTGAATGTCTTCCGCCTTCAAGGCCTTTTCGAGCTCATCAACAACGGCCGGACTGGTTGGCTCTGCCACCGAAACGTGAGCAACAAGCCCGGTTCCAAAGAATGATTTCTCGCGCGCGAAGGTGCGATCGATGAACTGGTCGACCAGCACGAAGACGCCAGGTGCCAGCTCCTCGCGAAATGAGCCACAGGCCGAAATCGAGACGAGATCCGTTACGCCCGCACGTTTCAGGCTATCGATGTTGGCGCGATAATTGATATCGGTTGGCGAAATCCTATGGCCGCGACCGTGGCGCGGCAGAAATCGAATAGGTAGACCGGCAATCTCTGCGAATAGGATCTGGTCGGACGGTTCTCCCCAAGGACTGGTCACGGTCTCCCAACGCGGATTTTCGAGGCCTGGAAGGTCATAGAGCCCGCTACCGCCAACAATACCCAGAACTGTGTTTGTCATTTAGGCCTCCAGCCGTTCTCATTGCTGCATCCAACCTAACAAAAAAGGCCCCAATTGAGGCCTCTTTTCTTTAGCGATGCTGTCTAAGGATCGTCAGTGTTTGATGCTTGCCCAGACACGGCGCTTCGCGATGTAAAGCAAGATTGATGTGATCAGGAGATAGATCAGCACCTGCCACCCGATTTGCTTACGTGAGTTGAGTGATGGATCGGCAGCCCACGATAGGAATGCCGAAACGTCCTTCGCATAGTTATCAACAGTAGCCGGCGTTCCGTCCTGATATTCGACCTGACCGTCGCCACCTGAAAACGGATTGGCCATGGCGATCTGGTTGCCCGGATAATAGGAGTTGTAGCTCATGCCGTCGCCGACTTCCTTGCCAGCCGGCGCTTCCTTGTATCCGGTCAGCAGTGCCACAAGGTAATCAGCGCCACCTTCCTGATAACCGTTGACGATGTCTTTGAGCATCGCCCAAGGGTGAAGGTACCAAGGACCGACGTACGCCACACCGCGCGCCTTCGCGATCACAGATAGATCAGGTGGGTAAGCGCCGTTGTGGGTTGCGCGTGCTGCCTGTTCATTGGCGTAGAGCGGTGGGAAACTGTCCGACAACTTCGCCGGCCGCTTCTCTACCTCGCCCTCGTCATTTGGAATCGCGTCAACTTCGTACTCTTTGGCCAAGGCCTCTACAGCGTCGGCCGGAAACTCCGGTCCGCCTTTTTGAACCAAATTGCGGAATGCAATACGGTCCAATCCATGGCAGGCCGCGCAAACTTCGCGGTAGACCTGGAAGCCGCGCTGCAGCTGATTGCGGTCATAGTGGCCGGCAACTCCGCCGAACGACCACTTATTGCGCTTGATTTCAATTGCAGGACCGGCGGCGAGCGCGCCGGTTGCTGTGAGGCTGAGGGCCAATGCAGCGGCCAAAATTGAGCGGGTCATAACCATTGATCTTATTCTCCTAGCCTGACCTGACTCAGTGTTTTTCTGCGGGCGCCGCGACACCCTCTGGTACGGCACCGCCGCCGCCTTCAGCTGCTTTGTTGCCGAGCACAGCTTCTGTAATTGAGCCCGGCATTTTCTTCGGCGTCTCAATCAATCCTACAATCGGCATGACCAACAGGAAGTGGGCGAAGTAATAGAACGTGAAGATTCGCGCCCAGAAGACATACCCGCCTTCTGCCGGTCTTGAACCCAAGTAACCGAGTGCGAGGCAGGTAATCACGAACAGCCAGAAGAACCAGCGGTAGATCGGGCGGTACTTTGTTGATCGCACCCGCGATGTATCGAGCCACGGAATGAACACGAGCACGACGATGGCTGCGAACATCGCGATGACACCGCCAAGCTTCGACGGGATGGCGCGAAGGATCGCGTAAAACGGTAGGAAGTACCATTCAGGCACGATGTGCGCCGGCGTCACGAGCGGATTGGCCGGAATGTAGTTATCGGCGTGACCAAGATAATCCGGTGCAAAGAAAACGAACCACGAGAACAGAATCAGAAACACACCCAGAGCGAACAGATCCTTCATTACCGCAAACGGGCTCATGGGTACGGAATCTGACTTGGTCTTAATCTCAATGCCGGTCGGGTTGTTCTGGCCGGTGACATGCAACGCCCATACGTGCAACGCCACGAGACCGAAGATGACGAATGGCAAGAGGTAGTGGAGACTGAAGAAACGATTGAGCGTGGTGCCGGTAACCGAGTACCCACCCCAAAGCCATGTTACGACAGCTGTTCCCAATCCTGGAATGACTTCATCAAGTGATGAGAACAGGTTCGTAATCACCGTTACGCCCCAGAAACTCATCTGTCCCCAAGGCAGCGTGTAGCCGAGGAAGCCCGTTGCCATCATGACCAGGAAGATCAGGACACCCAGGATCCAGAGCACCTCGCGGGGCGCTTTGTAGGAGCCGTAGTAGAGGCCCCGGAAAATGTGGATGTAGACGGCAACGAAGAACATCGACGCGCCAACAGCGTGGATTGACTGGATCATCCAGCCATAATTCACGTTGCGCTTGATGTGCTGCACTGAATCAAAAGCGTGATCGGCATGCGGTATATAATGCATCGCCAGGATAATGCCGGTGACGATCTGTGTGACCAGGCAGAACACTAGGATCCCGCCGAACGTCCACATGTAGTTGAGATTGCGCGGCGTTGGAAAATCAACGAACTGCCCATGCATCATACGCATAATCGGGAGACGCTCGTCGAACCATTTGGAAAGTGGGCCGCTTGGCTTGTAGGTGTCTTCGTGGGCGTTCATACCGTTCCGGCGCTCCTCTCGGGGCGAAAACTATCTGGCTTGAATTAGCCGATCTTAATCTTCTTATCAGTCACGAACTGGTACGGAGGAACCTCAAGATTGCGAGGCGCCGGTCCCTTGCGGATCCGTCCTGCCGTATCATAGTGAGAACCGTGGCATGGGCAGAACCAACCGCCGTACTCGCCTTTTTCATCACTCAGGCTTTGGCCCTTCGGAATGCAGCCAAGGTGTGTACAAATGCCGATGGTCACCAGCCAGTTTTCATGACCTTGCTTTGTTCGACCAACATCGGTCTCCGGGTCAGGAAGCTGATCAAGTGCAACCCCTTTGGCTTCATTGACTTCTTTCGCAGTGCGGTTGCGAATAAATACTGGTTTGCCACGCCACATGACTGTCACGGACTGGCCTTCAGCGATCGGCTCAAGGTCCACCTCGATGGACGCCAACGCCAATGCACCTGCGTCCGGATTCATCTGGTTGATGAAAGGCCACAAAGTTGCAGCGCCACCAACTGCCAAGAACGCTGGCCCAGCCAATGTTAAAAAGTCGCGCCGGGTCGTTTCGTTTTCTTCAGAGGCCAAAGGACCCTCCCTGTGCCTACTGTGTCTCACATCGTGTTGGTTGGGATAACCGATGGCGTATGCGGCCGCGTTATCCTGCCCCTTGTATATATTCTTATTTGGCTATTCGCTGAAAGGCGCGGAATGCCACGCGATGTTGTGGCATCGTTTAATCAGACCCTCAAGGCGCCACAGGTTGGATACCCGACGGCAATTTGGCGCAGATGTCGGCAATCTGCAGACGAGATGATGACATGCGCATCGCACTCTATCAGCCTGATATTCCCCAGAACACGGGCACTATTCTTCGCATGGCAGCATGCCTCGGCGTAGAAGTCGATCTGATTGGTCCTGCCGGTTTTGACATGTCGGACCGTGCTTTTCGTCGGGCAGGTCTTGATTATTTGGACCATGTTTCCATACGGCGCCATGTGGGATGGGACGCTTTTTTGGCGACTCGATGCCAGGAAGCAGAGGGCGGTCGTCTAGTCCTGCTGACAACCAAGGGCTCGCAATCCCATCTCGAGTTCGCATTCAGGTCCGCAGACTGCCTTCTTCTTGGTCGGGAAAGCGCGGGCGTTCCCGACGCAGTCCACGAAAGTTGCGAAGCACGCGTGCGAATCCCGATGGCGATGGGGCTGCGCTCCTTGAATGTTGCCGTTAGCGCAGCGATGGTAGTCGGCGAAGCCTTACGACAAACCGATGGCTTCGCCTGATTAGGTTTGTAACCCGTTCAAAGCCATCTCAACGATGGCCCAAACGAATATTCATCTCTCCAGATCAAGCTGGAAGTTCTTGCGGCGCTCGTCCCACGTCTTCTTTGGCAAGGAAGCCGCCGGACTGGCGCTGCCAAAGACTCGCATAAAGGCCACCGCGGGCCAACAGTGCCTGATGATCACCCTCTTCGACAATCTGGCCCTGATCCATCACGACAAGACGGTCCATAGCGGCAATGGTCGATAACCGATGGGCGATCGCAATGACGGTTTTTCCCTTCATCAAGTTGTAGAGCTGATCCTGGATGGCGGCTTCGACCTCCGAGTCCAAAGCACTGGTTGCCTCGTCCAAGATCAGGATGGGAGCATCCTTCAGAAGGATTCGGGCAATCGCTATTCTCTGGCGTTGACCGCCTGACAGTTTGACTCCGCGCTCGCCGACGTGCGCATCGTACCCAGCCCGGTCCTTGGCATCGAGAAGGGCAGGGATGAAGTCATGGGCTTGTGCCATTTTCGCGGCGCGCACGGCTTCGTCACGGGTTGCTTCCGGACGGCCATAGAGGATGTTGTCCAGAACCGAGCGGTGAAGCAGTGACGTGTCCTGCGTCACCATTCCGATATTGGCCCTCAGACTGTCCTGCGTGACCCGCGAGATGTCCTGCCCATCAATGGTGATGCGGCCTTGTTCCAGGTCATAGAAGCGTAGCAGCAGGTTCACCAGCGTCGACTTACCAGCTCCCGACCGACCAACCAGAGCAACTTTCTCTCCGGGCTTAATCGAAAGAGAAAGGTTCTCGATAATGCCACCGTCCTGCTTGCCGTAATGAAAGCGAATGCCATCATAGACGATAGCACCTTGGTCGACCTTGAGCGGAACCGCCGACGGCGCGTCGACGACGGCATGTGCCTGGGAAATGGTGTCCATGCCTTCCTGGACGTTGCCAATGTTCTCGAAGATCGAGCGTACGACCCAGATCACCCAACCCGACATGTTCACGATGCGAATGGTCAGCGCCACGATCAGCGCAATCTCGCCAATGCTGACGAGGCGGACACTCCACAGCCAGAACGCCAACGCCCCACAGGAAACAATCAGAATACCGTTTGAGAGCCAAATGAGGACGTTCATTAGGGTGATAAGGCGCAGCTGACGATTATAGATCTCGTGATGCTCCAGGAGCGCCGCGCGGGCATAACCGTCCTCGCGATCGGCATGCGCGAAGAGTTTGACCGTCATGATGTTGGTGTAACTATCAACAATGCGCCCAGTCAGCATTGACCTGGCTTCTGCTGTATCAGTCGCGCGCTCTTTGATGCGTGGCACAAAGAAAATGATGATCGCGACGTACATCGCGATCCACGCCACCAACGGCATCGTCAGACGCCAGTCCGCGCCGGCAAACAGATAGATCGCGCTCACCGTGTAAACCACGACGAACCAAATGGCATCGAACAGTTGCGCCAGTGATTCACGCAGCGATGGTGCTGTATTCATCAGCTTATTCGCGACGCGACCGGCGAAATCATTTTGAAAGAAGCTCAGGCTCTGGCGCAGGACGTAGCGATGCGTCTGCCAACGAATCCGCGTGGACACCGGCGATGCGATGACCTGGTTGGCTAAGATCTCATCCACGCCAAAAACCAAAGGTCGCGCCACAAGTGCGATAAATGCAATCCAGGCCAGCAGAAGTCCGTGGTCCGCAAAGAAGGTCTCAGGTGTTTGCGAAACCCGCATCAAGTCAACGATTTGGCCGAGGTAGGCAAAGAATGAAACCTCGATGAGCGCTGCGAGAAAGCCCGTGACAAGCAGCGCGAACCAATAAGTTCGAATTGGCCAGATAAAATGCCAATAAAAGGCAACAAGCTTCGTTGGCGGACGCTCGGGCTCACCCACGGAAAAAAGCTCAATACTGTTCTCGAACCAGCGCAGCATATTTCGCATTGTAGCGTCTCTCGACCCGGTCAAAGGCCGTTCAAATTGATTGTTTTAGTGCATGTGTTCCGATGCTCGACTCTATCGCACGGTCTCTCCGTACAAGCAGCCGGTCGGAGCTTAAGAAGCCATGCGCACTCTGCGCCATGCTTCGCTCGGGCAAATTATGCGGTTTGAATCATTGTTCGCAGTTGCCTTCTACTGTGAGCAGCTCTTCTTGAGCAGATCTCGCGCCCTATAGGCCAGCGAGGTCTGATCGCATGCCGCCAAGCTAACGTCAACTTCAAACCGAGCGGGCAGCGCATAATTTCGATTGCGGGCCGAACTCAGCCATCTCGCTCAGAGCGCGCAGACTTTGCAATGACGCAAACTACTATTGCCCTGCGCGCGCCTGCTTGCGGCGTGCGATAATCTCATTGAATACCGCGACGAACTCCTGCGAGCCCTTCTTCTTCATATTCTGATCCATACGCTTGGCCAATGCCTTGATCAGACCCTCCGACGTCCGACCGCGGACGATGGAGTTGCGATAATAGCCGCGCCGCGAAAAGAAATTGCTGGTCGGTTTGTCTATGCCCGCTTTCCGCATCATCTCAAGCCCCGTTCCCGGCCCCGCCAGGTTCATCAGCTCAAGTTCCGCGCTGTCGATATTGGGCTTGCCTTTGCGGTCCGCCAATTTCTTGATATCAGCCAGCTTAATGACCTGGATCCACGGCCCGATATCGCCATCTATATTGAGTGGATGCAGTCCTCTTCCGCGCGATGTGCGGGCGAGCGCCCGCTGCCGCGACCACTTATAGGGAATGGACTTTGCCGTCCGCAGCATGGCTTTAAGCGCGCGAAGTTTATTGGCCAGCACGCGGCGGCGCTCAGGAGCACGTTCGCGGCGCAGCTTCCGCTCCATCCGCGCAACGAACTTGGGGCCATGCTTGGCCATGACGTTGACGGTGTTGGCAGCGAGCAACTGGGCATAACCCAACGCACTTGAAATCGGCCGACCTCGCTTCGTGATCGGGTGAATGCCAGCCTGCATATCGGCGGTGCCATTGCCACCCGTTTCCAACGCAAACACTCGGACAACCTGATCCGGTCGCAATCCAAAACGGAGGGCTTCCAGCGCATAGCGGCGCTTGAATTCCCGCTCAGGAATGCGCTCGGGGGAAAAATTGTAGTGCCGTTTTGCGCTTGCCAGGTAGTCCGCGACACCAGGCAGGGGATCGCGTTCTTTCCGCGGCGGTGCGTCTTTCGCCCGGAAACGGCGCCACCTTGCCAGAAGGCCTTTTGGCAAACGCGGGCCATTGTACTTGGGCGGAAAAGTTCTCACATAATCGTTGTGCGTGAGCGCCCGTTTCGCCCTCTTCTTCTTACGGCGGGCCTTGCGCTTATTCTCGACCTTGCGCCAATATCCATTGAGAGCAGCGCTATGAGAGATCTGAGCCACATACCACGCTTCGAAAGTCTGACGTTGCTCGGCGCCCAGGGTGGCCGAGAACTCTTTGGCCTTGGTGGCAGCAAATGCGATAGGAGCGGCAAGCAAGATCGCAAGCAACACGGCGATGCTGAGCCCGTTTCCGATGCGTTTTTCCAACACTAGCTGCTCCCAAGCTGCGAATAACGGCATGGCACAAAATGCGAACGTATACTAATGACAGAAGAACGGGAATGAATAATGGCGGCGCCTTGCTTGAAACCGGCATCTCGGATCAAGCGCAGAATACTGCGACACGGGCTTCGCGCCTTAGCATGGGAATGGAATGAGCAAGCTGCTTTCCGAACAACCGTGGACTGAAGACCGATTTCGCGAGCTGGCTGTTCGTGCGCTCCATGGTGAGCCGCAGGCCCAGCCAGCAAACTTGACGTCCGACCGCTCGCGCCTGCGCAGTGACTTTGATCTAAATCCAGAACTGGATGCAGTGAAGGAAATTGCCAAATCCCCCAGACCGGCTGCCGTATTGGTTCCCGTTGTTGCCCACAATGAATTGACGGTTCTGCTGACACAGCGCACCGAGCATCTTCCGAGCCATGCCGGTCAGGTCGCGTTTCCTGGAGGCAAACTCGAGCCATCCGATGCAAGCCCACTCGCCGCTGCCCTTCGCGAGACGATGGAAGAGATCGGGCTCGTGAGTTCCGCCATTGAGCCATTGGGTTATCTCGATGGGTATCTGACTGGAACCGGCTTTCACGTTGTCCCGGTAGTCGCGTTGGTTCAACCGGAATTCAATCTGACTTTGGACGAGAGAGAAGTTGCCGATGCATTCGAAGTACCGCTCTCGTTTCTGATGGACAGCAGCAATCACGAGACACACACCCGTGAATGGCGTGGCACACAGCGCTCTTATTATGCTATGCCGTATGGTGATCGCTTCATTTGGGGTGCTACCGCAGGGATGATACGAAACCTGCATGAGAGGCTCGCGCGGGCATGATTCGAGTCGTTATCGAGAACATCCTTCTCTTTATGCTACCGACACTAGTGTACGTGCTGTTCATGCTCGTACGTCGCAGACAGAACGCCAATACAAGCGTGCAGCAAATCTTTGACGATGCCCCGATTGTTTGGTTGCTTGGTGCCGGCGCCGTCGTGATGGTCGCTGGTCTCGCCTATTTCGGCAGCACCACAGGTGGCAAGCCGGGTGAGCAGTACCAGCCACCGGTCTATAAGGATGGCAAGGTGGTACCGGGAAAGCGAAAATGACCGGCCAAAAGCCGGAGCAAGATCCTCTACCATCTCTGCAGGATCAACTCTGGCTTCGCTGCGATTCTACGCAGCGAGTAATGAGCTTACTTGAGCAAGCTGGTTATGAAGCGCGAGTCGTGGGCGGCGCCGTCCGCAACGCACTGCTTGGTAAGCCTGTCAAAGACGTTGATATAGCGACAACCGCGCAACCCGAAGCCGTCCTGGCCCTGGCGGAAGAGCATTCCATGAGGGCCATTGCGACCGGGCTCGCGCATGGCACGGTCACAGTGATCAGTGGCGACACGCCCTATGAAATCACGACCCTCAGAAAGGATGTTAGCACCGACGGTCGTCATGCAGTCGTCGCGTTTACCGATGACTGGATCAGCGACGCCCGGCGGCGGGATTTTACGATCAATGCCATGTACTGCGATCGGCGTGGCGTCCTGTTCGACCCGGTGAATGGGCATGCCGACATTGTTGAGCGGCAAGTCCGATTTGTTGGTGATGCGCGTCAAAGAATTGAGGAGGACTACCTTCGCTCTCTCAGGTTCTTTCGCTTTTTCGCCGAATATGGTCAGGGCTCACCGGATCACGAAGCCCTGAACGAGATCGTCACGTGCAGAGCCGGTCTGCAAAAACTGTCAGGGGAACGTATTCGGCAGGAATTACTCAAAATCCTGGTTGCGCCACGTGCCGTCGAAATGATCCAGGTTATTTATGAGTACGGTCTCCTGCCCTACATCCTCCCCGTCGTGCCACGCCCAAACCATTTTTCCCGGTTGACGGGAAGCTATCCGGATAGCAGTGCGATTCTCCGATTAGCGGCACTTGCAGTCTGCACCGAAGAAGATTGCAAGCGTGTTTCGCAGCACCTCAAGCTCAGCAATTCGGAAACTAGTACGCTTTTGCATGTTGCTGCCCTCAACCCACCAACCCGCTTTTCTCCAAGCTTGCGACTTGGCCGCCGCTGGCTCTATGAAAACGCTGCCAGCCTTTATGAAGCGCGCGTGCGTTTTCTCCAAACTTCCTCATACAGGCAGCTAGCCGATCCTGTTTGGAACACGCTTATTGACCTGCCTGAAAGTTGGCAGCCGCCGACATTTCCTTTGTCCGGCCGCATCGCAATCGAACTCGGTGCTGAACCAGGTCCGGAGCTTGGTCAACTGCTCGCTGATATCAAAGCTGAATGGGTCGATAGCGACTTCAAGATCACTGATCATGAACTACAAACAATATTGGCTGAACGGCTATCAAACGCCCAACTCGACAAGTCCTGATCAAGCCCTCTGGTTGAGGTGAAACTTGAACCAATAACCAGCCGTTCCATTTCTTCCTTTGGAATTTTAAAACTCTATCCGATCTTGCCTGCCCCATTACGGAATAACTATTTTTTAAGACGACCGCCCAAAACGAACTGACTAAATTCACGTTACGACCTGGCGACTCATTCTGGTCGACCCCAGAAAGACAAAAGGCCGGATATTTGCATACCCAGCCTCCGAACAGTGTTCTTTCAATTTCTGTTAGATCGCAAACTGCTCGATCTTGGCGCCTTTGCTCAGCTTTGCAACCAACCACTTGGGCTTGCGTCCGCGACCAGTCCAAGTCTCGGACTTGTCATCTGGATTGGCGTATTTCGGGGCAACCGTGCGGCCCTTCATAGCGCCGCGACCGCGGGTGAAAATCTCTTCGACTGAGAAGCCGGCCTTTTCGATCAACTGCTCAACTTTTGACTTAACCTGAGACCGCTCGCGCTCTCTGGCGCCAACAATTGCTTTTTTTACTTTGAGCTCGAGATCGATTAAGTCTTTCAACGCCATCTTGTCTACGTTGATTGCTCGCATATTTCCCATCCTTCGAATTGAAACGGATCTATCACAGCTGTTTCTGGCGATCGGTTTGCATTTCGTTCCTACATCCCAACACTTAATAAAATTTGAAATTGGGATTATTCTCTGTTTCAACTTTGGATCATAGAACCAAAATTAGAAACTAACCCATCGGTTACGACCCAAAAGACGATTAAGGTCAGGTAAGATGAGTTTCAGGAACCTAAAACGGCAAAACCAATGTTAGCCGAATTTCCAAGCGTTGTTAATACACAACTGCGGAGCAGGCACCAGCAATTCGGTCGAATGGCCGCAGTGGTCGCACTTAGCCGTCATTGCGCTGCTATTATCAAAACAGCGCGCGCAAGTCCTCCTCCCCCAACCCATTATTATGAGCGTGGTTAATTTTCGCGTTTGATTTAAAAAGGTTAAAGGGGCATTGAGTCAATTCATGTTTTCTTGAGAGACCTGTTGTGTTTGCGAAATGCCGGCATTGGGCATTCCTCGTCGCGTTTCTTAGAACACGATGAAATACTCATCAGTGCTCCACATAATTAAGGATCCGCAACATGGCTCCATTGCATGCGGCTTTCAAATTTGTGAAGTCGCACATGTGATTCATTCGGTCAGACGGCGAATTACTTGGTGTATCGTCGTCGGGAAACATGGGCCGTATGGAAAAGGCGTCGTCGTATGGTCTTGGTGTCGACCCTTTACGGCATCGCTGCGCTTTCCTGTCAGCGAATGCGGTGATGATTCAATAGTTGTCGGCTGACGCCGATTATTTTTGGGGGCGGAAATTCCGACCGACATGTCCCAGGCGCCGCCTGCTTGCTGGCAAAGCGCAGAGCGAATGGCTCATCTCTGACCAGTGACCGGCAGGACTGCCTAAACGAACTAGGCAGCTTGCTTTTGCTCTGCAGCTGCTTGAACCCATTCGTTCACCTTCTCGATTTGCGGCGAGTTGCCGTCGCGCAGAATGCGCTGGCCGTCCCGCGTCTGGGCGAACTGCAGAATGGCGCTTGTCAGGTCGGACGGATCAGCACTTGCGACGGCCTCGACAGTTCTGAAGCCTGATCCTACGAGCAGCTGAGCATGCGTCCCGCGAAGGCGCGATACGTTCATGACCAATCGAGCCTGATCCTGCCAATCGATAACGGCCTGTCGGGTGATGTGTCGAACACCAACGAGTTCTGCAACGGTCTCGGGATCGGAATCGAGAAGGTCTCTGACTTTATAGAGGCCGATGGCTTCGAGGCGGCTCGCTGTCTTCGGGCCGATAGAGGGTGCGGCTTCGAGATCATCGTCAATGTCCAGGTAAAACCTGCTGTCCCGCTCGTCATTCTCTGCGAGCTCAGGCTCAACGGGCAAGGCAACTTCGCTGATCGGTGGCGGTTCTTGCTCAAGAGTTTGTGGTTCCGGGTTGCTCTCTGCCGCAACAGGCGGGACCGATACACTGGCTGTCTGCGGACTAGCAACCGTGGGCTTCGAATTCGTCGCGACGCGCGGCATATCTCCGTGCGGTAACGGTGATGCTCCGCGCCGTTTTTTCCGCCCCTGCTGCAGTGCACCCCGCCGTCCGGAGAGAACTTCCGAGGCATGCAGGTCGCGAATAACACGATCATCTTCAGGCAGGTTTTCACTAACCGTGCCGGTCTGTTGCAACTCATCGTACATGCGCTGTACTTGTCGCGCGTCTTCGGCATCAGCCAGTTTTCGTGTGACCCATTTGACCGGGATCTTCAGCCCTGCCAACACAGCATCTGCAGTTAGCGAGACCTCTGGTGGGGCGACATTGGCCTCGGAAATGGCGCGATCGAGAATAGCGGCGAAGCCAAACGATGCGTAGACCAGCAACCTGCCAACAAGATCTTTGGCGACCTCGTCAAGCCCAGCTGGAGGATCAACGACTCCAACATCAAAATTGTAGTGCGCAATCAGGGCTTCATAGTCGGTATTGGAGTGCTCCGCGCCAGCGATCACCATATCTTTCACCCACGGCCCGCGATAGCCAATGTCGATTGCGGTGATGGGTTGGCGCAGTCCCCGCTTTCGCAGGTCCTCGTAGCTCTTCGAGATACTCCATTCCACAGCGCGATGAATATTGCTCTCGGCTTCCGACTGCGCCGTGTGAAACGGATGGATCGGGTCCGTGTAGTAGTGGCTTAGAATACCGGCGGACCACACGGCCTCTTCGAATTTCTCTTCACGCAATGCGCGTACAAAGAGGTTGTACCAACTCTCTGCTTTTTCAGGGGCCCCACCCCAGTAATCATCACGGACATGCAGCACGTGATTTCTAAAGTCTTTGAATTCCTTGTCTGGCAGCTTGGAGCCAATCAGATACTGCTCGGCATTCTTGAGGAACACGGCCCGCCATTGTTCGGCGCGCTCACACTTCAGGTGCCGTAGTGCATCAAGTGCGAGTTTATGGTGCGTTCCGTTTGCATGAGCTGCGTAGATAATCTTGAAAGTGAGGTTCATGGGAGAGCACCGTGTTCAGCTCAGGTTGCCGTTGCAGCGCACGACTAACGGTTTGCGCGCGCGTCAAGGTTATGTGAGTCGATCAAGCCATTCGAGGCTTAGACGATGAGTTTTCCCAGGAGAATCAAAGCGTCCGAGGCGCCCGAGAGACTTCCGGGCACCATATTCAACGGAACAAGAAAGGTATCAGTCTCAGAGAGCGGGCAATCAGCGCCCCTCGCGCCACCAGGCCAGCGTGATCAAAAATAGCAGCGCAAGCAAAGCAGCGATACCCGAGAATACCGGTGTCAACTTGATACCGCGTGTCACGTAGGCATTGCGATCCTTCAGTCCCATCCAGCTGGATCCTGAAAAGACACGCGCCGCCGTCAGCATCGTAATACGCGGGATGTCCACGCTGCTGGCACTTGCGCCGGGCAGAATCGAATCGGCATGGGTCCAGAATACGCCGCCGCCGGTCTTCTCCACCAACGGTGTGATCTTGTCGGCAGTTGCATGAACTTCGGACATTTCGCGTGGATCGGCGATACCGGCATGCGCGATCGCCGTCAGTTTTCCGATATCCGAATTCGTCTCGAACTTGTAGACGCCAGCCTGGGTGGCGGAGAATGTCGTTCTCCACAAACCGTCTTTGACTTTGGTCAAGACGGCGCGCGATGTTGTTCCACCAGGCGCAGAGATTTCCACATCCGGCACCTTATCGCCCAGTGTGCGCCGCTCAATCGTGAGTTTCAGACCGTCTGCGGATGCCTTCAACCTCTCTTCTTCGAGGTCAGGTTCTTTCATCAGCCAATGCGACAAGCGTCGCAGCAGCTGGGAGTGAGGGCCGCCACCATCATATCTGCGTGCCCAAAGCCAGGCCTGATCTGAAGTCAGGAGAGCGACTCGTCCTTCTCCCCGGCGCTCGAGGATCAAGAGCGGTTTGTCCTGCACGCCGTTCATCAGGGTCTGCCCACGCTCCTGGGTAACATCGACCTGCCGGAACCACCGCCCCCAACTTGGGTCTTTCTTGTCGCTTCCCGGGAGAGCCTCTGTTACCGGGTGGCGTCCGCCCAAGTCCGTGAGTTTGGCCTTGAATGGCTTTTCGATCACGGTACCGGTTGGTATTGCAGGAAGCACAGGATAGAGCGGTGTATTCACAATGCTTGAACGGCCGGCATAGTCATCTCCGGCCGCGATCAGTAATGCACCACCATGGTCGCGCACATAGCGGGCAATGTTATCAAAGTAGTGCTGCCGCAAGATCCGCCGATACTGATACCGGTCGAAGATGATCAGATCAAAATCCTCGATCTTCTGAGAGAACAGCTCCCGCGTCGGGAAGGCGATCAGAGAGAGTTCATTGATCGGAGTGCCATCCTGCTTGCGCGGTGGCCGGAGAATTGTGAAATGCACCAGATCGACGGCGGCATCTGATTTGAGCAGGTTGCGCCAGGTCCGCTCCCCAGCATGGGGCTTCCCTGAGACCAGAAGAACCCTGAGGTTCTCTCGGACACCCTCCGCGATGACCACGACGCGGTTATTGGCAGTCGTCAGCTCATTCTCGGTCTCCGAGAGTTCAATCTCGAGTATGTTGGAGCCAGCATGAGGGAACTTCATCGAGATGATGAGCCGTTCACCGATCAGCGCCGGCACCCGCTCGTCCGGCACGCCCTCGCGCCGAATGTTCAGGCTGACGGCCTTTGATGTGCCCCGCGGTACCTTGCCGGTTTCACGCAGGATGATCTCGACGTCGCGCGATTGACCGACCAGGCCATATCTGGGGGCCTTGACGATCTCAATGCGTCGGTCGAACTCGCCTTTGCGTCCCGTAAGCAGCGTATGAACCGGTGCCTGAAATCCAAGTTGACCTACCTTGTTTGGTATGTCGTGGATCTGGCCGTCACTGACAATAATCACGCCGGCGAGGCGGTCAGGCGGGATATCGGACAGCGCATTGTTGAGATCTCTAAAGATCGTCGTCCCGGCCTTTTCGTTCTCCCGTGGACGGGACGACGTCACCCATTTGACATCGAGGTTGGCAATGCGACCGAGCCTGGTCTCAAGCTCCTTGCGGATCTCCTTGGCTTGCTCCGGGCGTTCAGCGAGTGTCTGACTGGTGCTCTCGTCCATCATAACGATGGCGATGTTACCCAGGCTTTCGCGTTGTTCTTCGCGTAGCGCGGGGTTCAAGAGCGCCGCCAGCATTGCCAGCAGTGCGAGAGCGCGAAACGCTGTACCGCGTGTCCGCCGGAGAGCCATAATCACAAGCAGCAGCACCACGGCCGCCGCAGCGGCAATGACGTAAGGCAGCGGCAAGATGGGTGCGAAATCGAGAGAAAGATTGGTCATGATAGCCGAACTACTCCCTTACTGACCCAGACGTTCCAGAAGAGCCGGGATGTGAACCTGATCGGCCTTGTAGTTGCCGGTCAATGCATACATCACGATGTTGACGCCGGTTCGAAACGCAAACTCGCGCTGCCGCTCGCCGCCTGGGACGACCGGGAACAGTGGCAGGTTGCGTTCGTCGAGCGCCCACGCCGACGCGAAATCATTTGCCGTTATCAGGATTGAACTGACGCCGTCGGCCTGACGGGCCCGCTTGTTCTCTGTAATGGTGTTGCCGCCGCCGGCCTCGACCCAGAGCTGCCCGCCGGACCAACGCCCGGGAAACTGATCTAGCAGGTAGAATGATTTGCTCAGCACGTGGCCCTGCGGAACAGGTTCAATACGCGGCAGGTCAAGCTTTCCCAGCAATCGCTGCAGCGGTGTTTTTCCAGTCGTCGCCCCCTGTTGGATGAAACCAATCGGCATTCCCTGTCCATAATCGCGGGTATCGAAAATGATGACGCCGCCATGCTTCATGTAAGCATCGACTTTGGCCAAAACCTTGGTGTTGAGTTCCTTTTGCGACGACAGGACGGGCCA
>JBCDBQ010000024.1:0-24366 GCA_039183375.1 Pseudomonadota bacterium
CAAGTCCTGCGTTTCGCGCACGCCGGCGGTGTCACTGACAACGACCGGGTAGCCTGCGAGATCGAGATGCACTTCGATCACGTCACGTGTTGTGCCCGCCTGCTCGGATACAATCGCGACATCGCGTTCAGCCAGAGCGTTCAAGAGGCTAGACTTTCCGGCATTGGTCGGCCCGGCAATGACGACTCGATAGCCAGACCGAATGATTTCTCCCCGAGATGCTGACTTGAGATGGCATTCGATCTCATGGGACAGCACTTCGACTCGTTGGCGTGATGCGCGATAAACATGATCATCGACGTCACCTTCATCGGAGAAGTCGATGTCGGCCTCAATCAGCGCCTGGGCCTCGATGATTTGCTCGCGCCAGTGGTCATAACGGCGGACAAGATGTCCGCTGGCCTGTCGTTGCGCCTGTTTGCGCTGTGCTTCGGTGTCTGCGTCGACAAGATCGGCGATACCTTCTGCGGCCGTCAGATCCAATTTGCCATTTTCAAAGCCTCTGAGGCTGAATTCGCCAGGCTCAGCGGGGCGACAGTCAGGAAAGGCTGAGAACGCGTCGTAGAGCGCCTGGAGTACGGCGCGGCCGCCGTGCACGTGGAATTCTGCAACGTCCTCGCCTGTAGCGCTCGCAGGGCCGGGAAAAAACAGAACGAGACCATCATCGATGATCTCACCCTGATCCGGTTTTCTAATTTTGCATCGGCTCGCCAAACGCGGCTCAGGGAGTCTGCCGATCAGGTCAAGGAGCAATGTCGGTACCATCGGGCCTGAAGCCCGAACAAGGGAAACCGCGGCCTTCCCAGGCGCGCTGGAGAGCGCATAAATGGTATCACTCGACATACGTTACTCAGCAGGAACTGATGACTAGGATGACGGTATTCTAAACGACGAAAAAAGCCATGCGTCGGCTATTCTGAAAGCGCAAAATCAAGCGCGGCCCTGGCGTGAAGCTCCGTCGTATCGAACGTCGGGATATCGAAATCATCTTGGTCAATGAGGAGGCCAACCTCGGTGCAACCGAAGATAATGCTGTCGATACCATCGACTTCACGCGCTCGCGTTACGACGTCCAGATACTTCGCCTTCGACTCGGGCTTGATAACGCCCTGGCAAAGCTCCTCGTAGATGACGTCGTGGACGACGGTACGACCAGCGTCATCCGGGATCACGGCTTCGACGTTATGAGCTGACCTCAAATGACCTTTGTAGAAGTCCTGTTCCATGGTGTAGCGCGTCGCGAGAAGCAAAGGCCTATTACACTTCTTCTGTTCGATTTCGCCTGCCGTGGCGTCCGCGATATGGATCAATGGAATACTGGTTGCGTCTATGACATCACCAGCAAGTTTATGCATGGTATTCGTACAAATGACGATGCAGTCAGCGCCGCCATTCTCGATACTCTTGCCAGCCTGAACCATCGCTTTGGCCGCTGCTTTCCAGTCTCCTGCAGCCTGCATCTTTTCAATCTCAGCAAAGTCAAACGACCAAAGCAGTAGCTTTGCCGAATGCAACCCTCCGAGCCGCTCGCGCGCCATGCGATTGAGCATCTGATAGTAAATGACGGTGCTTTCCCAGCTCATTCCGCCAATGAGTCCGATCGTTTTCATGTTCACCGCACATTTTGCGAAAGTCTTTGCCTATTGAGGCCTAGCTTCAGTCGAGCTTCGCTTTTTCCGATGTAATAAGATCATTCAGCCGCTGCTTCTGTTGGCCATCCACCGTGAAGTTTTCCGGAGCAAGCCAAGCCTCATAAGCTGCTTTGAGTGCCGGCCACTCGTGGTCGATCATGGCGAACCAGGACGTATCGCGATTGCGCCCTTTGTAGATCACTGCCTGGCGGAATTCACCTTCATATACGAAGCCCAAGCGTTGTGCTGCCGACTTTGATGGCGCGTTGAGAGAATCGCACTTCCACTCGTATCTGCGGTAGCCAAGCTCATCAAACACACGTTTCATGAAGAGATACATGGCTTCGGTTGCTGCAGGCATGCGCTGTAAACGCGGGGAATAGCGGATGTTCCCGACCTCGATAACGCCGTTCGTCGGATCAATGCGCATCAACGCAGCCATGCCAACCGCTTCGCCGCTCTCAGCATCCACAATGGTGTGGAACAGTGGATCAGTACTCGCTGCAATCGTTTCCAAGTATTTCTGATACTCGGAGCGATCCGTGGGCAGATCCTGAAAGAGATAGGTCCAGTTAGCGCCATCGGCATCCAGCATATCGGCTGCATAGAGCTGATCGCCATGTTTTTCGGGATCAAGCAGCTCAATCCTGCAATAGCGCCCGACCATTTCCGTACGCGGTGGCTGAGGCCGGGGCGACCACTCCGGCAATGGAAATCCAATGGGATGGCCCAAAGTATTACTGTAGCTTTTACTCATTACTTGTTTCACGTGAAACAATTAGATCAGTTTAGACTCTGTTTGACTCTACTGGACTCTAACCATTTCATGTCTTCGTTGGCTTAGACTTGTATAGACTCTGGCTTTGACTCACAAAACCAGAGTCCAATATTAGGCAATGCTAGGTGTTCATTGAATCGAAGAACTCGCCGTTGCTCTTGGTCGAGCGCAGCTTATCGATCAGGAACTCAATGCCATCCTGGGCGCCCATCGGATTGAGAATGCGGCGTAGGACGAACATCTTCTTGAGATTATCTGCGGTGACCAGCAGATCTTCTTTGCGCGTTCCAGATTTCGCGATGTCAATTGCTGGGAATACTCGCTTATCCGAGACTTTACGATCAAGCACGATTTCTGAGTTACCAGTGCCCTTGAATTCTTCGAAGATGACTTCGTCCATCCGCGAGCCCGTGTCGATCAGTGCCGTTGCGATGATGGTCAGCGAGCCGCCTTCCTCGATATTTCGCGCGGCACCGAAAAAGCGCTTCGGACGCTGCAGGGCGTTCGAGTCCACACCACCGGTGAGAACCTTCCCGGAGGATGGGACAACAGTATTAAACGCGCGGCCGAGGCGGGTGATCGAGTCAAGAAGGATCACCACATCGCGCTTGTGCTCGACGAGCCTTTTGGCTTTTTCTATAACCATTTCAGATACTTGGACGTGACGCGACGGAGGCTCGTCGAAGGTGGAGGAGACCACCTCACCGTTGACCGAGCGCTGCATGTCGGTGACTTCTTCCGGTCGTTCGTCGATCAGAAGAACAATCAAATAGCACTCCGGATGATTGGCCGTGATTGAGTGCGCGATGTTCTGCAATAGAACCGTCTTACCTGTCCGCGGCGGCGCCACGATCAACGCACGCTGCCCTTTGCCCAAGGGTGACACGATATCGATGACACGTGCGGAAAGATCCTTGATGGTCGGATCCTCGATCTCCATCTGGAGCCATTCCGTCGGGTAAAGTGGTGTCAGGTTGTCGAAGTGGACCTTATGCCGGGCGGCTTCCGGTTCCTCGAAATTGATCCTGTTGACCTTCAACAGCGCAAAGTAGCGCTCGCCGTCCTTCGGGCTGCGGATCGGACCTTCAACCGTATCGCCAGTGCGCAGAGCGAAGCGGCGGATCTGTGAAGGTGAGATGTAAATGTCGTCGGGACCAGGTAGATAGTTGGCATCAGGCGAACGCAAGAAGCCGAAGCCATCCTGCAAGACTTCGACAACACCTAATCCAGTGATTTCTATGTCCTGTTCTGCAAGTTGCTTGAGAACAGCGAACATCAACTCTTGTTTGCGCATTGTACTGGCGTTTTCAACACCATGCTCTTCCGCAAACTCAAGGAGTTCGGTTGGTGACTTTGTTTTTAATTCTTCGAGTTTCATTTCGCTCATGGAGAGACTCCGAACAGGTCAGGGCTTCTTTGGGCGGGCGAGAGGTCGAGCCGTGCCTGAATTGCAAAGGGGGAAGTGCGCTTGGAGCGCCGGGAAGCTTCTTCGATCACAAGATAAATCTGATCGAACTGCCAGCGAACCTCTCCGTCGCCAGCAACGCTTCTATGTATATAGCAAATGACTGTGTCGGTTTAAAGAAGTGTTAAACCGAATTGTTGATGAGCAAGAAAATCCTGGCAGTTACTGCGACTTCTCAGAACGGCTTCACAACAACCATGATGACAATGATGATCATGAGTACAGCCGGTGCCTCGTTCATAAAGCGCCAATAACGGGCGGATTTGTTGTTTTGCTCAGCTGCGAAGAGGCGGACTGCCTTGCTGTAGTGGCCATGAACCCCCGACAATAGAAAGACAGCAGCAAACTTTACGAGAAACCAATAGCTCGTGAACCAATCGGCCTGCCATGCCATCCATAGTCCAAGGACCCAAGCCAATATCATTGCCGGGTTCATGATGATGCGCAGTAGGCGCCCTTCCATGACTTTCAGAGTTTCGGAGAGCTCCGAACCCGGCGTTGCCTCACAGTGATAGACAAACAATCGCGGCAGATAAAGCATGCCTGCCATCCAGGATATGACAGCGATGACATGGATCGCCTTGATCCAGTCGTACGCTTCATCACCAAGAAAGATGATCAAGACGATAGCCGCAGCAGCGCTCACGGCGAGTGCAACTGCGGCGCGGAAGCCAGGTGATTGCGTAGTCGGTGACATGGATGACTTTCTCTTCGGGCAGCCCTTGTGCTGGTCCGATATAGGCGTCCGCCACGGTTACCGGCAATGTGGTGTCTCGGCTCTGGGTTGTCGTAAGGATGAATGCCCTACTGAGGCCATGCCGGTGCAACCATTGCTGTCGTGATCGCTGAAGGGTTGTATCGGCACTTCTGTGGAGGTGTTTGAACGTAGTTCATTAGAGACTCAGCTTGAAATCATCAATCGATCTCCGACGAAGAGCACTTAGCCACAAACTTACTCAATGGAGCTTGAGAGATGGTGTGCTCATGCAACTTACTTCTGTTTTGGTTAGTCTTCGAAATGCATGGAAGGTTCTACGCTCGTCGATGGGCGCTTAGCTCATGTGGCGCTGGGTGTATTAGCTTGCTGGGTCATCTCTTTGAAAACCCCTTGAGGGCCATCAAGGTAGTGTAGTGAGTGGTGGTGGAAGGTGCCGTGCAAAGGACGGTGTGACGAAGCTGTTTTCCCGCTAATGTCTGCCGGTTCTTTCCCTCTCTTCTTAGAGTCTTCAAAGTTATTTTTATGACTCTTTAGGCGGTGGGTTACGGCAATAACTGCGTTGCTCAGATCTTTGTTCAGGTTATCCCATGTGGAGTAACTCGATGTCTAAATCTGGTGTTGAGGTCAGGTGGTCCGCCACAAGTGGGCTCAGTTGGCTCTGAAACGGTGGTCTGTAGTCACAGTGCGTTCGCATGAGGGATTGAGTAAGCTGTTTAATACGGTTGGTAAGTTGTGCAGAACGATGTTGATCAACAAGCTTGGCAAACTCGGCGTGACTGTTATCCAGTCGGTCTGAATTGTGGATGACTTTGTTGATGAGCCCACAGTTTTGCGGTGAGTGAACCGGTGTGACGTGCCCGCGTTGAACAAGTGCTGGAAATTCCACAGATGGCCAATACGACGGCAAGCTTCTTTCACCTCCATCTTGTCTCCGACTCAACCGGTGAGACTCTGACAACGATTGCCAAGGCGGCATCCGTTCAGTACCCGCAGATCAGAGCTATCGAGCACGTCTATCCGTTGGTGCGCACGGAGAGACAGTTGGACCGCGTGCTGCAAGAGGTTCAGTCAGCCCCTGGCGTTGTTCTTTATACGATTGTGGACCGAGAACTCAGTAGTGTGCTCGAGCGGCGATGCCGAGAGCTGCAGGTTCCCACGTTGCACGTGCTCGATCCCATTATGAAAGTCTTCGAGAGCTATCTCGGGGCGCCACAAACACCGGTCGTTGCCGGTCAGCATACCTTGGACGCCGACTACTTTCAGCGCATCGATGCTCTGAACTTTACAATGGCCCATGACGATGGCCGATTGCCAGATGATGTTCGCCAGGCCGATATCATCATCCTTGGCATTTCGCGAACGTCAAAGACACCGACGAGTATTTATCTCGCCCAGCGCGGCTACAAGACATCCAATGTGCCACTGGTGCCGTCAGTGCCGCTGCCGCAGCAATTGCAGCAGGCGGGCGACGTGTTCGTCGTTGGCCTGGTGGCCTCGCCGGATCGAATATCTGAGATCCGGCGTAACCGCGTGCGGTTCCTGGCGGACCGCGACATGGGAAGCTACGTTGATCGTGAAGAAATTGCGCGCGAAGTCCGTGACTCACGCCGCTTGTTTGCGAAGCACGGTTGGCCGGTGATCGATGTCACGCGTCGGTCGATCGAAGAAACCGCAGCAACGATCATTAAGCTGTACACGGACCGCCAGGACAATAATTCGGTTGGTGGGGAGAACACAGGTGAGTAGTGCGGCTGGAGAAGATGCGCCCAATATTGTTCTGGCCTCTGGAAGCGAGGTCCGTCAGCGCCTGCTGACTGAGGCCGGCGTTTCATTTGAGGTTGTGCCGTCCCAGGTGGATGAAGACGCCGTTCGGATGGCGCTCGGGCCTGCAAAAGACGAGATGCTACCAGAGGACCTCGCAGAGTTGCTAGCGCGAGCCAAGCTGGAAGACGTGCTCGGCCGCGTCCAACATCGATGGGTCATCGCTGCCGACCAGGTGCTGTATTTCGATGGACGTTTCTACGACAAGCCAAAAGATGATGATGAGGCACGCGCGCATCTGCTGGCATTCCGCGGACGAACGCATTCCCTGAATTCTGCGATCGTTTTGGCGGAGAATGGTGATGTGGTTTGGTCGTATACGGCTTCGGTGGATGTGACGATGCGCGATTATTCGCCGGCATTCGTTGGGCGCTATCTGGCCCAGGTTGGTGACCGCGCTTTTAAGAGCGTTGGCTGCTATCAGCTTGAAGGCGTGGGCATCCAGCTGATCGAGAAGATTGTTGGAGATTATCACACTGTCTTGGGTCTGCCGCTCCTTCCGGTTCTCGCCCAACTCCGAGAGCTGGGTGCCCTTGAGAAGTGACACCGTCAGTTAGAGTAAGCGAGAACAGACAAATGCAGTTGCGGAGAGACGTGTCATGTTGATTGTTGGACTCACCGGCTCGATTGGCATGGGCAAGTCGACCATAGCCGGACGGTTCCGTTCGCAGGGCGTGCCGGTGATCGACGCTGATGCCATTGTCCATGAGCTTTACGAGGGCGAAGCGGTTGCCCCTGTCGAAGCAGCCTTCCCCGGCAGTGTTGTCGACGGCAAGGTCGATCGTGCAAAGCTCAGTCAGGCACTGATGGCGCAGCCGGATGGCTTCAAAGTTCTCGAGAAGATTGTCCATCCGCTGGTCCGCGCGCGGCAGCGGGCTCTGCTCAAGCAGGCAGCTGATGCCGGCGCGCCATTTGTTGTCATCGAGATTCCTCTGCTGTTTGAGACAAACGGTGATGCCAGGGTCGATATCTGCCTTGTCGTGTCAGCGCCTTACGAGATGCAAAAGCAGCGCGTGCTTGAGCGGCCGAATATGACCGAGGAAAAATTCGAGCAAATCCTCGCAAAGCAGGTCCCTGACGAAGAAAAGCGGCGGCGCGCTGATTTCGTTGTGGATACTGGTCAGTCGGTTGAAGCCAGCTTTGCTGAAGTCGATGCTATTATAGATGCGCTGAAAATTCGTAAGGGCACTGCCTACCAAAACTATTGGTCTGACTAGCACTTGTCATGCGTAGCTGCTCACCTGCCCCGAGCGACGGAGACGTGAAATGCAACGCGAAATCGTTATGGATACGGAAACGACCGGCCTGGACGCCAAGAATGGCGACCGCTTGATCGAGCTCGGGTGTGTCGAGATCGTCAATCGCATTCCGACGGGAGTTGAGTACCACGCGTTCATTTTCCCGGAGGACCGGGAGGTCCATCCCGAGGCTGAGGCAATTCACGGTATCTCGAACGACTTCCTGCAGGGCAAGCCGTTATTCCGCGAAGTCGTCGACTCATTCCTCGAATTCATAGGTGATTCGACCCTGGTCATTCACAACGCGAACTTTGACATCGGCTTCATTAATATGGAGCTTGGCCGTCTCAAGTTGCCTGCCATCGAGATGGATCGTGTCGTTGATACGCTGGCGATCGCACGACGCAAGCATCCGGCTGGCCCGAATAATCTTGATGCCTTGTGCAAGCGCTACGGTATCGACAACAGTAAGCGCGATAAGCACGGCGCTATCATCGACTCCCTTCTGCTTGCGGATGTCTACGTTGAACTCTTGGGCGAGCGACAAGCTGCTCTGGGCCTGGGTGCGCAGTCAGATCTGTCCGGGAGCAACGGCAGCGACGGTCGCGAAGGCAAGTCAACACGTGCTCAGCAGCGACCAACGGCGTTACCGGCCCGGTTATCGGAAGACGCGCGCCGGCTGCATTCGGAGTTCGTCGAGAGCCTCGGTGAAGCTTCAATCTGGAAGAAGCGAACCGCGAGCTGATCCTTCCTCAGTTAATCAATGTCGAGGAATCGGCCCCGTTTTCCATTTGCTCTTTGCGCTGTACATAGAGAGACGCAAAGTCAATTGGATCGAGGAATAGGGGTGGGAAACCACCTTCGCGCGTGAGATCGGCGGCCAACCTACGCAGGAACGGGAACAGGATTGCCGGGCAGTTCACCAGGAGAAACGGCTCTAAGGCATCCGACGGCATATTCTCGACATGGAACATGCCGCCGTAAACGATCTCCAGATCATAGATGACACCAGAGTCGCTTGCCGCACTGGCCTTGAACTCAATGCTGCATTCGTAGAGATTTTGCTTAACGCCGCGTGCGTTGACGTTGACTTCGATGTTGAGATTTGGGTTTTCGCCGGGGCCGTTAATCAGGTTTTCGACATTCGGGCTCTCGAACGACAGGTCGCGCACGAACTGGGCAACAACGCGAATTGATGGTTCCGTACTTGAGTCGCTGAAGGCTGCGGTGTCGTCTTCTGCCATTAGATTTTCCTGTGCTTGGGCTGTGGCAGCGGGCTAACACGCGTCGTGATTTGCGGCAATTGCCGGGACCGCAATAATTCAGTTTCCGTCCCGAGTATTTTCGCCACGGGGAGCCTGGCTGCCACGGGGTTCACGAGATGTCTTTTCATCGACCCTGACGAACTCGCCGTCGATGACCGGCCCGCTGCCCGAGCCTGGCGGCGGACGGCGTGGTTCCTTGCTGGCCTGGGTCTGGTCATGATCACCTGCCCCCATTCCGCTCATGTGCACGTGAACGCTGGCCGATGAAACGAACTGTCTCAGGCACCACTTGGCGATCACGTGTCTGAGTGGCGGAAAGAGGAGAAGGAACCCGAAACTGTCGGTTAATATGCCGGGTGTGAGTAGAAAAGTCCCTGCCACCAGCAAGAACATCCCCTCTACGACCGGCATGATCGGAGGCTTACCGCTGTTTAACTCTTGATTAATCCTAGCGAACGTCTGCAGGCCCTGCCTTTGCAGCACCGCCGTGCCGATGATTGCGGTCAGGATCACAATCGTGATGGTCCACCAAAACCCTATATTTCGGCCGAGCTCAATGAGCAGCGCGAGCTCGACAATAGGCACGCCGATAAACAACAATAGCATTAAGAGGCGCATAGGGGCTCCGGGTCACCGCTGGACCAAGCTGAACACTAGAGATGGATCAGGATAACGTGAGAAACAAGGTTCGCCGGCAACGAATTGGTTGGCTTGCTAACTTCTATAATCTAAGTTCTCTAGACGTACCGTATAATAATGTGCTGGAAGGACATTTGGCGGGCTGGATTACTGTTCCTTCCGGGCCTACATAGACGTGAATACGTAAATCTCCTCCGAGAAAGCCAATAGCATGCAAGGCAACATAGATATCGTCACACTGTTATCTCTGGTGGTGGCGATCATAGTGATCCTGAAGCTACGGAGTGTGCTGGGGCGCCGCACCAACGAAGATGAGGCGCGGATTGACCGCCAAATGCGGGCACGGCAGGCCCGGGAGCAGGCAGCCGCAGCCGGCGATAAAGTCGTGACACTGCCACGGCGCGAGCACGATGATATGCAACCCGTTCAACAGACCAACGATAGCCGCGAGGATTTCCAGGAGCGCATGCGTGATCTTGGCATCCGCAATTCCGAAATCGAGAACGCTTTACTTGAGATCGTGCAGCGCGACGGATCGTTCGATCTTGATCACTTCATGTCAGGGGCCAAGCAGGCCTATGAGATGATCGTTACCGCTTTTGCGGAAGGCAATCGCAACCTGCTGCAGGATCTGCTGGACGATGAGGTCTTTGAAGGCTTCGAGGGCGCTATTTCCGATCGTGAGGAACGGCAAGAGCAGGTCGACCAGAGTTTCGTTGGCATTAATAAGGCCGACATTATTGAAGCTGATCTCAAAGGTAGCGAGGCCAGCGTCACCATGAAGTTCGTGAGCCAGTTGATTTCAGCTACTCGCGATAAAGATGGTGAAGTGATCAGCGGCGATCCGCAAAGAGTCATGGAAGTCACCGACATCTGGACGTTTGCCCGCGATCTCAGCTCGCAAAACCCCAATTGGCGGTTGATAGCAACGCAGGCTCCTCACTAAGGGTTGAGACCTGTGAGCGCTGGAATGGATTAGCTGACCGAGGAGGCCTCATAAGTGCCTAATGCAACTTATGAGGCCTTGGATTTTGCTGAAATTGCCGATTGGTACCGTGCCAGCGGTCAACTTGAAGCGCTTTCAGCCTTTGGTGACTGCCGGCACTTATTTATCGATCCTCCAGACGACACTAAGGTTGCGGCACCGGACAGGGCCGAAAGCTTGGCCAAATTTTGCCAAGAGGCCCGTCTGCTCGCCGAGTCTGAACCTTCGGAACAAGCGGCCAGACACTTTTTCGAGCAACGATTCCGACCGCATCGGGTGATCCATGGCGAAGGGAACGGTCTGCTTACCGGGTACTACGAACCGGTACTAAAGGCGTCCCGCAAGAAGTCTGCCAAGTTCAAGTATCCATTGCTTCGGCGTCCCGCCGATCTCGTGGATCTCACAGCGCAGTTGCGATTGGATGTTGGCGGCCAGAACCTGACGCATGCCAGGCTGAATGGCACGCAACTTGAACCGTTTCCGGTCCGTTCGGCAATCGAGACAGGCGTGCTCGATGACCAAAGCTTACAGTTCGCCTATTTGGATGATCCGGTGGACGCTTTTTTCCTTCATATTCAAGGCTCTGGAATCCTGGAGTTTGCCTCAAACGAGCGGATTCGCCTTGGTTATGATGGTAAGAATGGTCACCCATACACGTCGATTGGTAAGCAGGCGATCGAGCAGGGGTGGATCCCGGCCGATGAGATGGATTTGGCGCGACTTGGCAGCTGGCTTCGTTCCGAGCCCGAGCGCGGCCGGGAGCTTATGTGGGCCAATGAATCCTTTGTTTTCTTCAAGGAACTGGGGCCCGAAAGCGAGGTTCGGCCGACTGGAGTCTATGATACTCCATTAACGGCCGGCAGTAGTCTCGCCGTTGACCAGGCATTTCATCAGATCGGCTTACCGGTTTTCGTGACTTCGAAGGACCTCGGGCATAGTCCGTGGTGCTCTGAACGCTTTCATCGCTTGATGATCGCACAGGATGTCGGATCAGCGATCGTTGGTCCTGAACGGGGAGATATCTTCTTTGGTAGTGGAGACAGTGCAGGCTTGGCTGCCGGTCAGACGAAGAATTGCGGCAATCTATTCGTGCTGTTGCCAAGAGAAGTTCGTGTCCCATGACGTCCGGCTCCAGAAAACGCGGCAAGGGCTCGGGTGGGCTCGATAAGGAAGATCAGGAGCTTTGGCAGGCATTCAGTAAGAGCGTGAAGCCGCTTGGCCGGCAAAAGCACATTGGTAAGACAGCAGCCAAGTCTGAGATTTCTGGTGATTCACGTGAAACAAAACGTGTTAGTGAGCATAACAAGACAGGAAAGAAGCCACCAGAAACTACGGTTGGTGAGAGGCCAAAACGGACGCCTGCGCCCGCTAAAATCGCACCAAATCTCAATCAGTTCGACGATCGCAAGATTCGCCGACTGAATTCCGGCCGTCTGCAGGTGGAAGCCCGTCTTGACCTTCATGGGATGCGCCAGAATGAGGCCCATGCAGCCCTGCGCCGGTTTCTTCATTCGGCGTTGAGCAAGGACTACCGCACAGTCTTGATCATTACGGGAAAGGGCTATGCGCGCCCGGATGATGCCGAAGGCGATGACTATGCGTCAGACCGTGATCGTGGTGTCTTGCGTCGCATGTTGCCGAGTTGGCTTGAGCAGCCGGAGTTTCGGTCAATGGTTGTGGGCTATACCAGCGCCGGGCCACGGCATGGTGGAGACGGCGCGTTCTATGTCCAATTGCGCAGTGCACGCCGTCGCGGTTGAGTGGCTAGCTTACCGGATTTCCAGCCACTCATGTCTTTCGAGAAAAACGTGTCAGCCGCAGCCATTCTGGCTCAGCGTGTTGACGGCTGCTGTCACGCCCGACAGCGAATAGACGTCTTCAATTGCGGTGCCGTCAGCTGTCGTGCCGCGGACGAACATGAAGCTGCCCCGCTTCATTGAATCGATAAGCTTGAGCTCTTGATTGGGGTCCTCGACGAATGCCTTGTCACCCTTGGTGAAGAGCGAGAAGCGCGAGGAACCGATTTGAATGTTCACCTTGCTGCCGTTCTGCAGGTTCTTGCCGATTTTGACGCTGATCTCGGCCTTCACGCCGTCACCTGGCCAGGATGAAACGTAGAAATAGCTGCGTTCCTTGGCATAGCCGGCTGGCTTGGTCTCACGTGGTTGAGCTGTCAGAAAACAAATGTTGGCCGGATTGCCGGCATGTGAGTACAGGACCCAATCATTGAACTTCTGAATGACCTTTGTATCCTGTGCGTATGCCACTGAATTGGCCAGTATTGCGATCAAGTAGAGCGCTGCGCCCAGGGTAATCTTTTTTGACATGAGTTCCTCGCGGTTCCGTGACTTTTGCTCCGCCCCGACAATTTCCAAGAGCGTATAAAATGGGTTGGCCCCGTCTGTCACCCCGTTGAGCGAATAAATCGTTGGCCGTGATGATGTTTCGCGGGTTTCGAGAGAGGTGCTCCCTCGCGCATTGGACGATCGGCAAAGCGCGCCATTGATTTCACGCGGTCGTACATCACGATCGCACCTGCCATCGCGACATTGATGCAGAATCTCGTTGGAATTTTGATGGTGTGATCACATTGCCCCAGCATATCGTCGGAAAGAGAACCCTTTTCCGGCCCCAGAACATAAGCCGCGTTCATTGGGTGGCGGAAACTTGGCAGGTCAATCGCGTCATCAAGGAGCTCAATGCCGACAAGTTTGCAACCCTGGGGCAGGGCAAGTGCATCGACGTCTGACCAATTGTAGTGCGGCAGGTGCTGTCCACCCTTCGACGTATCGGCCTGCGCCTCAAGAGCCTTGTACGTTGCCCCGACGGTAAAGGTGAAACTGGCACCGAAACCGTGGGCCGATCGCATCAGGTTCCCGAGATTGAGAGATTTGGATATCCGCTCCGCACCGATGGCGAAATAACCCCGAGCTTGTGGCGGCCATGCCTCCGATACCATTTTGTCCAACCTTGTGCTTAGTGTGGCTGACGAGCAGCAATTGATTGTCTCTGGTCCGAAGCCTCGGATCTACGTGACGAATTGAACTGAGGGGAGTCACATATGAAGGCGCTTTTATGCAAGTCTCTTGATGGTCCGGATGCGCTTGAAGTGGCGGAAATTGACCCGCCCAAGCCGGAGGCCAACCAGGTGATTGTGCGCGTCCGTGCGGTTGGATTGAACTTTCTCGACACGCTCATGACCCGTGGAAAATATCAATTTAAGCCGCCGCTGCCTTTTTCGCCGGGTGGAGAAATTGCGGGAGAAGTTCTCGCGATTGGCGGCGACGTTCAAGGTTACGTTGTTGGCGATAAGGTTTGCGCTTTCGTGAGCTGGGGTGGCGCACGCGAACAGATGGCGGTCGACGCGGGCACCGTTATCAAGATGCCGGAGGGCGTCGACGATGTGACCGCTGCCGGGATTAGCGTGACTTACGGCACGGCGATGCACGGTTTGCGAGACCGTGGGCGTCTCCAAGCGGGTGAGACGGTTGCGGTTCTGGGCGCTTCCGGTGGTGCTGGTCTGGCGGCAGTAGAAATTGCGAAACTGATGGGCGCACGCGTCATTGCTGCAGCTTCCAGTGCTGAAAAGCTCGATGTCTGCCAGCAACATGGCGCAGACGACGTACTCAACTATTCCGAGACAGATGTGAAAGAGGGGCTTCGGGCGCTGACTGATGGTCGTGGCGTGGATGTGATCTATGACTGTGTTGGCGGCCCTTACGCCGAACCGGCGCTGCGGGCCATTGCATGGATGGGGCGCTATCTGGTGATCGGATTTGCTGCCGGTGATATCCCGAAATTCCCAATTAATCTGATGCTGCTCAAGAGTTGCGATGTCGTTGGTGTCTTCTGGGGTCAGGAAGTTGTTCGAAACCCAGGGCAGCATCGGGAAAATATGGAGCAGGTCTTGCGCTGGGTGTCTGAGGGCAAGTTGAAGCCGCATGTCCACGCCACCTATCCCCTTGAGGAGACAGGTACGGCAATCCGACTTCTGGACCAGCGGATCGTGAAAGGTAAGGTGATTGTCACCGTATAAGGACGGCTTGGCTGTGGTTTCGCTCCGGCATTCGGGCTGAAGGTTAGAAGGATAAGAGAATGGAACTGGGATCAGGGATTGCGGCCGTTGTAACAGGTGGCGCGTCGGGGCTAGGAGCAGCGACCGCTCGCAGGCTGGCCAGCCATGGCGTCAAAGTTGGGGTTTTCGACCTGAACGAGGAACAGGGTAAGGCCGTCGCTGCGGATATCGGTGGCGTATTCGCGAAATGTGATGTGACTGATGAAGCGAATGTGGCTTCGGCGCTGAAGGCGGTGCGTGACGCGCACGGACAAGAGCGGATCCTGGTCAACTGTGCCGGTATTGCGATCGGTAAACGCCTGCTGAGAAAAGACCGTGAAACTGGAGCAATCACGCCGCATGACATCGCTTCGTTCTCTAAGGTCGTCCAGATCAATCTGATCGGTACGTTCATCATGATGTCCAATAGTGCGGCCGGCATGGTTACGCTGGATCCGCTGAACGATGACGGAGAGCGTGGCGTCATCGTCTCAACCGCGTCAGTTGCTGCCGAGGAAGGTCAGATCGGACAGGTTGCCTATTCGGCATCCAAAGGTGGCGTGCAGTCGATGACTTTGCCACTGGCACGTGATCTCTCAAAAGATGGTGTTCGGGTGAATGCCATTTTGCCGGGCCTGTTTCATACACCGATGTTTGACGGGCTGCCCGATGAGGCACGCGATGCTCTCGCAGCGAGCGTGCCTTTCCCATCGCGCCTGGGATCTCCAGATGAATATGCCCAATTGGTCGCGGATATCTGTCAAAACGTGATGCTTAATGGCGTGAACATCAGGCTGGATGGCGCGGTGAGATTGGCGCCTAGATAGCAATCGACCGTCTAATGAGTTCTCTCCGGTGGAAAATATATTATTCCACTGGGGACTAAAAACATTCCTGTTATCAGTGCTGTAGGTGGTTGGAATAAGATCCCTTCTAGGTTAGGAAGTAACACTCTCTTAAGTTTTTGCGTATGTGGGACCATTATGGGGTACCGGAGTTGGCAGAGCCGTGCGTGCCGGAGTGCGGTCTTCATTTCATGCTCGATTGCCGGTTTAGGAATTGCGTCCTATATGGCAGTTATGGTTGGGGTAGGTCTGGCGACCATGACCTCGGACCGAGCTACCACTGAGAAGGCAGCAGCGGCCACGGTTGCTCCGGCCAATACCCGCAAGCGTTACTCGAAAGTTCTGGATGAGACAGACTTTGTGCGAGACCTTAACAGCGGGAAGTTATTTCGCGACCTCAAGAGGTCTCGCAACCCGTACGAGCGCAAGGTTGAGACTGTGTCTTCGCCCATCGCTTCTGTTGCTCGAACATACCGAACGGTTTGTGTCCGACTTTGCGATGGTTATTATTTCCCAATCAGTGCGTCCACGACCAGATCGCGGTTCGGTGAGGATGTAAGCGCGTGCAGTAGCCGCTGTTCAGCGGAAACGCGGCTGTTCAAGTACCCGACCTTTGGTGGCAGTGTGGAGACGATGACGGATCTGGCCGGGCGGGAGTATTCATCACTTGATACGGCTTTCCTATATCGCACCAAGTACGATCCTTCGTGTAAGTGCCGCGCACACCCTTGGGAGCCTGATGCTGTTAAGGCGCACCAGGTCTACGCGACCGTTGGCTGGCAGAAGAAGGCCAGACGCTTGGCAAAGATCGATGCCAGAAAGTTCAGAAGGAGCTACAGACGACGGCGCTCGATTGCTATAGCGCCCTCAGCGCGAAACCAGCAATCGCTTGCTGCCTTAGAACGCGTACCTGGCTTGTCAGCAGAATTGGCCGGAAAATACAGCGTTCCGGTTCCTGGTCTGGGTGCCGGGTTATCGCGACGCCGCGTACGCGGTAGCAGTTACATGGGTCTTGGCGTCAAGCCCAAGCGCGTTAACCGGCCGCGTGTTCGCGCAAGATCGCGCAGTCGCAAATGGAAGCGGGCAGTGTATGGCGGCTCCGACAACTGAGACCCGCTGTGAGGCTTGTTCGGCTGGCCTATCATTCGGTACGGGATGCGCCAGACAATGCGAATTGCGGATAAGTGTTGGGCTGTCCAAGCTTAAACAAGCCGATCAGACGAGTCCCAATTCTGCTGCCTTGTTTAGGAAATATTTGGATTAAGCCACTATCTTCTCGGCAGTATTGTTGCCTTCCGCAACCACCACTGGTTGCTGGAGGTGATTGAATGCCGAGTAGGTTCCCAGTGTATGCGTAAAATTTGCAGTCTTCGGACGATGGTGCTTGCAATCGCGGCGTTCTACGCCGGTTTGTTTGTCGCTGTTCCAAGCGGATCAGCACAAGGCGTTCTGAGCAATTTCTTCGGCTGGTTCACAACGCCTGCCCCGCCAAAAGTGCAACCTGCGCGCCCAAATAACGACCCCTATTTTCTCAACCGAAATGCCCCGCAGCTGCAGCTGAGCTATCCGTCGTCAAAGTATCGGACGGTTTGTGTCAGGCTATGTGACGGCTACTACTTTCCGATCAGTCATTCGTCGAGACGGAGCAACTTCCATAGCGACGCTGATCAATGTCAGGCCCGTTGTCAGGGTAGTACCAAGCTCTACTACATGCCGAGTAGTACTGCGGATATCAATCATGCGCGTGACATCTCAGGCAAACCGTACAAGCAGCTCGAGAACGCGTTTCTCTATCGCAAGAAATACGTTCCCCAGTGCATCTGCAGGCCTGCACCCTGGTCGCCCGAGGAACGAGCCCGTCATGCCATGTATGCTTCCCCTGCACCACAGGTTGCACTGAATGACCGGGTGCTGGACAAGGTGGCAAGCGACGTCAAACAGGCGGAAATCGCTGCCTCCGCGGTTGATGGTGAAAACCCGTATTTAAATGGCAGTGTTAGGGGTGGGGTGCCAGATCCTTATGCTACAGCCAACCGCATAACTGTCTCGATTGCGAACAAGAGGGCGACAGACCGCAAGTTGGCTTCCTCGAAGCAACGCGGGAGAAGGCGCGCTGACGCCAGGAACGGCGTTTATGGACCTGGTCCCAAATTCCTCTGGCCGGGCGATGGCAGTTAGTCCGCGCCTTCTAGGCGAGTGCGTCCATTTTCTGTGCCAGATTTATGTCTTTCTCTGTCACCCCACCGGCATCATGCGTAGACAGGGTAACGTCTACGCGATTGTAGACGTTGAACCATTCAGGATGATGGTCAGCTTTTTCAGCTTCGATTGCTGCCATAGTCATAAAACCGAAGGCCTCTGTGAACGATTTGAACTTGTAACTCTTGGAGATTGCGTTGCGTCCTTCGACTTCGCTCCAGTCAGTTAATGATGCAAGTGCTGCTGCTCGAGTGTCGCCTGTCAGTTTACTGGTCATCGGTGTTTTCCTAATTCGTAGGGCGGTTCAGCATCTCATCACGAGTAGTCGTATTCATCTTCATCCTCCAGGTACAACCCTGGTAGCAGTGGAAAGCGCTCTTCAACAACGTAAGGCCCTCCGCCTGTGCGAGGCTTTGCCGAATACAGTGCGAAATGGTCAACCGTGAATTCAGAGCTTCGCAAAGCGACGTTCTGGTGCAGAAACCTCTCAATTGCTCCTGCCGGTTGGTTGCGTAGACGAGCAAGGGTGATGTGCGGCTTGAAAGGCTTGCTATCCGGTTTTAGGCCAACGGAACGCGCCGCGCCCTTAACCAATCTGTGGAGATCGTCCAATTCTGCGCTTGGCGCCAAGCCGGCCCATAGCACATGGGGGTCATTTCCGCCGAATACATCGAGTGAAGAGATCTTCAAGGGAAACGGATTCATCTCGATTCGGCTTAACTCATCGGCAAATTCAGCCGCTTGGCGATTGTCGATATCACCAACAAAACAAAGGGTTAGGTGATAGTCACTCTGCTCTGTCCAGCGTGTGCCAGGAATCGGTCGGCGGAGGCGATAAAGGCCATCTGAAATCTCAGTTGGGACCGGAATTGCAGCAAACAGCCTGATCATTAAACAATTCCTAAAGTTATGGTGTTGGCCTTCGTGTCTTGTTTTTGATAGAAAAATCTGATCGAGGACATTCTTGAAATTCGGCTCGGATAACGACATATTGGATGCACGTCTATCAGGCGACAACAGTTTGAAGGAATCGGGAACAAATGTCTCAGTACGACAAGCAGTATTCACATGCTTCGTCCCCGGCACAGGGTGCGGTCGTCGACGAAGGTCTTCGCTCGTACATGCTCACCGTCTACAATTACATGGCTGCCGGTGTGGCTCTGACGGGGATCGTTGCTTACTTCCTATTTACACAGACGATCACGACTGACCCAGCACTTGCTGCGAAGTCTGCATCTGGCGCTGCTTACGGTCTTAAGCGCGGCATGTATTTCACTGAACTCGGTGCTGCTCTCTATATGAGCCCGATGAAGTGGGTACTGATGCTGGCGCCGCTCGCGTTCGTGTTTGGTCTATCGGCCATGGTCTACCGCATGAGTGCGGGAATGGCGCAGATGATGTTCTGGATCTTCGCAGCAGTGATGGGTGCATCTCTGTCGTCGATCTTTATCGTCTACACACACCAGTCAATCGTGCAGGTGTTCTTCATTAGTGCCGCGGCTTTTGCTGGCCTCAGCCTCTACGGCTACACTACGAAGAAAGACCTCTCGGGTTGGGGTTCATTCCTGATTATGGGTGTCATCGGCATTGTGATCGCAGCGCTGGTTAACCTGTTCTTGCAGTCATCGGCACTCCAGTTCGCAATCTCCGTGATTGGTGTATTGGTTTTTGCTGGTCTGACCGCTTACGACACCCAGCGCATCAAAGACGGCTACTACGAGGTTGCCGGCAATGCTGAGATGGCCGCGAAGACAGCCATCATGGGTGCTCTGAGCCTCTATCTCGACTTCATCAACATGTTCGTCATGTTGCTGTCGCTGTTCGGTAACCGCGAATAGCCGGTTGGGACACAGCTGATATAAAAGTTTAGGGCCCCTTCGAGGGCCCTATTCTTTTTGAGGTCAAGTGAATGGAAGCGCGCGGCCATTCGAGCCAGAACGCGATCAGTCGCCAACTAATGTCAGACGCTTCTTGTCGATTGCGCTAAGAACCCGGCGCAGATCACTACCGCGCTTCAGTATCAGGCCGGTTGCCGTGATCACGCTGAACGCACCCTGCTTTCGTGCAAGCTTCGGATTCTTTTCAACGCGATAGAGCGGCATCTCGCTGGTTCGCCTGAAAATCGAGAACGTCGCTTTCTCTTTACCCATATCGATTGCGTAATCGCGCCATTCACCGGCGGCAACGTTGCGACCGTAAACATTCAGAATGTCTTGGAGTTCTTGTCTGGTAAAGCAGACCGGCCTGGAGCTTTGGCGGCTCGAGCTATTGCCAGAAATTTGGTTGAGTGTGGCGCCCGGCTGAACCGGGCGAAGGGCTATTGGATCGGTTTCGCTCACCAGCGCCTCCTTCATGGTACGTTCATACACCATGTTCTATGCGGAAAGGATGGATTGCAAGTGCTGTGTTTAGCAAGTCTGCAACCCGCAGAATCTGAACATGTACAAATTGTAATAAACGGCAACAAAATTCACGGAACGGCCACAGTCTCAACCTTCGTTTGCCCCAAAGGCTCGCTAAATAGATATCATTACAGGTTTGGCCCAGTTCGGTTAGTCTCGGATCTCAGCCCCCCTAGTCCCCCGAGCCTTCTCTCCCCGGATTGGGCCTCTCCTCACTACCCCCGAGCCTAGCGCGTGATCCTTCCCCCGGGATCACGCGTTTCTCGTTTCAGCATGTGGTTTGGGAGTGCGCTGGGAGGGGGGCTGATTCCTGGATGTGCTAGATCCGATCCATTTTATTCGTTAGCGCTGCTCGTCCTGGTAATGGGTAACCATGCTTGTCCGATGGTCGGTGCAAAAAGACCCGCCAGTTGTGCCTGGCGGGCCAATAACTGTACGAGGCTGAGTTTCCGAACTAGCTCGCGGATGTCATCCAACGTGCGGCAACGATGGGTCCACCTTTGCCGAGTTGGACGAGGACGGCGCAATTGTCGGCCTTGCCCTGTAGGACATCCTCATCCTTGAGTTCGATGACAGTCTGCTTGCCGGACCACATGCCGATCGGAGTCAAACGGTCAACGACGTTGTAATAGGTTAGCGTGCGGCCATGGTTTTCTCCACGCTTCACCGGAACCGTGACTTTGCTGCGAACGGTAGCAAGCCAGACAGTGGCGGAGCGCGGAATGGCGACGGGCTGCTGGCCGCCGACACTCACGGTCAGTTTTCCATTTTTGTGGGTCACCGTCAGCGGAACGTTCTGTTTGCCGCGTCCGTCATTGGCGATTGAAATGGCGCGATCAACGCGACGGCGCATACTGCCGACGGCGTGCGTGACACCGTTCACAACGATCTGGGGAGTGTAGACCTCGCCGTCGCCGCGTTTCATGGCGTAGGTGCGTTGGCGCTTAGAATACTCGCGCCTTGCGAGCGTATCCTTCCAGCCGAGGTAGTCCCAATAGTCGACATTGAAGGAGAGGGCGACGATGTCACGGCGCTTGGCATAGCTCTGTATGAGCTTGTCGGCTGGCGGGCACGAAGAACAACCCTGGCTGGTATAGAGCTCCAGAAGCGTTGGAGCCGGGTGCTGGGCTTGTTGTGCACTTGCGAGACCACCGGCGATCACGAGACCGCCAATGAACGGCGCGAGCCAGCTTATTGCCATGCTTCGCATGAGCATCATTCTCCAGATGATTGAAATCTACTACGTCGTAATATCTGGATTTCGCGATTCAATTGAAAGTCACGAATGGGTGACGCCGATCACGAAATAGAAAGGGCCGACGAATTGATCACCGGCCCTCGTGCGTCTGACTCTGAGATGTTGGATCCCTAGAGAGTGCTTTTTTCGGTTATGCCGCTTCAGCGAGATTACGCAGCACGTAATGGAGAATTCCGCCGTTCTTGACGTAGTCGAGCTCATCCAGCGTATCGATCCGACAGAGGATCGGCACTTCCTTATTGGTGCCGTCGCCGTAGGTGATCTCAGCGACCATCTCCTTGCGTGGCTCGATACCATCAAAGCCGCGGATGGTTACCTGCTCATCGCCCTTGATGCCTAGGCCTTCCCAGGATTGGCCATCCATGAACGTAAATGGAACCACACCCATCCCAACAAGGTTTGAACGGTGAATGCGCTCAAAGGAGCCGGCAATCACCGCCCGAACACCCAGCAGGTTGGTGCCTTTGGCTGCCCAGTCACGGGAGGATCCGTTGCCATACTCCACACCGGCCATCACAACGAGAGGCACGCCCTCGTCGCGGTAACGCATCGCCGCATCGTAGATGTACATGCGGTCACCCGATGGGTAGTGCACGGCGTATCCGCCTTCCTTCACGGAGCCATCGGTCTCTTTGGCAGCATGATTCTTGATGCGGATGTTGGCGAAGGTGCCGCGCATCATGACATCGTGGTTGCCGCGACGTGTGCCGTATTGGTTGAAGTCCTGCGGACGCACTTGCCGCTCTAGCAGATAGTCGCCTGCGGGGCTTTCCTTTTTGATCGAACCGGCCGGAGAGATATGGTCGGTTGTGATCTTGTCCCCGAACAAGCCCAGGATGCGTGCGCCGACAATATCATTCAGCTCGGGGAGATCCTTGGTCATGCCTTCAAAGTACGGTGGGTTCTGCACATAAGTAGAGCTCGAGTCCCAGGTGTATGTCAGGCCAGTTGAGGTCTTGATTTCTTTCCAGTTCTCATCACCTTCGAAGACGTTGCCATACTTCGACTTGAACATCTCATTGGTAATGTTCTCAGCAATGAGTTGCTGGACTTCATGGTTCGAAGGCCAGATGTCCTTGAGGTAGACCGGCTGACCATCGCTGCCATTGCCTATCGGTTCGCTCGATAGATCTTTGTTGACCGTTCCTGCTAGTGCGTAGGCGACAACGAGTGGTGGCGAGGCCAGATAGTTCGCCTGAACATCCGGGCTGACACGACCCTCAAAGTTGCGGTTGCCTGATAGGACTGCTGATGCGACCAGTCCATTCTCATTGATCGTGCGGGAGATATCTTGCTGTAGCGGGCCGGAGTTCCCAATGCAGGTTGTGCAGCCGAAGCCAACCAAGTTGAAGCCAAGCTGGTCGAGATAGGGCTGAAGACCAGCCTCTTCGAGATAGGCAGCAACCACTTGCGACCCCGGTGCGAGAGATGTCTTGACCCAATCCTTGACGGTAAGGCCCTTCTCCACCGCGTTGCGTGCAAGGAGGCCTGCTGCAATCAAAACGCTAGGGTTGGATGTGTTGGTGCAGCTCGTGATCGCTGCGATGACGACATCACCGTGGCCGAGATCAAACTCTTGGTTGGCCACTGCATGGCGCTTCTCGAGTTCGGCGATCGGGCGCTTGTACTCGTTTTCCAGTGCCGTGGCGTAGCCGGATTTGACGTCGCCTAGTGAAATTCGGCCTTCGGGACGTTTCGGGCCGGCAATTGAAGGCACGACATCAGCCAGATCAAGCTCCAGTGTGTCGGTGAACTCTGGCTCTGCGGCGTTAGAATCACGGAACAAACCCTGCGCTTTGGTGTAGGCCTCAACGAGTGCCAAGCGGTCATCTTCGCGGCCCGACATGCGCAGATAACGCATGGTTTCGGTGTCAACCGGGAAGAAGCCGCATGTGGCGCCGTATTCAGGTGCCATGTTCGAGATTGTTGCGCGGTCTGCAAGGGTTAGTGCGTCAAGGCCAGGGCCATAGAATTCGACGAACTTGGACACAACACCCTTTTTGCGCAGCATCTGGGTGACCGTCAGTACAAGGTCAGTGGCGGTGATGCCCTCCTTCATTTTGCCTGTGAGACGGAAGCCGATCACTTCGGGCACCAACATCGACTGAGCTTGGCCCAGCATTGCTGCTTCGGCCTCAATACCACCGACGCCCCATCCAAGGACCGAAAGGCCATTGACCATGGTTGTGTGGCTGTCAGTGCCGACAACGGTGTCGGGATAAGCGATAGTTTCGGAGCCTTCTTCGCGGGTCCAGACGACTTGCGAGAGATATTCGAGGTTGACCTGGTGGCAAATGCCGGTGCCCGGTGGGACAACGCGGAAGTTATTGAATGCGTTCTGGCCCCACTTGAGGAAATTATAGCGCTCACCGTTGCGCTCATACTCCAGTTCAACGTTGCGGGCGAAAGCGCTCTCATTGCCAAACGCGTCGACAATGACTGAATGGTCAATGACGAGGTCGACTGGCACAAGCGGGTTGATTTTGCGGGGATCGCCGCCAAGGCTGTTCATTCCGTCGCGCATTGCGGCGAGATCCACAACAGCCGGAACACCAGTGAAGTCCTGCATTAACACACGCGCTGGGCGAAAGCCTATTTCCGTACTGGCTTTGCCTTTAGTTTCCGTCCACTTGGCAGCCGCGATGATGTCGTCTTTAGTGACTGTGCGACCGTCTTCGTTGCGCAATAGGTTCTCAAGCAGAACCTTGAGAGAGTAGGGAAGAGAAGCAATATCTCCGAGGCCGTTCGCGGCTGCGTCGGGTAATGAGTAGTAAGTATAAGATTTGCCGCCGGCGGTAAGCGTCTTTTTACAATTGAAGCTGTCGAGCGAGGTTTGGCCTTGCGCGGTCATAGTGAGTCCTCCTCACGAGATGTTGTCAATTCCGCGCCGCCGGAGCGCCGGCGTAAATATTATCTCGTGCACGGTCGGACCTAAACCTTGCTTCCGCCATGCGAACGGCGCCCGAGGCGCCCCAGCGCGGTGCTGCGGTGACGTTATAGCTGCTTGGCTTCGCATGCACTACTACGCTTTATGGCAAAACCACATCGCAATCGCGTGATTTCGACGC
>JBCDBQ010000025.1:0-24041 GCA_039183375.1 Pseudomonadota bacterium
GAATACTGCATGCTCTCCACGTCGCAACGTGCGCCGGGATAGCGGTTCCAGTACCAAGTCCCTCCGATTCCCTCCCCGCGCTCGAAGCAACGAACAGAAAAGCCCTCTTTCTCAAAGCGGTGGAGGAGGTACAGGCCAGAGAAACCGGCCCCGACAATGACAACATCGACGGTGGGCGGTTGAAGGTCTGAGGTGGACATACGGCAGTTCCCAAAATGCTGGCGGCCCTGAGCAAAACGCTTTCGCCCATAGCATAAGTCCAACACTTGCGGAATTGCCAGTGATCGATTGACATATGCCAAGCTGTTGGTGGCAAACCAGCACCGTTTGATTGGTCAGCTTAGCGGTTGGGAACTTTTATCGAACCGAGCCTGCTCGACCGGATCGTTGCAGCACGGCCGCCGACAGCACTATTTCCAAAGCCGAACTGGCTGACCAACACCCCGAATGCCATTGGGAACGGGAACGGTTGTTTGGTTGTAATTTGTGTTCAGCACCAGATTTGGTTTTCCGATGAGGTGTACAGTGTCAGCAATGACAGCGGTAAATGCGGATTTGTCTGCGACTGGGTTTTCAGTTTCGACCAAGAGGCGACCATTGGGCAGATAGATTGTTCCGATGAGCGTACGAGCGTCATTGCTCAGGATCTTAAAGGTCTCTGTTGCCATCTTTCGAGAGGAAAAGAACAAGAGGCCCGACATCGTACCACTCTTCGGTGCTTCCATCTTGATCGTTGTATCCCGATCGAAAAGAAGGTCGGCGCCGTTGCCGGTGAAGAAGATACCCGCGCCATTGCTATTAAGCTCCGCTTCGTCCGTCACTACGAGCGGGCCATCTTTCATGACGTATAGGCCGGGCGACAATGTTACCTTGGCGGACTTTTTCACGTAGAGCCCACCGCAGTATATGCCGGGCTGCAGGTTCCGGTCAGACTCTATTTCAACAGGATCTTTGAATGTGCACCCGCTTGACGCCGGTTCCGGGCGCCCGGAGAGGGGGTCTTCAAACCCAGGACAGTCAACCATTGGCAATGGATTGAAGTTGCGCTTGTCACCCTCAAACCCGCCTCGCGCGCAGGTGTTGTAGGCACTCAAATGGGACGCCTCTTTCGATTTGATTGAATCGTTATGTGAGGAGTTGGAGAAGACGGCACATTGGACACCAGTCAGTCGAGCGGCCTTCTCCAAGGTGATGGTGCCGCCATCAAACCTGTTCAATCCGAGCAGGCAAATATTAGGCTGTCCGATGATGCGTGCGGTCGCGTGAGCTGTGACTTTGACATCGCCTATACCGAACAATTTTCCGAAGAACGTCGGAATGCTTTGCGCAACGTCGACACTGACCTCAAGAGGGGATTCGCTCACCTTCGTTGCAGTGGCGAGTCCACCGGTCCGCGAAGCCTTGTTGTTCTTAACGAAATCACCAACGACGACTTTGACAACTTCAGCTACGTTCTCGCGCTTGGCATCGCTCATGCTGAGACCGCGAGCACCGGCGATGGCTGCTGAATCTGCTGCAGACTGTAGGACACTGCGCTGCTTATATATGTAAGCGAAGTCAATGGCGCCGCTGGCCATCAAAAGCATGAGCGGAATACCAGCCGCCGCGATAAGGGCTATTGATCCCGATCGGCATCTGGAAAAGGTCGCTAATGCTGACGTGCGGCACTGCATCAAAGTAACGTTCTCTGGTTCGATTGCGCCCGCCCCTCGAATCGCCGGCAATGCTCAAGAGAACCGCCGTGAGAGAGCCTGAGGGGTAAGCTCGTGTTCGCAGCAGATTTGATCAGTCCTGTTGATCACAGGTTAATTGCACAGCTAAAATGCGGCAGGTATTCAAAATTATTTTGTGAAAATACTGTATGAATAGGAACAATATTAGCGCAACATGAAGAACTGTTTCGAAACTATTCGACGTGAAGAGTTATGCGGTCGCTCGTCCCGATCCAGTGATTTGCCCGTCGACATTGCTCATTTGATCATCCTCGTGTCGCAGTGACGACATCGCCCCTTCGGCAATGATCGAGATCTCGGACAAGCAACAGGTCATCAATTTGGTATCATTAGTTGTACGCGCCCTTGCAGCCAGATCGGAGATCTTCTTCAGATTTCCCTCCAGGGCCCAGACAACTTTCGAGGGAGAGGTGTTCTCCTGGCCACGCGAGGAGTCTGTTTGCGACTTCAGTTCGTCCAGCTCGCGAGCCATGCTAGCCAACCGAAGCAGCTGAGAGACCATCGGCTGAAAGAGGCTCCAGTTGATGGGCTTGACTAAATAGCTGCTGGCACCGGCTTGTAGAGCGGTCCGGATTGCTTCTGAGTCTTCGCGCGAGGAGACAACAACAATTGGCATGTGTTGGGTTGCCTTGTTGCCCCGAATGCAGCGAATGAGGTTGAAGCCGTCAAGATTTGGCATTTCCAAATCAATGAACGCGAGATCATAGTGGCTTTGCTTGAATTTTCCCCAGGCCTGAAGACCGTCTTCAGCCTCGTCGAACTTACCGACCAGAGAACCGATTTTCGAATAAATTAGCGACCTAAGGATGGGATCATCGTCAACACAAATGACATGTGTGCTGGCATTAACAGCTTTTCGACCAGATGCAATCACGACGATATCCGCTTCAACTATGATACCGTTCTATCTTTGTCGTGGTTTGATTAAATTTCCCCTCATGAGAATAGTTTCTAATTTGTAAATTACACCTTATTTACCTTATGCGGCTACCTTAAGTTGGAGTGCAACTGCGTAAAAGAACACACCGGGCGTGCCTGTTTTTAGAAATAATTCCATCCGGAAAAAGCTCGTTGTGACAGTCGGCGTAGCAGTGATCTGCGGCGTCATGCTGGCATCATTAGCGTCGGCATGGCGTGAGGCTAATCGGCATTTTCAGGCCAAGCAGAATGAGATTACCGGTATTGCCGCAGCGCTGGCAGTGCCGCTTGCGCCAGAGCTCGCCGCCGGCAATCAGCGAGGAATTGCGGTTGCTCTCAACGCGATCGGTCGGATCAAGTCTGTTAATTACGCTCGTGTTCTGACGAACGAAGGCGGATTGGTCTACGAAATCGGAACTGGAATACTGATCTCGCGTGGCGACCAAGGCATGACCGCCGTCGGCTCGTTCGGTCCACTCGATGCAATATACTTTGGCGCCTATCCATTCCGAGCAGACATTGTCCACCGTGGCCAGCCTATTGGTGCTCTCGAGATCATCGTTGATCTCTCGGACCTGCAGAATGCACTTTGGATCAGCATTGGTCAGTCTCTTCTGTTTGGCATCATTGCGGCAATCTTTGGAATGCTGGCGTCCAGCTATCTTCAAAGACGCATTGCTGAACCGATCGTTGCGCTTACGTCTGCCGCCAAGCATGTTCAAAGCGCGCATGATTTCAGCTATCGCGCCGAGCGCCAGAGTAGTGACGAGACTGGTGATCTGGTCGATGCATTTAACGCAATGCTCTTTGAGATCGAGGCACGCGATCACGCGCTTACCGAACATCGCGACAAACTAGAGCTCACTGTTCAGGAACGGACCGCTGATCTGGTTGTTGCCAAGGAGGAGGCAGATCGGGCCAACGCTGCCAAGTCTGATTTTCTTGCGACAATGAGCCATGAAATTCGCACGCCTATGAATGGCATGCTGGCAACGGCTGAGCTCTTAACAAGTGCCCAATTGCCTGCACGGCAACAGCGATACGCCGAGATTATTATGCGGTCTGGTCGTAGCCTGCTCGCCATCATCAATGACATCCTGGACCTCGCCAAAGTTGAGGCTGGCAAGCTGGAGCTGGAACAGCAGCCGGTCGAGCTGGCAACTCTGGCCGATGATGTCCTGCAGCTGTTCTGGGAGCGTGCCAACGACAATGGTGTTGACCTCTGCGCGTACATTTCACCAGCTGTTCCCAACGCGATTGCAGGTGATCTAGTCCGCCTCAATCAGATTCTGGCCAACCTCATCAACAATGCTCTGAAATTCACTGAAGCCGGACATGTCCTTGTGCGCATGGACGTGCTTGAGGCAAGCGGAGCAAAGGGGCTTGAACGACATATCGAGATCAGTGTCCAAGATACAGGGATAGGCATCGCGACGGATAAACTTGATAACATATTCGGTTCGTTCGTGCAGGCCGACAGTGCTGTATCGCGAAACTACGGCGGCACCGGGATTGGCCTCTCCATCTGCAAGAAACTCGCAGATGCGATGGGCGGCGATCTGCGCGCCTCAAGTGTTCTGGGGCAGGGCAGCACATTCACCTTGGCGCTTCCTTTAAACAGCAAGCCGGATCGGGAACATTGGGGCACAGATATACCCCATGAGGCCAAGACGGCCGTCGTGCTTCACAAGCCAGGTGCCACCAGGACTGCCCTCGAGACTTATCTTGGAGACGTTGGTTACTCCGTCACGTGCTATGACGATGAGGATACCGCCCTGAGCTTGTCAGCATCGCCTGACATCCTGTTTGCAGATGTCGAGACGTGCCGCATTCTCAATTCTGGTGAGGGGCTGACGCGGCCGGAGATTGTCATTGGAATTAGCTTGCCTAACAACGCGACAGGCCCCAGCGGCACCTCGAAGTCCGTTTGCGATCTTGAGGTATCATATCCGCTATCATTGGCAGAGCTGCGGCCACTCTTTCAAGCAATGTCCGAGGGACGGCATGCCGTACGACAGCTGGCGACGGAAGCGCCATCGGCCCAATCATCTCCCATCCTGCGATATGACGGTGTTCGTGCTCTTGCTGCTGACGACAATCCGGTCAACAGGGAGATCCTGAGCGAAGCGCTGGAGCGCATGGGTATTGAAACTCATTGCGTCGAAGACGGTGGTGAAGTTGTGCGCGCATACCGGCAAGAGGCCTATGATGTGGTCTTTATGGATGTGAGCATGCCCGTCCTCGACGGTTACGAAGCGACCGCAGGCATCAGGCAGTATGAGGAACAAACCCAAAGTCCTCGAACACCAATTATAGCCCTGACCGCACACGCTTACGGTTCGGAAGCAAATCTCTGGCGGCAATCAGGTATGGATGCCTGCGTGACGAAACCGTTCACGCTCGGTTCGCTCCAGAACGCGCTGTCGGACTTTCTTTTCAGCAGCGATCACGACGAAGGCTGCGCCGCGTCGCAGTCCACCAACCCTGAACAGACAGACGCAGGAGGACGTAGCAACCAACAAAATAATCTGCCTCAAATCCTGGACTTGGACGTGCTTGCCGGCATTTCCGAGATGCAACGTGACGGTGACAACCTGGTGGAACGTATCATTGGTCTCTATGCCGAGCATGCGCCAAAGGCCTTGCAACAGCTTCTGCAGCTCACCGACACGACGGATTGTCAAACGGTCGCTGCTGCTGCGCATGCCTTGAAATCATTAAGCCGTAACGTGGGTGCGTTGGCTGTTGGGGACCTCTGTGATGTTATCGAAACAGAAGCAAGAGAGGGCATCGCTTCCCTGACCCAAGCCAGAAGGCTTGCTCTGAAGGATGCTATGGACCAGACGACGCGAGAGCTGTCAAAGTTTAGCGAATTGACAAGACCTGCAGCTCACTCGGCTTCAGGCATGCGCCAATAATCGGCTGGTTTGTTCCGCAACACCGTTTCTTGCGGCCAGCGCTGGGATGGACAAGAGTAACTTCCCTGAGGATCCCGGCAAACAACGGTGCTTTCGCACCTAACTGTACAAATTTGAAACAATATGTTGCCGACTTCATACTTGGTTTATCAAGCCAAGCCGACTTGATTGTTTGGTTTGATCTCGACGACTAGAATTCCAAGTTCAAATTGATGTCGAAGCATTTTCTAAATCCCAACGATGCGATTTGCCAAGTTGTCGTAGGGACCAGCGCAAATATCTCACGACGACAAGAAGTAGATAGCGACTTCAACTGGCATGGGCGGTACTCGATTGGACAAGAAAGTTAAGCCTCCTCTCGCGCGCAATTTGGACATCCTGATTGCAGACGATGATTTCACATTTCTCAATCTGGCGGAGTCGGCCTTAGCACCAAATGCTGCCCGGATAGATATGGCGCACGATGGTGCACATGCTCTCGGCAATCTTCTCGATCAGACGTATGACCTGGCTGTTCTCGATCTTTCGATGCCACAAAACGACGGTTTCCGTCTGCTTTCGTACATTAGGTGCACGTCCGGCCTAAGCGACCTGCCCGTTGTCGTCATTACCTCGCGCGATGATGAGGAAGCCGCCAAAGAAGTGAACAGGCTCGGCGCAGATCTGATGCTGGTCAAACCGGTCGACTGGACCCTGCTACCTTCGCAAATCAGCGATGTCGTCCGTGCACGCAACGAAGGCACTGAAGCAGCCTAGATTTGGAGTTATCGCAATCGCGAATCTGATGGATCAGGATCAGCGTCCGATCCTAATCAGCAGAAAAATCAACTGGTCACTCACTCAGCCAGTCCGAAAGCTGAGAGGTTACTTGATCTGCCAGGATCGTGGCATGCCTCTATTCCCCCTAGAAACGAGCTTTTGTACCGCGCTGCCCCCCGGTTTGGGCCGCCATCGACGTTGACCGGGACACCAGCTCGGCCAGTGGCTGTCAGAGATGTGGACCCAGTCGAATAAGCATTGCTTCCGCCTCTGCAGTAGCGCAGCTCCAAAGCGGCCCGTCCTTTTCGTCCGATACGACCGCGATCGGTTACTCTTGTAAAGGTGGGGTGACTCTATCTGCACTCCGCAAGCGCGTTGCTTGAGCTCTCATTGCTGCTGGCAACCACTTCGAGAACCTGCTGCTCAGTGCTTCGTAACGCGCAACAAAGTCGACGTTGGATGTATACAGACCGGCCAAACCTTCGTAGCCGGCTGCATCACATTCACGGCCCCACATCTGACTCACAAATGCTCTGTGTTTTTCGAGTAGCGGATGGAGATGATCGGACATTGGAGAACAGCCGTCTTCGTAGGCATCAACCAATTGGGTTTCCAAGTCCTTCAGCTGTTCCATTGCGCCCTCGATGCCCTGATCAAGTTGCAATATCGAAAACTTTGATTGGGCGATCCTCTCAACCATATCGGGCCCATACTCCGCAATCAGCCAGGCTTCGTATTCAGCCTGTTTTTCGGCAGAGAAGGGTCTATAGAGTTCACTCACAGCCATGTCACACTCTCCTTTGAGATGCGCGATTGTGGTGTTCAGCGTGTCAATGACTTCAGAGGTTTTGCGCACATGATCGCGCAAGCGATCTCGATGGCGCACCAATCTCTCCACCGCATCCGTTGATCCGTCGAGGAGATCACGTATCTCCGTGAGTGACAGGCCAACATCGCGATAGAACAAGATCTCTTGCAGCCTCAAGGCCTCGGCCCGTGTGTACCGGCGATACCCATTCGATAAGGACCGTATTGGGGTCAGCAAACCGATTTCGTCGTAGTGATGCAGTGTGCGCACCGTCACGCCCGACAGACGTGCCAATTGACCTACTGAATATTCCTCAATCTGTTCTTGCATGGCCAGCTTATAGGGCCTGACGTTACGTGAGGGTCAAGCAGCCGTTGAGATTTTTCTTTCTTATTGCCTTGAGAAACTGACTGAGTGGTCTGCGGTTCTTAGACTCTCCAAACATGCCGTTCTGGATTGGTGTGATCGCGACCTCTAGCTGCCTCCGACAACAACGACCCTGTATCCAACACTCAACCCGCTCACCGAGATGGTGTTTGGGATGAGTTTCCTAGACAAGGAAATAAGATGGAGTTAGTCGCGGGGCTTCGACACGTGCTTTTGGGCATCTTCATTGACAGTAGTGCTTTACCGTTCGGAGCAAACGAGCATCGATTGTAGGTACCTCCTCCACCTAGCAACTGTTCTATCAGATCGAGTGGTGATGTGGGTGACGTCAAGCCATTGACAATGCTCTCGACACGACCATCACGCAAAGAGTGATGGTCAAGATGACTTGGTCTGAACGCCGTTGAGGAAACTTTCACGTTCCTCTCAGGACTTTTGACGACAAGCCTTGTAGAGATCTGGCAGTTTGAGCAAGTTCCAAAGGCTCGACGCGCATGACTTCGAAGCGACATGCTTGCTCAGGACGTTTGCCATCATAAACGAAAGTTCGGAGGTTAGGCTATGGACCCACTTCACATCCAGAGGCTCTTAGCATTCGTCTTCATAAGCCTGGGCAGTTGGGCGCTGCTCTTTCCATCTCATGTTTTAGAGATTGGTATCCGGCCCGAGTTCAACACAGAAGCTCCTGTCACAACCGTCATAATGGGTTGTTTTGGAGCACAGGCGGTTTTAGGTGGTCTCGTGATGGCCTTGTCACGTTTCACCGCGCAGACGTTTCTCGTTGTTGGAATTGTCGGGTCACTGCCGTTCTTTGTGTTTAACTACTATTTCGTCTTTGTCGTCGAGATGTTTACGAACTGGATGCTGCTGGACTTTGTAGGAAACATCGCAATATTTGCGCTCTGTATGCTTGGTTATCTTGGCTTGAAGAAGCGCGGGACCCAAACGACCTAATCCACTCCTACCCACAAACAGAGTATTCTATGAGTTACATCGACAGTTTTCGCCATGAACTGGTCGGCCTGTTTGCTAGCAGAATTCCAGTCTATCGCCCATTGGAAGTTATTGAAGGATCGGAAAGCCATCCTCAAGATTTTGCATGCCGACCGGATCAACTCGTTATCGGCGGGGGAGCCGGCGAGCATCCCGGCGTCGTCATTCGTGATCCGGAGGCTGCCGTTGCGAAATGGGCTTGCGAACAGGCAGCCCAATTTGTCGACGAGACAATGCGGCATGATTGGTTACAAGCGTCTGCCAGGTTCGCCGACCAATCGGCCGTCTCGTTTCCTGGATGGGACAGAGAGATGCTGGCCGATTTTGTTAAGAGATGTCGTGGCGACAGCCTCAATTATCCGTTTCGCGGTAACAAGCAAGGTTTCGAATCCTGGCTGGCTCGCAGTGTTGGTGAGTTCGTTTTCTATGCTTTGCCGGATCTCGCCCCCAACATCATACATGGTTTAACCGGAAGAGAGTCTTTCTATCCCGACCATCTTGGGCAAGGCTATAGGAACATCTTGCTGCTCCCACCGCTGATCCCAATACGTGATGAACTCAAACTTGACCGCGCTCCTGCAGAGCGCAACAAAACCGGGATTATAGCGTGGTCGATCACACGGCGTCATCGCCTGGATGGGTAGTTGGTTCAGCTCTAACACCAAAAAGCGCGTCTCGTAGACATTGCGCATACTGGCATTGCCTCGTAACCGATCACGCGCATCGGCCAGTGCGGTCAACGGCAACCATAGGTCGGCCAAGGCCATCAACCGACGGCTTGTCATAAGGCTTGTCGCGCAGTTTCGTCGCGACTTCCAGCCCTTTTGTCTGCCGCGGGCCGCAATCGAAAGGCGTCAGCTCATCACAGCATTCGCTTCTTCGAACAACAGCATGTTCTTCTCTACATCATACGGCCTCTCAACGAGTTCTTCAGGATCCCATTCGCTGCGATGCTCCGCGAAAAAGTTGCCACGGTAGACGTGAATCGCACCGGTACACTTCGCAGTTGGATTTGTGACTGAGTGAATGATGTGCCGTCCAAGTATGACGCTCTTCGTAGCTTCGAGCGAATCCGCGCCCGCAGCCTCGATACGACCATCAGGATCATCTTTGATGCGGCGCCAGAAGATGTTGTCTTCGCGACCTGTGTAAACCCCAATAACGGCGCTCATATTGTGGTTGTGCGGCATAAGCGTCATGCGCGGTGCCCACACCAAGTTGAGAACCGTCAGATCATCTGAAACGTGGAGCTTGTGAACGCCGCCCTTCGAGGGTTCGCCGAGGACACTCATCAGGGTGGCCGGCTCGGCAATGGCTTCTGCAACCACTTGCTGAACTGCCTTCATTGATTCCGTTTCCCCTATGGCCCGTTTGCAGTCGTCAATGAACCTATCGATATCGATCATCTGAACATCCACATTTGACGCGGGCTGTTTGAACGATTGAGCGGCACACCAAGTGCCTGTGTTTGCCCATTCCTAAAACAAGCGACCGATCAGCGACTGAAATGTTTCTGAGAAAGTTCTGAAAATTGCGCGGGCCGCAACACCAGTACTGCTCACCTCGCGTGCTGGCATGTCGCAGGGCGCAAAGTGTTTCCCGCTCAATCCAGCACAAGAGACAATGCTCGCCCGGACATTAACTAATACAATACCTGCCATGACAGCGGTTGATGACGCGACCGTGAAGTGAATTGTAATCCGCGCTATCTTGCATCGGAACACCTTTTCGTCCAACGAGCGGCTGGGGCCTACGTTGATGAGCAATTAGGTCATCTGTTCCCTCGGGAACAGCGTGGTGTATTGAGATTTGCACTATGCCGGCCTGCACTGTTTCGCACGATGGCCAACTTTCGATTTTCGTAACGGACCGTCGCGCCCGCTTGGACCTAAAGTAACTGTCAAGCATTGCCTAAGATTGAACGCCTACTGAAACGCAAGCATTGGTACCATACTCGGTCCTCACCACGACGGCTCTCGCTTGTCGATGTCGGCCGACTGTCATGCTCAAAGATCGAGAACTAATCATGCAGAAGAATTGGGCTCTTTCGACGAATAGGGACGCCGATCGAATGGCGCCTTCTAAACATCTGGACGGCATGCCATTTACAATTTGTGGTTGGCAGTTTGACCCGGCTGCGCGGTCGGTCTGCAAGGATCAAGTAACGACCCGTCTCAGTCCGCGTGCCATGAAGCTGATCGAACTCCTTTCACGACACGCTGGGCAGGTCGTGCGGCGTGAAACTCTGTTGGATGAGATCTGGCCGAATGTGGTCGTGAGCGATGAAAGTCTCACCCAGGCGGTCTCCGAAGTGCGGCGTGCGTTCGGCAGCGAGGGTAAGCGACTGATTGAGACGATTTCCAAATCCGGATACCGATTGAACGCGCAGGCTACGATTGTCACCAGTCAACAACAGAGCAGTCCACTTACGTTCTCTCTTCGTGCTTACCAGATCTGTCTTGAGGCACGTCAGCATATGCTCCGCGGCGGACGTGATATTGTTGTTAATTGTGAGTCGTTGACTAGAAAAGCGTCCGAGATTGCCCCGGAGTTTGCTGGTGCCCGCGCAGAGCATTCCATCGCTCTGAGTTATCGCTGGCTCTATCAGCGCGAGACCAGTGTCGCCGCCGAAGAGGCCATGTCCGAAGCACACGCTGCATTGCAGCTGCAGCCGGACCTGCCCTTGGCACACACGGCCTTGGCGTTCGCACAGGCCGCTGCCGGTCAACCGAACGAAGCCGTCTGCGCACTTGAAACCGCATTGCAAAGAGATGATCGAGATGCGCATACCCATTTCCTAGGCGCGCGGATGATGTTCACCTTGCAAAACTACGAAGCAGCAGCAACGTTCGCGGAACGTGCAGCCTACCTGCATCCCGATGACTACTGGTCGCTTTACTTCGGTGCACGGGCTGCTGCAGCCTTCGACAAATCGCGTAGCAAAACTCTGTCAGCGCTTTGCCTGCAACGTGTAAACAGCCGACTGGCCGCCGATAGCACCGACGCGCGTGCACTCAATATGAAAGGTCCACTGTTGGCCGCGCTCGGCAAATATGACAAAGCTGAGCGCGCCATCAATGCCCAATCAGATCGCAAGACAACGCTACAGATTTACGATGCTGTCGCACTGGCAACGATGGGCCGATGTAGTGAGGCTGCAGACGCAATTCGATCACTTGTAGAGAGAGGATGGTCACATAAGGCGTGGCTGGCGGCTGAGCCTTCCTTCTGGCGCTTTGGATCCGATCGCAGCTTTGGCAATGTCCTATCTCTCATGCCATCACGATGAGTCTCTTATGCCTTCACCAAGTCCGATCATCACTGTGGCGCAGAAGGGCAACTGCAACTTGCTCGCCAAGGCTGCAATCATGAGGCCAGAAAATACTTTTCAAGCTGACCGAAGCGTCGATTGTGGCTGAGTTCAGAAAGAATCGGATCGCGCGCTAACCACCCGGCAGCTCTCCAACCGCAATCGACGAGTGCCTCGAGATGATCGACTGCCGCCTCCACAGAGTGAATCTCGCCCAGCGCGACCATGTCGCGGAAGTTTGGTTCCTCACGACCACATCGGGTCTCTGAATGAGCCTTGTCAGAGTGGCCTAGCATGGCCAATGCGGTTGCACGAACGCTCGAAGCCCGGATTGAATCCGGCATAACCTTTAACCTCGTGTCTGCGCGCAGGAGACACACCCTGGCAGCAAGGCGGCCGCGTTTGGTGTAGCCCAGAGCGCGGGCTGCACGCGCAGCAACATATGGCGGCATGATGTCTTCGCTATCCAGGGTAGTGGCACGCTCTGCTAGGATCAGAGCTGTGTCCAACGCACCTAATCCGAAGAAGGCCTGTGCCGCGAATGAATGGATTTCGGCATTGTTTGGATCAAGCGCGAAGGCCCGTTCGAACGATCGCGTACAGTCGTCCAAGCGCCCAAGGTTGGCGCTAGCGAACCCTGCCGCGCAATGAGACTTAGCGAGATCTGGTCGCAATGCGACTGCGCGCTGTGCTGATTCATGTGCTGATACGATGCGGTCCTCTCGATCACCGCAGTGCAATATCGTGCAGCCCACCAGCATTGCATACTCTGCCTGCACGTCCGCGGATTGAGGTGCGCGTGCAACGGCTTCATCCATCAGCTCTTTGACTTCCTCAATGACCGTATAGCCATGCAGCCAGCGCAGCTGACGAGCATTGGCAACCACAAGATGTGCCTGCATCGTTTGCTCAACATTGCCTTTGGTCTTGGCCTTGGTCTTGGTCGGGGCTGAGGCTCGCGGTCCGTCCTCAGTAGCCGGTATGGCGAGGCGATAGCCGGACTTCGGAACTGTCACAACAAATGGAGCGGCATCACGTTCCTGACTGAGCGCGCGGCGGAGCTCTGCAACGGCTTGGGTCAAACTCTCGTCGCCGACACAAACTTCGGTCCAGACCGCATCCAAGAGGTGCGTACGGCTCACGACGGCTCCGTCCGCTCCAACCAAGACCATCAGTACTGACATTGCACGCGGTGATAGGCGTCGTGTTTCGCGACCGTTAGTCAATTCACGGGCCGGGCAATTGACGCGCCACTGACCTAGACAAAATGGCTGGCCTTGGCGGAAGGGCTGGTTACGGGGCGGCTTTCGGAACTCGCCGTTTTTATTGGCGTAATGTCCCATAATGCAATCCTATCTTTTCTTTGTCGCGGCCTCCTGTCACCTTTGATCTCGGCTACATAGAGAAGAGTCACAAGGCAATCTACGAAGTTGTCACAGTGGACCAAATCTAAATAGGCGTGCACCGCAGGTGCCAATCTTCAGAAAAATTTCAGCTTCTCTTCAGGCTTTAACACTGCCTCCAAGGTACCACCTCGCCGCAGTGGCACCTGGCCTTAAATTCTGAGCGCCAGGATGGAACAACAACTGCACGCCGCATCGCGGTCGTTTCTTCGGCCGCTACACTTCGGACGGCATAATGTGCAACTCATAAGAAAGACCAAAGCATGCCTCTTACACTTGGCGACCTGGCGCCAGATTTCAAAGCCGAGACGACGCAAGGAGAGATCCAGTTTCATAAGTGGATCGGAGACAACTGGTGCATCCTGTTTTCTCATCCGAAGGATTTCACGCCAGTTTGCACGACAGAACTTGGTGCGATGGCTCGGCTGATGCCTGAGTTTGCACGACGCGACGTCAAGGTCATTGGATTGAGTGTTGACCCCTTGCAAGCACATACGCGTTGGAAGGACGATATCGAAGAATCTCAAGGCGTATCGGTGGACTATCCGCTGATTGCCGATGAACACCTCAAGATCGCGCGCCTGTACGGGATGCTGCCGGCTGACATCAGCGGCACAGCCGAAACGCGAACGGCGGCAGACAATCAAACTGCCCGTTCAGTTTTCGTTATTAGTCCTGACAAGAAGATAAAGCTGACGATCACCTATCCAATGTCGACCGGCCGTAACTTTTCGGAATTGCTCCGCGTCATCGACTCGCTCCAGCTTACCGATCAGCATAAGGTCGCAACGCCAGCCGATTGGCGCGATGGTGAGGATGTCATCATTCTCCCGTCAGTCGCGGACGAAGATGCAAAGAAGATGTTCGCAGATGGTTGGCACGCACCAAAACTCTACATGAGAATTGTGCCGCAACCGCAGCGCGCCGTTCGGTAATACGGCGTGTGTCTCGATAGAGCGCAAAGTCACCCACGGTATCCCCAGGGATACTGCGGGTTCTTTGGTTCAAATGGGTTCTGTCGCTTGGTATGAAGCTTGGCCACACTATGACAAAGTATTGAAATGACAGGGCGTCATGAAGAAACCAGATATAGATATCGCAGATGGTCACTTGCGCCCAGCAGATACCGACGATCTACAGTTTCTGATCGAACTCTTGCACAACCTGGAAGTGCGTCGGTATTTGTGTGATGATCGGGCGCTGCCACGTGAATCGGTGGCCGAACTACTATCGACAAGCAAGGAACTCGATCCACGCGGACTTGGGCTATGGATTATAGAGCAGACCGGTTCTGGAGCGGTTGGGATAGTTGGTTTGCAACCCGTATCATTCGAATTGGCCGATCCATCCGTTCAAGGAGAGCGGATTGAGCCCATCATCGCACTGCATCCCGGCTCTTGGGGCAAAGGGATCGCCACGCGCGCCATGAATACCCTGATCCAGTATGCCGGAAGCGTGCTCGGGCTAGATGACCTGCTCGCTGCTGTAGATGTTCCCAACACTCGGTCATGTGCTCTCATGTTGCGGTGTGGATTCGTCCCCGCTGGATACGCGAACGGTCCTGCTAACAGGCTTATGTTGTTCCGCCTTGATGTTGCGGGCAACGGCAAGCAGGGCTAATGAACTGCTCCGAGCTCGAGACGAGCGACCAAGCCCGCGCCGCAGCGACAGTGTATGTGCGCGGCAATTCGAGGAGCAGAAAATGCCCAAGGGAAAGTCTGAGCCTTTTCCATCGCCTGAAGCAGTTCATCCTGTGCGACTGTCCGACGGCACAGGCCATCAAGGAACCGTATTCTTAAAGGCCGCCTTGACCCACCCACGTATAGACGTCGGTGATTATACGTATGCCAGCACATTCGACCCGACTGATGATTGGGCGTCACGTCTTGCACCTCATCTCTATAGTTTCTCCTCCGAACGCCTCATCATCGGGAAGTTTTGCCAAATCGCCCATGGTGCCGTCTTTATCACCTCATCGGCCAACCATCGGTACGATGGGTTTTCGAGCTTTCCGTTCGCTATCTTCGACGGTGGCGCAATGGACAAACGCCCTTCGATGCCGGGACCTGGTCCAGACACGATCGTCGGCAACGATGTTTGGATTGGTCAGGACGCCAAGATCCTCCCAAGTGCAAGAATAGGCAACGGCGTAATCGTCGGTGCAGGCGCTGTCGTTGGTGGCACGATACCAGACTACAGCGTCGTTGCCGGCAACAAAGCGAAAGTCATTCGCTCAAGGTTCGACGGTGACACTATTGCAAGGTTGAAGGCCATCGCCTGGTGGGATTGGCCAATCGAAGCAATTTTGCAATGCGAGGCCGAGATTTCTGGTCACGATATCGATGCTCTCGAGAAAGCCTGCAGTACACTAAATCTCGATTAATCCTACGCCAGGAAGCGGTTACTCGTCATGCTCCCAACCGATTAGACTAACTGTACCAAAAAAGCGCAAGAGCACGCGCGGTCCATCTGAACACAGGGCCGCACAAAATCATTCAGAATTGTTTTCGACTTTTTTCAGGTTCTTCCGCGGGCCATCGATTAAGTCTCACACTAACAAACCGTTCCATCCAAACGATGCTGAGCCGGTGCCAGGTCTATTCGACGAGTGGGTGCCGGCTGCATTGGGCGTCGTGTTGGTGACGAACCGTTGTCCGTAACATTCTAGAGAGTGATACCATGTGCTACGCCTCATTAGCGGCGGGCGCTGCAACACCGGCACGCGTTCTCGCCTTGCACTGTTCCGGTTCAAGCGGCGCGCAGTGGCGCCATTTACAGCGCACGCTTGGAACTAACTACAGCCTCGTTGCGCCCGATCTACGCCGGCTTGATGCCAGCAACAGTCAGCTTGTCGCCGAGAACTTGACCTTGGAACAAGAGGTCGAACTGCTCCTCGAGCTCGTAGATCGAGGCAGCGGAAAAGTTCACGTTGTTGGTCATTCTTATGGTGGCGCTGTCGCACTTCGGCTCGCATTGACCCGGTCTGATCGCGTTGCCAGTCTTGTTCTCTATGAGCCAAGCGCCTTTAGCTTATTGCATGGCATGGGTCAGTACGGTCGACTAGCCGCGCAGGAAATCCAGGCGCTTGCCACGCGTGTTAGTGATCTTGTTGGCAATGGTTTCAGCCAGCGCGCTGCCGAGCAGTTCGTCCGTTATTGGGGCGATGATTCGACTTGGGCAACACTTCGTTTAGATCAGCAACAGGAACTCACACAGCAGATGGCTCTGGTTGTGCAGCACTTTCATGCTCTGCAGGTGAGTTCGATGTGTTTGGAAGATTTGCAGAACCTTCCGATGCCCACCTTAGTCTTGCGCGGCGGCTGCAGTCCGACACCGTCAAGACTGATCGCCTGCCACCTGCTTGCTCACCTGTCCGACGTCAAAGGCGCATGCTTCAGCGAGGCAGGTCATATGGGTCCGGTTACACATGCCGACAAAGTCGCGCATCGCATGGCTCGCTTCATCGATGCCTGTGAGGAGGACGGTCACAGTGGACGCATAGAGGCAACAGGAGATGCTGCTGCTTAAGTCACCTCAGCAACCCTAAGGCACCAACGACTAAATAAGATCAAAAAAAGGAGATGAACCATGTTAGCCGATAGACAAGGCAATCAATTGAGCGGTGCGACAACCGACGCTGTCGCACATTTTGATGCTGCTGTGCACGCATTTAACATCTACCGTGGAGACCCGGTAGCACTGGCAGACGCTGCAATTGCGTGTGCCCCCGATTTTGCAATGGCGTACATCCTGAAAGCATACTTATTCGGGCTGGCAACAGAGCCAGAAGCCGCGGCCGAAGCGGCGACCCTAACGGAGCAAGCAAAGGCTCTGGCCAAGACTGAGCGTGAGATCTCACTCGTCGCGGCCCTGCGCCCGCTGCTTGCCAATAACTGGACGGAAGCTGCTGTCGCGCTCGACCATCACAACATGAGCTACCCGCATGATCTTGTTGCGCTTCAGGCCGGACATTTGATGGACTTCTACCGAGCCAGTGCCCGCAACTTGAGAGATCGTATTGCGCGAGTCTTACCGCGATGGTCACAGGACCTGCCTGGGTATTCGATTGTGCTTGGGATGCACGCCTTTGGGTTAGAGGAAGCTGGCGATTATGATCGCGCAGAGGCCGTTGGCCGAGAGGCTGTACAGCAGGAGCCACTTGATTGTTGGGCTCATCATGCCGTCGCCCACGTTATGGAGATGCAAGGCCGGTCACAGGATGGCATTGGTTGGATGCAGGCCCGGGAGCCTCATTGGTCCGGCGATGACAACTTCTTCAAAGTCCACAACTGGTGGCACAAGGCCCTCTATCATCTCGATTTGGGTCAACGCGATGAAGTCATGTCGCTCTATGATGGCCAGATTCGAAATGACAAGAGTGCGGTTGCATTAGACCTTGTCGACGCATCGGCGCTCCTGTGGCGTATGCACATGTCTGGAATCGATGTCGGATCGCGTTGGGTTGAGGTCGCGCAGAGTTGGGAAAATCATGCCGATGGTAAACTCTACCCCTTCAATGATTGGCATGCAGCCATGGCCTACTTGGGCGCAGATCAGATTGACAAAGTCGACCAACTCTTGCAGCAGTACCGTTCAACTGACGCTCGCGGTTGCGAAACAACCAAGTGGGCACAGCAGTTCGGACTACCGTTGATTGAGGGTTTCAAGGCTTTCTGGCTTGGCGATTACAATGAAGCCTTAAAGAAGCTGCATGGTACACGCTTCATTGCAAACTCTTTTGGTGGCAGCCACGCGCAGCGCGACGTCATCGACTGGACATTGACAGAAGCTGCAATCCGCTCAGGTCAACGAGATATTTCTGTGGCGATCGCGAACGAGCGGCTTGCCGTCAAACCACACAGTCCAATAAATCTCGATTTTCTGCGACGTGCCGTTGGGCCGTCGGGGCGACCAAGCTTAGTCGCCTAGCTACCAAAGTTACGAGAGATAGACACGCCGCTGACCCACCATCGGCGGCGTTGTTTTGACCGCGATCAGGTAAGCGCGGCAGTTAAGCAAAATGGCGGTCTGGTCTTTCACAAATTCTTTGGCAGACCTTCAGGTCTTCTCTGTCGGCGCCTCTTAAAACGGGCCGTGATGAACGCGAAGCAATCGACGTTCGGTTTCACGATGGTCGTGAGTAAAAAGGAAACAAAGCTATGACTCAGACAGAGACAAATGCAGTCGACAACGGCGTCAATCTTGAAGCTCTCCTAGATGCGCGGGGGGCACTCGAAACCGCTCCAGATGCAGCCCAGTTTAAGTGGCGTGCGCAGTGCGACTGGATTGATGGCACGCATACAAAAACGCGCATCGAAAAGTTCTTTGGCCTCGGTGAGGAGCAGGCTCGCAAGGCGGCCCACTCCATTACCGCTGATCATCCAGAGCAGTTTGCTGCCGCTGACATGGGTGCCACACCGGCTGAAATTGCACTGACAGCACTTGCAACGTGTTTGACAGCCGGGGTTGCAACCGTTGCGCAAAACCGCGGCATTCAATTGCGCAAAGTGTCCGCAACCGTCGAAGGTGACATGGATCTCTACGGCATCATGGGAATCGATTCTGATGTCCGGAATGGCTTCAGCGATATCCGCGTAAACTTTGACATTGAGGCAGACGCAAAGCCCGACGAGATCGCAGCCTTGGTCGCACAATCGCAGAAGCGCTCAGCTGTGTTCGATGTCATTACCAACCCAACGAATGTCCATGTGACAGTCAAATAGCTGAGCTTACGAGTTACTAGCGTGGGCGGGCAACGTCACGATGCGCATGCCCGCGCTCGAGATCTCCGAACGCTTTTTTCTGATCTGTCGGCGATATTACAAAGCCACCAATCTATCGCGCTGATCGGCGGCCAATCAGAAGACCGAAGAATGGTGAAGCAGATGATCATTAGCACACGTACGGATGCCTCACTTCCATGCCTCTGGCGAAACCTCTTGTCACCGGCGCGGGCGCTCTATCGCATGACACGCAGGTGGCGACAGCGGCAGCGAGCCGTTGAGCAACTGCAAGCACTCGACGATCGCCTGCTTCATGATATCGGCATCACCAGATCTGAAATCATTGCGGCTGTTTGCGGTGTCCCCAGCGACGCGACAGGCAAAACGTTGAAAAGGCAGCCTTCGCAGGCTCAACGCTTACAACCCACAAACAATAAGCCAATCTCACCTTAGGTCCGAATGAAATGCGAACAGTCACAACCGTCATCGTTGGCGCTGGACAGGCGGGGCTCGCTATGAGCCGCGAGCTGACGTGCAAAGGCGTCGATCACCTCGTTCTAGAACGCGGCACCATCGCCAATGCCTGGCGCGAGGATCGTTGGGACAGCTTGCGTCTTTTGACGCCTAATTGGGCCAACTACCTCCCGGGCGAGCCGTACCCAACCAATGATCCGGACGGTTACATGTCGGTTGGCGAATTGGTGTCACACTTCACGAACTATGCCGAACAGATCGCGGCTCCAGTCCAGCTGGCAACCCGTGTTGAGCGCGTTCGTCGGTGTGAAACCGGTTACCATCTTGAGACCAGTCAAGGCCCAATAGGGTGTAGGTGTCTCGTCATTGCGACGGGTGCTTGTGCGCACCCGATTATGCCGCTTCTTGCGCAGGAGATACCCAAGCAGGTGGTTCAAGTCACGCCTCTATCATACAAGCGACCCGACAGCCTGCCTGATGGCGGCGTATTGATTGTTGGGGCTTCGGCGACGGGCGTGCAACTTGCTCGGGAAATTCAGCGGTCGGGCCGACAGGTCACCTTGGCCGTTGGCGGGCATACGAGACTGCCGCGAAGCTATCGGAACTACGATATCGAATGGTGGCTGCATGCGACGGGTCTGATGGATGAACGTGCCAATGCAATCGAAGACTTAGAGCGGGCGCGACGGCTTCCATCTCCGCAATTAATTGGTGGCCCGGATCCCGTCGACCTCAATGCCTTGCAGGATCTCGGCGTTACGATCGTAGGGCGCTTGTCCGCCATCAGAAATGGCGACGCCTTGTTCTCGGGTGGATTGGCACACGTCTGTGCCTCGGCTGACTTAAAGATGAGCCGCTTTCTCGACTTGGTTGACAGCTGGATTGACGATTGGTCCCTTGCAACAGCTTTACCATCAGCCAATCGACCGGAGCCGACACGCATCTCCAAGTCGCCCTCCCTGAAACAGAGCCTCACCGACGGCAGCATACGAACCTTAGTCTGGGCAACCGGGTATCGGCCGGATTTCTCCTGGTTGAGTTTGCCTGTGTTTGACCGCCGCGGACGCTTGCAGCACAACGGCGGAGTCATCGATGCACCAGGGCTCTACGTATTGGGATTGCCAATTCTGCGCCGCCGCCAGTCACACCAGATATCGGGGGTGGGATACGACGCAGCCGAGCTCGCTGTGCAATTGCGCTCCTATCTCGACGGAGGCGGCCGTCTTGCAGCTTGAGCCTTGTCACACAAAGGTTATGACGACGATGACCGATACTGCCCGGATAAGGGACGCGCTGACCAGAGCTAACGAGACCGTAATCTTGCGGCCACAACGAGGTCAGCGCACCTACCGCAACGTAGCAACCTTAACCGAGGGAACACTGTGCCACGTCGAAGATGGGAAACACAATCTGATCATAGATGTGGGCAAGGCACTCGGCGGTGACGATGCCGGTCCAACTCCGGTTGCCGTATTGCGATCAGCAATGACCAGTTGCGTTGCAATCGGCATTAAGCAGTGGGCCGCTCGCCGCAATGTGGACATAACGCACTTGGAAGTCGTGCTCGAAACGGACATCGATGCGCGCGGGCAATTGGGACTTCGAGACGATATTGCGCCGGGATTCGAAGCCATTCGTCTCTCGATCATGGTCAGTTCGACGGCGCCCCAAACGTTGATCCAAGACATTGTCGAAGCATCATTATCCTATAGCCCGCTCATCGACGTATTTGCGAATGCGCAGTCCATCTCGCACCACCTATCCGTCGTGAGCACGAGTGCGGATTGAATGCCGGAGGAGATTGGCAGTGGACGCAAAGATGCAAAGGCGTGTTCAACGCTATGGCTGGGACAAGGCCGTGGTGGACTATGAGCCAGGGTGGAAGGAGAGCCTGGCCGACGCTCACGCGGAACTGTTGCGGATCGCGAATGCTCAGGCCGGCGAACACGTTCTGGACCTGGCTTGCGGGACCGGACTCGTGACACTACCCTTGGCAGTCTCCGTCGGGCCGGCGGGCCGTGTGACGGCAACTGATATCTCTGAGGAAATGATCGTCGCAACTCGTCGATCTGCCCTGGAGCAGGCACTCTCAAACGTCTTTGCATATCGTTCTGACGCTGAGAGTGTCGAGATGATGCCAGACTGTAGCGTCGATGCTGTTACCTGTGCCCTCGGCCTTATGTATGTTCCCCACCCAGCCAGAGTCCTGGCTGAAGCCTGGCGTGTCTTGAAACCAGGTGGTCGTGCTGTCATGGCGGTTTGGGGAGAGCGTTCAAGATGCGGCTGGGCGGAGATATTCCCGATCGTTGATGCACGCGTAAAAACGAGCGTGTGTCCGCACTTCTTCCGGCTCGGAACTGGCCCGGCCTTGCCGAAAGAATTGGAACTGGCGGGATTCGTTGACGTCGTTCAGACGCGCATTTTAACCGAGTTGCCTTACGCAAGCCCGGAGGCAGCGATCAGGGCCGCTTTCAGCGGCGGCCCAGTTGCCCTTGCATACAACCGTTTTGATGTGAACACACGGCATCAAGTCCACGAAGAGTATCTAGCCTCAATATGCGCATACCGAGATGACGATGGCTACAAGATCCCGGGTGAGTTTGTTGTGTGTTCTGGACATAAGCAGGCCAAATAGCATTGGCAGACTAATTTGAAGTCAAATGCGTCACGCCGCTGGATGGAGCATTGTGAGGCAGCCCCTGCTCCGTCCAGGGCGTTGAGTGGCCTAAAGCGACTATTAGGAGGCGAGTTTGAGATTTACTTATCGAGCAAGACTCGCGCGCGATCTCGAGCGTTGGAGCGAGCAGGACCTCATAAGCGATGCTAAAGGCGAAGCTATGATGGCCGAATATGACTCGCGTGTGTCCGCTTACTCGTTTTCAGCCATTGTCTCGATGCTGGGCGTGATTTGCCTGTGCTTTGCCGCGATGACGTTTGTAGCGGCCAATTGGGAAACCATGCCGCGCTTATTCCGGGTCGTGCTGTTGCTTGCTGCGATGTGGACATCCTACGGCCTGGCAGTTTTCGCGCGCTACAAGCAGCAAGACTGGCTCGCACAAGGAGGTGTCCTATTGGGCTGCGGCATCTTTGGTGCGTCGATCATGTTGGTCGCGCAAATGTATCATATGCAAGGACAGGCGAGCGGGGCTGTATTGACGTGGGCAGTTGGCACAGTGGTCGCTGCGCTCGCGCTCAGGTCTGCACCTGCGCTTGTCTTGGCAATCATCCTGTTTGCGTTATGGCATGCACAAGTCGTCACGGTTGACTACACGGACTTTGGCAAGGTCGTGAACTACCCGTTCATTGTTGCCTGGAGCGTGTGCGCAGCGGGTGCCTGGTTCCTCAAATCGCGTGTGGCAGCGCATGGCCTGACCATCACCGGTTTGCTCTGGTTGTGGGTCACAGCAGCGATCCTGAGCCAAATTCACGATGAACTGACGTTTGCCACGGGGCTATTCATGCTGACTTTCACAGCAATCGCAGCACTTGTTTACCTGCGTGAGCATCGCAACATCTTGGCTGGCTTCGATCATAGTCTGATAGCTTACCTCATGCTATCAACCGGCATCTGTATTGCTGTCTGGTTGATGGTAATGCCGTTCGGCCGCGCATCGCCGCCGACCTTCACTCAATTAGAATCGACATCGATGTTTCCGTCGCTCATTGCGATCGCATCTTGCGGCGGCATTCTCGCGTTGGCGCAGGTGCGGAAGTCAGCGCAGAATTATGACCTGGCATTCGTCGCACTCTGGGCCCTGTTGGCTGGAGCCCTCATCCATACACAACTCCGCGCTGTTCCGTTTGTAAATGAGATCTATGCGCTCGCGTTTTCGATCTGGGCCATCCGCATGGGCGCGCGCCAAGAGATTTCCGTGGTGACGCGCCTCGGATACCTGCTCTTCACAGGACTGATGCTCATCATCTACTTCCAGACAACAGGGACACTTCTCGGCACCGCCGGCTTTTATCTCATGACCGGTCTGGTTCTCGTACTTGGCTCAATTGTTCTGCCGCGCCTGTTACGAGCGATCAGTGCATCCAAGGGAGCAGCATGATGATGGACATGAGGACTTACATCATTGCGGCCGCTGCCGTTGCCGCTTGCCAATCGTTGGCTATCGCCGGCATGATCTTAACGCACAATCAAATGCTTAACACTGGCAGAGAAGTTGTGATCCAAAGCGCATTTGTCGATCCACGCAGCCTCTTTCGTGGTCACTATGTGATCATCAATCTCCGGCCGGGAGATTTGACGAAGAGCGCGATCGAATCAGATGGAACGTTTAAACCCAGAGAGACCGTCTTCGTTGAGTTAGTGCAGCAAGAGGGCATCTATTGGGTGGCCAAGAAGCTTTGGCGGAACGTGCCGAAGGCAACGACCAACCCGGTAATCAAAGGGACAATGATGTGGGATCCGAAGAAGGACACTCAACCTTATCGCATTCGCTTCCCCTTCGATCGCTACTTCGCACCGCGCAGCCGTGCCAAAGCACTCGAGAAGATCCAGGCGGACCAGAAACTCGGAGTCGTGCTCTCGCTACAGGATGACGGAACCGGCCTCATTAAGGGCCTTATGGTTGACGGTCAGGTCGTTTACGACGAGAGCGTGTTTTGA
>JBCDBQ010000026.1:0-23746 GCA_039183375.1 Pseudomonadota bacterium
GCGCGCACCTACCGAAACATGGACCTCGGTTCGACCGTCACAGTTGGAACGGCAAAGTGGACCATTGTCGGCGCCTTTGCAGCGAATGGCAGCATATCCGAATCTGAGATATGGACGGATTTGACGGCCGTCCAGAACCTGTTCAACCGAGCAAATACGGTGCAAAGCGTTCGCATAAGGGTCGATAGTCACTCGGACTTGGACGCTCTTGCATCATACAGCGCAGACGATCCGCGGCTGCAACTCGCTGTCAGGTCGGAGGCCGATTACTACGCAGCCCAAGCCTCACGCACCAGTGATCTTGCCCAGAAGCTTGCTTGGCCGCTGGCAGCCTTGATGGCGATTGGCGCTATCGTCGGTGCACTCAACACGATGCTCGCAGCCGTGGCATCGCGCACTGTCGAAATTGCAACCTTCCGTGCAATCGGCTACCGCCGCACCGCGATATGTCTGGGCCTTCTCGTTGAGTGCACTTTCATCTGCACGATTGCCGCCACCATAGGTGCGGCAGTCGCATATCTTATTCTCGATGGTTTGAGTGCGACGACGCTGGCAAGCGGGATCACCAGAGTCGGCTACGTTCTCAAATTCAGTCTGTCAGGCTTATGGCAAGGTCTTGGCCTGGCTGCCACTATTGGGGTACTGGGCGCCGCCATTCCAGCCATGATCGCCAGCCTGCGCCCTGTAACAAGAAACCTCGCGCCATGAAGCTATTCAATCCTTAGAAAACGCGATCGCCTGGTCTTACAATGGGGCACGAGGGTATCTTAAGCAGTCAGTAGCTGTGATTTCAAAAGCGGAACCGTGTCAACCGCTAACGAGAACCGTGGATTCAATACCGTCAGGTTGTCTGCTTGGTGGACTTTTGAGACAAGCGCTGACTTGACTTTCAGATGGCGGGTAGCTCGGTCAACACAACAACACGATCTGATCCATGTTCGCTTATGGTCGAAGCAGACGTTCGACTTTCACGATATTGATTTTGGTTCAGGTCCGGTTGTGGCCCATTTGTTTCATAGGAAAAACGAGAACATCGTTTCCGCTATGCGGGTCAACTTCTGCCGTGATCTTCTCAGTGGTGAGATGAAGCAGAGTGACCCATCTCTGCTATGTAGCCAATGCTAACTCTTATCGTATTGCGCGACCGAGAAGTAAAAACTGCATGAACAATAAAAGCATTCATCTTCCTTTGGATTGCGGTTCGCACTATTAGATATTGCCTTCTCTACATTTGTCGCCGCCTCGACTGCCAGGCGTTTCTCCTACATTCTCTTCGTAGCTTGAACTGATCTGCACAGTTGGTTTCGAGGTGGAAGATCAACTACCAATTTGACTATCGTGGACAACAAGACGTGCTCACGACTGGCAACAATTGACTGTACGTTGTGGAAGGCCGCTGCCGCCTCTGTCGTGGACGGGACCAAACGGTTTGCTACATTTCCGGTCGGGATAAGAAGTGTGGGCTGTGGCCGTACGTTGTCAGAGATCGCCGTCGCCCGCTTTCCTGCAGAATACCGGAAAAGCGGCCATGCAAGCTAGAAGAAGGGCAACCGACTTTTGATGAAAACTTTTGTCCAATTAGTGATATTTGCCGTCGTCGTACTTGTCGGAAGTTTGGCGCACATGCCGGTCCACGTTGTTTTCATCACGGCACATTTTTTTGCAGTTCAGTCTGCTGATGCCGCGCGTTGTGGCGGCCGCAATCAACGGCCATGCAATCGGCGTCGAAGTCCATATGCTACCGGTTGCAAACCCTGGTACTACCCAAAAAACAGACGTTGCCACCCTTGTGGAGGAAGAGATCAAGTTGTCTGCCGCATAGCGGGACAGGGCAATAATTGTCGTGCAGGCCTGGTCATCAAGGATGATACTTGTAGAAAGGTCGATTGCGGGGCAGAACGCCAGAGAGTCTGCACTCCGAACGAACGCGTGCCAGCCTGTGATCCACCACTCATTGACATTAGCGGTATCTGTTTACCAAGAATTTAGTGTTATTCGCCTTCATTTTTTGACAGTTGCCGCGCAACTCGAAAGCCTATGAAGTCGCCTCTGTGATGAGCATGTATCGAGACTCTTGCCGCTGATCGCAAGTGCTTAGGGGCGCTGAACCAGGAACCACCACGAAGGACGCGCTTTTCGCAGTTCCAGATCGGCAAAGGGCTACCGTCCACTGGCGCACCTCTGAAGCTGTCTCCGTAACAATCCTGAACCCACTCCCAGACATTGCCATGTGTATCATACAGCCCGAATCCATTGGCCTTATAACTGCCGACCTTCGTCGGTCTTTTGGCGCTACCAGGAGACTTAGCAGAGAACCGCGCATCATTCGATGTAATTTTGTTGCCGAAGCTGTAGGTGGTGTCAGTTCCGGCGCGGGCGACGTACTCCCATTCCGCTTCGCTGAGAAGGCGAAAGTTTTTGCCCGACTTCCTTCTGAGCCAGGGCAGATACTGTCGCGTAATGTCGTCCCATGATACGAAGATAACTGGGTTCTCGGCCCTGCCCCAGCCTGCGTCTTTCGGGCGATGCGCACAGCCGCCATCGCTGACGCAGGCGTCCCATTCGTTGAAAGTCACCTCGGTTTTGGCGACTGCAAGGGCGTACGCGATGGACACCTCGCGGGCCGGCTTTTCCTCCGGTTCGCCTTTATCATCACCCATTCGGAACCGACCCGGCGGAACTACAACGAGCTCAGGACAAATTGGACAGTCGCGAAGAGGCTGGCCAGCCGTCAGCCCTTCCCACTTAGAAGGGGCCTCAGATTCCTTTGCGGTCTCGAGCTTCTGACGCTCGAGCTCGGCAGCCACATCGATCGCGATTTTGGCAAGGGCGGTATTCTTGTGGCGATCAGCGAATGCGCGCAAACTGGCCGGATCATTCTTGTTCTTAATGTCGCGCCATTCGCGGGAAGCGGCATCAATCGGCGCCTGAAAGGCCTGAAGCCTCTCGCGCTGTCGCTCGATTTCGTTGGCAAGCTCGAGCGCGATCTTGGCTAGCACCAGACCGGCGTGGTTATTGGCAAAAGAGCGCAGGAGATCTGGATCATTCTTGTTGCGAATGGCTTCCCATTCTTTGGACGCGCGGAGGTTGGCGGCCTGCACGGCATCCAGGCGACTCTTCTGACGCTCCAACTCGCTGGCGAGATCTTTTGCAATGCGAGCAAGGGGCGTAGCCTTGTGCCGTTCGGCGAAGGCGCGTAACGCAGCTGTATCGTTGCGATCCTTTAGTGACTGCCATTCCTGTGTCGCTGCGGCAATAGGAGCGTTGGCCGCGCTCAAATGGCTAGATTTTCGCTCCAGCTCGGTCGCCAAATCCTGTGCAAGTAGCGCTAAAGCCGTATTAGCGTGACGTTTGGCAAATGTCCGCAATTCATTTGGATCATCCTTCTCCTTGAGAAGCTGCCAATCTCGTTTGGCCAATAAGATCGGTGTCTTAGCCGCGCTCAACCGCACTTTATGTTGCTCAATCTTTGCCGCCAACTCGAGCGCAACGGCCGCTAGGGCAGTATCCTTATGGCGGTTGGCAAACGAGCGTAGTTCGTACGAGCCATAATTCTTGCCCAACTTCTGCCAGTCCTCAGCAGCGCGCTGATCGGGCGAGTTCCGGACTGGCCTGCCAGCCAAATACACGGGTCTCAGAGCACCGTGTGTGTACCAGGGCTCCTGACCGATCTTTTTGAAAACATTGATTTGTACCTCCCGAAACATACTCACTGCTTCGATCCCCGGCCGAACCAGCGTTTTTGCCAGCTCGCTAGCATAAGGTCCGAGACCATCTCCCGCATCAGACGCCATCTGACCTTCCGCGGTCGCGTAGGCGATGAGCATACCTCTTACCGTCTCGCGGAACGGCGTAAACCCTTTGGGTTGTGTCAGAGACTTGCCATCTTGGCTTGTCAGCCGCAGTTCGTTTCGGCAGGCGTCAAAGACAACAAAATGTAGTGCATTTCGTGCCTTGTCCTTCAGGTCATCAATGATCCGCCTCAGTCTGACAGCGCCATCCCACAGATCCGAACTGTCCAGTGTCTCCACATCCGTTGGAATTATGTAGTTGTAACGATTTCCCTCGTTCAAGGCTCCGTGGCCTGAATAGTAGAAAAAGCCAATTGCGTCAGGGCCGGCTTGACGCAAAGCCTTGGCATAACGGTTTATCTCACGGTGTATTGTTCCTAATTCAGCATCCCGAACAAGGCGCACTTTGAAGCCTACTGCTCTCAGGGCCTTGCCAACCGCAACGATATCATTGTGAGGATTGGCCAGATTGATCGCTTTCAGTTTGTAGTGCTGATTACCGATCAGCAGTGCTAACCTGTTTTCGGTATTGGCGTGCGCAGCAAACAATGTGGCACCGCAAAGAAGTATGGTGACGGTTAGGCGGTGTATCACTGCAAACATGGCTTGGAACACTACACAATAGATCCGCGGAATGGGCACGTCTCGTTGACGTCGCCTAACAGATGAAGTTAGGCACTCTCTAGGCGATACAACATTATCAAATCCTTCGCCTGCACAATCCCTTTATTTCGATCGAGCCGTTGTTGCAGGCAGGAATACGTTCGGCAGGTGTGCAGGACCTTTGGCCGTTGCGTCCACATTGCAGTCCAGCGCACTTGCCTTTCAATACAGTCAGCTTGGGCTTGCAGGTATTGCCTTGGCCATAGACGGGGCATGGAGCTTGGCGCCGACCACCACACGGGTGACACCTGCCTCTGAGGATGTACGACCAGCGTCGGCAGCCGACTCGAGATGCGAAAGGGCCGACACGTCTGCCTTTGCACGGACGCTGATAAAAACCACCGCACGCAACTGCAGGCTCAACACCCCAGGGCAAACCTCTGTCGGTCGGGGCGAACATGAAAAGGCCCACCCAGGGCAGGAGAAGGAGAGAGTGTGCTGAGAATTCATTTGCCAATGTCATATTGTCCTAGGCCAGACTCACTGTCGGCAAATATTGTCAATTACTAGAAGACCGATATTGCACGTGGTCATCCTTTCGGCCGGCGCGCAGGGGCGCTGCAAGGCTCCGCCGCGTTTGTTTCTCCAACACTTGTTGTTCGCTGCCGCCGACTTCACCTCATATCCATTGTCAAGAAACGCCCAATGTCTCCACGCGCATTTTGAAGGACAGCAGATTGTTTCAAAGGATCGCTTTAGTCCGCGGTTGGTCGCAACACACCATTCAACACAAGTTTCATACTTCACGCATTTGCTCTTGGTCGAAGCTAAAGGGCTTGCAAATGGCATGGCGCAAATCATCAACAACGGAAGTACCATCAGAAGCAATTCGTACTAAATGAACATTTTTTACGAACGCTATCGAACAAAGAAACTGAGCTTAACTGCGTGACACAGCCATTGGCAAGGGCATAGATCTAGGCGGAACAAGTTCCCTCTGCCGTCTTTCAAATGGCCGTTCGTTGCCCTTCACGACACTGCGATGCTGCACGGCACTGGCAGCTTTAGTCCTAAGCAGAGATTCTAGCTCAGCCGATGCTCGCCGAGCCAACATTGCCTTTTGGTTTTTTCTGCGAAACGACGTTGCTGGTCGCGATAGAATGGTCATGTCAGCAAGTGGCCCAACGCGGAAGAATTAATATTGAGCAAATCAGGTCCGCCTTTAAAGACCAGTTCATCAGCTAAATCCCAGAAGGAGACATTCACGGGTAGCAGATCGGCGACGGAAGCTGCGTCGCCGACCATGTCCGTTCTAAGAGGTATCACGTCGCCGGATCAGATGTCGGTCTTCTCCGCGAGTTCAATGGCATCATCCACTTCGATGCCGAGATAGCGAACGGTGCTTTCGATTTTCGAATGTCCGAGCAAGAGTTGAACCGCTCTTAGGTTTCCTGTTCGCCGGTAGATCAGCACTGCTTTAGTTCTACGTAGCGAGTGCGTGCCAAACTTGCTTGGATCGAGCCCAATGCTTGCAACCCACTCCTGGACGAGCCGAGCATACTGCCGGGTCGTTAAACCACCGCGACCACCGCGGCCAGCAAATAAGAACTGTCCTGGCTGGCGTTCAGTCAATCGGAGATAGTCGTCGATTGCCTTGCGCGTGTGTTCGGTCAGTTCGAACCTGACTGGTCGTCCAGTCTTTTTCTGTCGAATTGTAGCACGATCGAGCGCATAGCCGTTCGGTGCAACGTCTTCGACGCGAACAGCAACCACGTCGCAACCTCGCAGCTTGCTATCGATGGCAAGATTGAAGAGCGCAAGATCACGCGTCTTGCTTTCCATTTGCAGCTTGGTTCTGATCGACCACACGTGACTCGGCTGCAAGGGCGGTTTGGCCCCTACGATCTTACCCTTGTTCCAGGGCACACGCCGGGTTCGCTCTTCGTTTGAAGCATTTTGATGATGTTCCATGGTCTGTCTCCTCTGTTAGGGAACAGTCCACGATGAGTTGGTACCGACGAACTTCTCGTCGTCATATCAGCTTTTGGTGAACACCGTCGAAGGATTCTCACCTGGCCACGCTAACCACCCAACTTCGACCGTTCGCACGTGCAGCATCACGTTGGCCTGTGACGGGAGCTGAGATCAATTTGCCGAAGTTTCATACACGGCAACACTGGCCTCTTCAGACTGTGGCCGCGGGGGGCAATCAGCAGTCAGAAGCAGACGTGAAATGCCCGACTGGACAGTTTGTCGAGCGGGCCACTCGTAGCATTTCCCAAGGACTTGATCTGAAGGCGCGCCTGACGGAGCCGTGATCATTGGTAATTGATGATCTAAGCGTGCGAGAGCAAATCCTGTTTGTTTAATTTGTAAGAGCGCATAAACGTTTGAATGTCGAGTAGCTTGGGAAGAGACCAAGCAGCTTGAGCCTTGCGAGGTCGCAGCGCTTCTGCTGCTGAGGCAATCTCTGCCAACATTTACGAAGTCTCAGTTCAGAAGATCTTGAATTGGAGGTTCTAGTTATGCGTGACCAAAGTAGTCTCCCACAATTCGTTGTTGGCTCGCCGACATCCTCGGTATGAGCGGGCGATACAGCTCAGTCTAGGACTGTGAACCCCTGGACGCAACACACCGGAGTCACGACTCAACGGGTGGGTTGAGATTCTTCAGAAAGTATCTGCACTAGACGGGCGCAGCTGTCATCCCTGTTAGTCCGCAGCTTCTTTTTGATGAGCCCGACCAAATGCAATAAAATAGCCCGCTAGCAAAAGTCGGCATTGATCACGCTTGTTCAGTCAACAACTTTGATTCAGGGTGGAATCCGAATGGACTATTGTTTGAAAACTTCTCATCCAACATCGGCCCCTATTGGCGCTGTTACCGCAAGTTCAACGAGCCACGTTGGAGCAAATGTTGCGATCGCAGCAATGCTCATCGCTCTGCACGTACCAAGCGCTCTAGCACAGGAAAAACAACCACCAGCAAGGCCTTTCGCTCAAAGAATGGACGACGCCTTTGCGCGTGCTAAACGCTTCACAGCGCGCCATAAGGCTATCTTCAAACATGACCATCGTCTCGACGTGGGCCAACTCAGTACACTCGTGAAAGGATCTGACAACGGGCGCCTGCCTGAGGCGATCGCGGCTGTGAACCGAGATCTGCAAGTCGGCGACGGTGAACTCGCGACCACTGATGCAAGGACACTTGTGCGCGAAAACGATACCCTGAGGGAATTATTTTCTGCGACGGGGCTGCTCCTAAACACCACTTGCCCGAAAAATTCGTCAAGACCGTGCCTCAAGAAATCAGGCAACAAATGGTCGATGTCGACGTTTCCCTATCAGCGCGACTATAAAGATTCGCACAACGAGGGCCGGTTCAACGTTTGTAAAAGCGAAAGGTTCTCCGACCAGGAAATCGCTGCCGATGGATCATGTACGGGTTTCGTTTTTTCCAAGGCCAACATCTTTGTAACGGCGGGCCATTGCCTGCGAAAATGCAGCAGCCGGAAAGCCATCACCGACGAAGCGTTACGCAATTTCCGTGTTGTCTTTGGCTTTGCAAAGGACAACGGCAGCGTCCGCCGACAGTTCACGAGCGATCAGGTCTTTAAGGTAAAACTGATCGACATCGGAGAATGTGAAAAACGCACTTTGACCGGCATAAGGGGGAAGGTCCGTGTCAATGACTATGCCATTTTGGAGTTAGACCGTGCAAACATTTTGGCAACGCCACTTTCAGCAGACCCCCGTGTCGTGAAAGGCAAGAAGTTGGGCGTGGCAGGCTACCCCGCTGGGCTACCCCTAAAATTCAGCTACATCGAGGGACAGGACCGTAAGAATGAGGTCAACCGAGTGCTAATCCCCAACTCTGTTTTCTCAGCAAAAATCGACACATTTGAGGGAAATTCCGGCTCCCCTGTGGTTTCGTTCCGGGACCCGTTAAAGGTTGTCGGAATGCTTGTTGCAGGCAACGGTGACTACTTTTTTTCTCCCGGTCCTCCAAAGTGTCTCAACTATCAGGCGTTCGGCTTGGACGGCATTCAAAGAGGCGAAGAGGTCATTGATATAAAGGTCGTGACAGCGGCATTGAAGGCGAAGGGCGGCGACTAGCGTGTCCGACGCTAGTCCATACCGTTACCGGGAGAGCTACTATGGCTGGGACTTTGGCAGTAGCCGGAGTTGGAAGCGCCTTTTCAAGCAATCGCCTGACCCGATGCAACCACCGGTCTTCGGCACGATATCCGCCACTTGAGGATTGTTTCTGAGGAATTTTTTGAAAGACGGCGAACTTTTCGGATTGAAAAAGTTGTCGACGTAGAGGTTTATATCCTCAATTTCGATGATCCCGCTACCGTCGCTATCGCCGTCAACCAGGCTCGCAAGAAAGGCCAGGGAGTAGAGGCTGTTCCCGGCTTCTTTCTTAGGCCATGGCGACGCGTAGAGGCTGCGATGGAGACTCGAAAACGCAACACCGGCCTTATCTGGCGTCTTGAACCCCGCCGCGCTTGAAAAAAAGACAAAAGATCTGGCAATGTCATCGAGAGTGCCATTGGTAATGTGTTCGCTTAAAGGTGAGCGCTTTGGGAAGTCGCGGCATGCGTCCAATATGACAATCTTATTGGCGTTGATCTCATTGAGCCTCTGCCTTAGCGTCTCGCCGCGCAATGCTGATTTCTTGAGTTTTGCAAAATCGGCAGTCTGCCCCGGCAACAACAGATACGTCTCATTTTCAGTATTGCCGACAGTTGTCTTTATCTCCTCGGATTGGCCATGCCCAGAAAAGAAAACGACCAGCGTGTTGTCAGGGCTGTCATCAAAGGTTTCTCCAATCTTCTTAAGGCGATCCATCACAGATCCAGCTTTGACATCGTGTAAGGTCAATACTCCATTAGAGCCACGGGCAATCGCCCGGCTCCGCTTTGCGGCTTCTGAACCCGACTTTGCTGCCAAAAAAAGGTCGATCTTGGTTGAAGCAAAAAGCGTCTGCCCGCTTTTTGCGTCGTTAAGAAGAAGTTTGGCGAAATCAAGCGCATCATTCTGGGCGAAATCGAGATCAATCGCGGTCGCGCCATAGTTCGAAACGCCTACCACGACGGCATGCAACCGTCCAGCAGGTACAATTCTGCGACTGCCGGTCCAAATGAAGCGCATCTTTGATGTCGACACCCTTTCATACCAATGCGAAGTACCAGGAATTCGAGCCTCGATTACAAGCGGCAGCGGTTTGGATTGGCGTTCTTTCTGACTTGGTAACGCGGATTCCGGGATTTTGACCTCCAAGTCTATCGTCGCAATGTCGTTTGCATCTACGCCGGTTGCAGGCAGTCTCAATCCAGCCCTAGCAGACGCAAAATGAGGATCGTTTATTGTTCGCAACTGCGCGAAGGCTCGGCCGATCCGAGCGCGAATTACGAATGGCGTTCCGACCAGCCCACGTTCAAACCACTGGTAGCGGATGGTTACTGGATTGATGATCGCACTAGTTGGACGCGTCGGCTCACCACTCACTTCAATCGAATAAGGACTGCTTTTCAAGCGGCACGTCGGATTGCGCAATTCTCCAATAGATTTGGCTGGCGCTTTGAGCGTGTCGGATATTACTTTTCCGCTGTACAGGTTGCGGAAACCACTCTGCAATGGTGTAAAGATCGAATTATTGCCAACTGTTTTGAGTTCACCAATGAGTTTCGATGTGCCGCTATGATCTGGGTCGACATCGTACATGCAGTCCGGTCGCCATGCCAGCCATGTCCAGGGCTCGCCGGGTTCTTCACTTTGATAAATCAAAACCGAAAGCAGCAGCGTGAGGCAGTTCTTGTCACCCCGTCTAAGGCGCCTCTCATCGACACCGTACCACCGCAAGATCCCGTCTCCATGACCGACAATAGCCATACGCGCGCCGGGAGTTAGCTGCACCCGATAGGCCTCTGCGGCAATCGGCAGTTTGCACAAAATTTTTGGGCCAATCGCCTCGGGTGCAACGAGATGCAGGAAGTTGCTGCTACCCCATATGACTCTTTGTTCGCCCTGGCTGTTTTTCTCGACATCCACGTCGCGCACGAGGTCCCGCGGATCGAGTTCTTTGGCTGGGAATGATCGTCCGCTAAAGAGCGTGTGGTGCGGGCGCTTGTTGCGCCACTTGTTACGTTTGCTGCCACCATTGCCACTTATGCTGGTACGGTTGCGAGGCATCAGTCTGGTGTCCGATTTTGGATTGGTGATCAGGCCCCGTGGATTGAAATTGAAACGAAAATTGGTAGCATCCCCTTTCTGCTGATCAAAAGGATCGAATTCAACCGACATGCCATCGTCAGAGATCTTAAAGGTATTCGGTCCCCTGAAGTCGATAGAGCGCAACCGCGCCTGCCATCGCCGCCCGGCAATCCGACGCTTGATCTTGCCGTCCAAACCGTAGACCCCGATCTCCAACATCGTCGAAACGACAAGCCCTGGCACCTTGTTAAGATCGCCTTTGAGTGCATTGAGTGGATGAAAGTCCAGGAGCCCTGCGCCGACACGAAAGTAATTCACGGTTTTTGGCGCAGGCCACGGATCTGCGTCCTCCGCGTTGTCGGGAAATTCCCACCACATCGCGCAGCTTTGGTTTCTGGGTCTGAACCCATTGAATTCGCTACTATTCCGAGGCAGATATCGACAGAAGATCGCGCCACCCGCATACAACCTAGCGTGTCCGTCATGCTTCAGCCAAGCAACAGAGCCAAGATAGGCTTGACTGTTCTTGACGTGCCGCTTCCACACGGCATCAGGTGGCCGCAGTGCTGCCTTATGCACAAGGACGTTTCGCACCCCTCCTGCCGCTTCCGGCTTATCCAACGCATCACGGTCGATGGCAAACAGCTCAACTTGGAACTTGTCTTGACCAAATTCCTTGGGCTTTTGACCGGCACCTGAAAAACTTGCTGCGCGTTGGCCAACAGCCAAGTGTCGCTCCGCCGGACTGAGTGCAAGACTCGAATACGTATGACAGAACGGGCGCCCACATCCGCCCTTGCCTTCATCTGCTATTCGCTGGACGACCTTAAAGCCATCGTCTGAGCGCTCGTAAACGCGAATGCCTGTTTCACCAGCGGTCGCCAGCCAAAGCTTCTTTTCTCTCTTCGGAAAGAACATGAGACCCGGCGTCTTACCAAGTTCCTCGCATCGGTTGCGCATCATGTTGGGGCAACAAAGCGTCGGTTCGCCGGCGACATTTGAATAGCCAACATCATCGCCCTTGCCGAATGCCTGCCAGGCCTTGGCGCGATCAGACCACTTCCAAACCCGTAACCCGCAGCCTGCGCTCAAGCTTGCAGCAAGAAACTTTCCATCAGGCGAAAATCTCAACGCAAGGCTGCGTGTCGGTATTTTGAGGAACTGTTGTCGCGCACCATTCTCGCTCTGGAGAATATATACCCGAGCGGTGCCTGGTATCTGATGACCTTTGCTGTCACGCTCGGGCGGTACGCCAAACGCGATGGTCTCCCCGTTCGGACTGATGGCGGTTGCATGAGCCCGCTTCCTTTGTCGTGGACGGATCGGCACGCGGAACGTGTCGCGCCAGCGCAACGTCTCAAGATCCCAAACCTTGACCGTCATGTCGTGGCTGCCGCCAAACACAAAGCGTCCGCGTGGGTCGATTGCAGTGTGTGATAAAGGAGTTGCGAAGGGTGTATTGCGCACCAGCGGCAAACCTTGCCCGTGGGCCTCGATCACATTTACAGATAGGCCGCAGGCGACAATTACTGGAGCTAACTTTGTAGGCCGCAGAAGAATATCTAACAACATTGTTTGTCATTAATCAATTGGGCTTCGCCTTCCATTGAAGCACAAACCCATTACGCTTTGGCAGATTTCTAACTTGATAGCGTTGCTTGGATGGAATGCCGGGGATAGTCGCAATTGCTTTTTGTCCTGGCGGCATAAAAACAATCGCGTTGTAGTCCAGAGCCTTGGCTGTTTTTCTCCTCGTAAGACCAATGACAGTGGATTGATTACTTCCCTTAATTATCTTTGCTGAATTATCCTTTAGTTTCATGAACTTGAGCGGTTGAGCGGTTGTCGACCCAATAAGACGCACTTCTATCTGATGATCGGGTGCAACTTTATCTGGATTTGGGACCGTCGGAGGGTCATCGTCATCGGGCGGGCCAACCGTTATTCCTATAGAAACTTTGCGCAACACAACGCCCTGAGTCTTAGGATTAGACCGCTGACCATCTGTTTTCTCGTCTGCGCAGAATACTAGATGTTTTGCGCACTTCTTAAGCGATCCACCATCAGCAATACAACTGCGAAAAGAGAACTCGTCTGACCCGCAAATTGTTTTGTCGGACAGGCTTTTTGCCAGCTGTTTGAGAGCCGTGGGATCGCCCTCGAGAACGAAGCCGTTGGGCCCCCCGTCCTTCGCGACGCGATTTTTGGCACCGTCCGGGCTTACATCTTTTGTCTTTTGCGCAAATCGCAAGCTTGCTGCTGCTGCATCCAGTTGGTTCGTCGGAACGCGGTCTTCAAGCCAAAGTTCCAGCGTTGTATTAGTACTGTGCTTGAACGTTGCAGGTGTCTCCGCAGCAACTGAAAAACTAATAGCAGGCGTTCCAATCAAAAAAATTAGAGAAATCAATCGCATAGTATCAAGCTCCAAAAAAACTCAGGTAGCTGTTGCCGCATTATCACAAGATCTCAAAAAAAATCAATGGTTTTGCTTTCGCATTCCAGAACAGGTCGCTTCAATTGGTCGAGAGACTTTCTGGAACGCGAAAGTATTTATGATTTATATCAGCAAATTAGATGTGTTATTTGGCATGTTGAATCACTCTGATGTGCAGATATTTAGAGCCGTTGACTAGCCATGACATGCTCCACAATGCCTGGCAATTTCCTCTGGATAATCTGTGATAAACATGGGCAGAATAAGCGGGTTCAAGTTTTTGCGAACGCTAGCTGCATTTTAGCTATTCATTGTTTGCGCTTGTGCCTTGACCAAAAGTAAGTGCGTTTGAAGGTTTTTTTTATGCGTTTGCAAGTACCAATAAAGTCCGTTGGTGCAGCATTTTTTGTTTTCATGCTCGTACTGGTAGCAGCGCCGTTGCGCCCTGCAATCGCTGATGCTGCATCAATAAACAAGCAAATTGAAGAGTTAAGAGCCGCCTTGGAGACCTTTCAAGGCAATACCAGCGACATATCCGGAAACTTCATGAGTCTCAGGAAGGCCATGAATGACCGTGAGCGCGACAGCAACACCCGCAATTACTTGCTCCGTCGAATAAATGAACTCTCAGCACTGCTCAATCTTCGCCTCCTTCCGTTTCCGGATAAAGATCTCAAAGATGCGACTGAAAATCTAACCATGTCGGTGCTGACGTTTCGTTCAGCATTGCCTCATGAAGCTGCAGGATCTGTCGCAGACAAACTCTCAGAAGCCATCAGTGCTGCTGTCGGTAATGGGCGTTTCGCTAAGTTTGAACCTACAAGCCGTGCCAAACTCATTGCCCTAGTGGGCGTACTTGAAGACCTGCTCATCGCATTGGAGGACACTGAAACGATACGCCGGGCGACAAGTCTTTACAATCAGCTCGACACTGCGATTGAGGACCAAAATCGGCTCGCGGTGATCCGCCGGCAACCGGTCCTGGTAGAACTGACCAAGCTCAAAGGCGCAATCGTAAAGGTTTTACCACCCAATGGCACTGCGCAAGATAGCATCAATACTAGTGCTAAATCGCTGACCACCCTGTTGAAAAAAGTAGCGACCGACGGCTCCGTTGCAAATCCGGAAAGCCTAAGCACTACACTGAACCCGCTTGTCGAAAGCATCTTGGCAATCCGGAAAACAGAGCCTCATGTGGCGCTGGCGGATATGGCAACCGAACTCACGACTAAGCTGAACAACAAACAGTGGCTCACCAACTTTAAATTCGAACACCCGGACACCCTTGCAAAACGGGAAGCTTTGTCCATCGCTCTTGAGAAGATGGAGCTACGATTGCCCAAGGCAGCCGCGATCCGATGGTCGGGCAGGTTGGAAAAATTGCTGAAAGATGCCGCTGGCGACCCAAAGATAAAGAAAATTCTGCAGTCTGGGGATGTCGTCGCGGCACTCAACAATCTTGTTGTCGCCGTTACTAGCATTTTGCCAACATCCACCGCAGGGACGACCGACCGCGCCAAACTGAAAAGACTCGCCAAGGGTTTTGTCGCCGCCTTGCAGAACGCGCAAGTTGGAGATCCTGAGATCAAGCTCGATGAAGCTGATCCTTTGGTCACAAATCTCAACAACGTCATGGGTGAGGTTCTGAAATTTAGGAATACGGCGACCCATCTACCACTCAAGGATTTCGCGGACATAATTGTTCAGAGATTGAATGTTCAGGAATGGAAGAATCTGCTTATCGAGACGCATCAAGGCATGCGGGCAAGTACTATCAAACTCTCGAAAGATCTTGCCGAGATCGAAAAGCAACTACCGTCCAAAGCAATCAAACGCTGGGCCGACCAACTCGAAACAGTGCTCAAGCTGGCCGCAAGTGATGATAAAGTAAAAGAGGCAATCAAAGTCCTGAGCGTCCAACAAGCCTTGAACAAACTGGGTGGAGAGATCACTGCCCGCACCAGCTGGATCAAGCCACGCATTCACATTATTAGCGCATCCTATGGCGATATCCGACGGAATGCTCGGCGACACCGGGTTTGTAATGTGATCAAGAATACTCGCGCCAAATGCCAGCGGAAACCGAAGTGTATGGACACCGCTGGCGCAATTGAGCTCGCCGATCTTTGCGGTGCTGATCCAGTGCCATTCGCTCAACCGCTAAAAAAAGGCCTGAGGCTGAGTTACGTATGTATGAGAGGAGGGGACAGACTCTGGCATGCGCTGCAGCTATATCCCAATAGATGGCGCGAGATCGGCCGCAGACTCGGTGTTCGACGCTTTGTGCCACCACTGCAGCACGCATTGCTACGCAAAAAGGGTATCGGTATTAGCTGCGTGGCACCCGATGGATAGTGAGCAAACGTATACATTTTCCAGGCGGATCGTACGCTTGAAACGGATATTGTCGGCGTTGCATGCAGGGCGGCAATGGCGAAGAACGATGGCGGTCTGCCTGATGGCGCTAAGTGTTGGGGCCTGCACTGCCGTCATGCAGTCGGGTGGACAATACTCGACTGCCAACCTTGGCAGGTGCACCTCACAACTGGGATCTTATCAGCTGCCAAAAACGCACATCGTCGTAACAGTTGTACGTGACGTTAGCTCGGCCGGTAATCCCTACATGATCCAGCAGATTGATCCCCGGACTCGGGCAGACAGACGGTTTTCATTCTGCCTCGACTACCTCGCCTCTCCATTCGCCGATGACATTATCCAAGTGGATCGTGGTAAGGCTGCGGATCGGAAGCAAGGCCTAACCAGCGAGACAAATAAGGGCAGCCGCGGTGCAACGCCGTTCCTGCAATTGGTTACCTCGAACGCCGTGGATCAAACCGCCCTCGTCGTTCGCAAGTTGATCCGAACAATATTTGTCGGCATATCGCAAAACCCTAACTTTCAGCCTGCCTCACGTGCTGATCGATTGCAAAAGGGGTCTAATTTCGTCGTCGAGGCAGAGCTCGAATTCGACCCGTTTGATGCAAAGGAAGTCGCCGAGGTGAATCAGCGCCTGCGCCAGATGGGCTTTTGCGTCGCGCTCGAAAATTACAACTATGACGAAGAGCGCGTCCGACCCGGAACATACTGCTCTCACCCGGTCGCAACGATGCGCCAACACCCACCACCGGCAGCTGCCATCCTAGACAAGCAGAGCTACCTCGTCCCCGCAGCCGTGCGCGGCATTCACTACCGCCCCAAGGCGCATTACATCCTGCGCATTTATTCCAACGACGATCCGGCGGGCGGCGGTTTTTGGCGGCTGATGTGGCGCCAGGCACTTAAACTTGAGAACATTTCTCCTATCATTGCACTCGGAGTTGACCGCGCGATCTTCGCCCAGCGTCGTACCGCACTCATTTTCAACGACGGCGTCTTGCAACAGTTATGCATTTCGAAATCGAGTGAGATCGAGGGTTTCATCGAAATTCCGTTGGAGGTCGTTTATGGACTTGTCGCCTTACCATCACAGATCTTGCAGATCAAAATCGACAGTACGACCAACAATCGCCTCGTCGCAGAGGCCGAACATGAGGTGATCAAATCACAGGAGCGCTTGATTGCTTATAGGCAGACCGGCGTCAAACCGGATCCTACAATACCAGACGGCGGTAGCCCAAAAGGTTCTCTCACGGGGGGAACAAAATCGACAACCGCAGTTTTCGTGAATGGGGCCCCACCGGCAGCCACCGAGATCACCAAACATGGAGGTCTCAAGGATATTTGTGATGCTGTTAAAGCAGGTGGAGACATATGATGAGTAGCCGCGGACGCCCGACGATCTGGATCCTTATTGCACTCCTCGGCACGTTCGTTGCTGGCTGTACAGCAATGGTCCAGTCGACGTCGTGGCATGGAACGCACAGCGGGCTTGGTTGCGGTTCGCGCCTTGGCACCTACAAGCTTTCAAAGACGCACCTTCGTATTCGGATTACACAGAATCGTTATACGTCAGCCTCGTCAAATGTTCGCCCAACAAAGCCATACGTTTTGGAGACAATTGAAAAGATCGCTCGCGCTGATGAGCGCTACCAATTCTGTCTGGACTATCTAGCATCACCGTTTGCTGACGATGACATCCATGTCGAAAAATCCGGGATCGTAACCAAGACAGACGCTCAATCCGTCGAGACCGGCACTTCAGGCTCCAATCAACTACTAAAATTTGTAGCGTCCAACTCTGTTGACAAGTCCGCCGTAGTTTTGCGTAAACTAATTCGCACAATCTTTATAGGATTGTCGCAGAACGCGGAATTCGTTGACACTCGTGGGCGCAACACACCAGGGCCAGATACGAAAAAGGTCGTTGTCACAAATCTGGAATTCGATCCATTTAGTCCGTACGAAGTCGCAGATGTAAATCACCGAATTCGCAGACTTGGTTTTTGTCTGGTCCTCGAGGACTACGCATTCAATCGCGAGCTTGCGCAGACAAGCCGGTATTGCAACGCACCACGCAAGGTTTCAGCTCGCTATCCTTCGATTAAAGCCGACATCGTCAGATTTGAGCGGCGAGTGACAGACAAAGCTGACATCAAAGGTATTCACTATCGCCCTAAAGCCCCTTACCGGCTTGGCATATATGTCCGATCGGACCCTGGTGACCCCTACAGCAGATGGCGCTTGGCGAAGCTCGAGGTCATCAAGCTCGAAAACATTTCGCCGGTACTCGCTCTCGGTGTCGACAGAGCTATCTTCGCACAGCGTCGTACAGCGCTTGTATTCGATGACGGCGTTCTCGCCCAGGTCTGCATCTCCAAAGGTAGCGAAGCACTCGGCTTCATCGAAGTGCCTCTCGACATCGTATATGGTCTGGTCGCGCTGCCGAGCCAGATCATCCAGGTGCGTATCGCAAGCGCAAATCTAAATGCAAGCGTCTCGACCGCGGAAGACAAAGTCATCAAGGCACAGCGGGCGCTAATTGCTGCAAAACGCGCACCGCCGAGCGAGGTGCCCGATGATCTGCTGCCGAATACGCCGCTATCAGGAAAGGAACCGTTCCCAAACAGGAAAACAAATCGCGATAAAGTTCGCGATGCTTTTATCACGGAAGTCAAGTCCGCAAAAAAGAGCGTATTGGTTCCCGCGTTTACATCACGAGATGACGCGCTACAGGAAATCTGCGGAAACGCGGTAGGCACGATCAAAACCTTCGTGAGCGACCCGAGTGGGGGGGCCCTATGAGTATTTGGCGCAAACATAAGGTCGGCTTACTGGCTGGATTAGCCGCGCTGATTGCCACACTGCTAGGTGGCTGCATGCAGTTCTATAAGACCAGTCTCCTAAAGGATAATGGCCCACCATGTTCGATAACGACCGGCGGATACCATCTCCCCTTGAGTCTTCTTGAACTTACCGTTGTCCTAGATAAAAGCACGCAACCTGCTCATCGCTATCTTCTCACGATCAATAAAACGCTCAAAAAAGTTGCTGACAGAAACCATCTGTATTGCCTCGACTATTTGGCCAACCCGTTTGCTGAGGACCATCTTGGGATCGACCGGACAGACGATGGGCTACTGAGGAGAGTGTTTACGAGGGCGATCGATAAATCAAAAGACATTGCTATCAAGGTAATAGAGGGTATTGGCGAAGCGGTTGCCGGCTCATCAGCATTCGGACGCAACGCAACGCCGAGAATTCAAGGTGAAGCCGGCGTCGTCGCAATCTATGAAGTCGATCCTTTCAACTATGCTGCAATGCGCGAGGTCAATATTTCACTACGGGAGTTCGGTTATTGCATATATCTAGATCCGCGTGCCGACAAATACGTCGAGCCGTGGTCCGCCCGTCAATGCGGTGTGAAGTATTTGGAATACGAGCACAACATCAGATATAGCAAAAAGGGGGGATACAACAGGAGCCACAAAGACAGCGACACAAGCAACGTCTATGTGCGTCAGCCTGATCGCCGCAAGCATGATACGCCTGAGTACGAAGCCTCGCGCACCGGCATTCTCTATCGGCCAAACCTAACTCATTCATTGGTGGTGCTGAGGCGTGATGATCCGACCTCCTATGATCCTTGGATCCTTGACACTAAGCGGCGCATAGAGATGCCGAATGCCGCGCCAATCTTTTCTGTGCGGGTCGAGCGGTCTTTGTTTGTCGAGCGCAAGACCGACTTGCTCTTCGACCATGGCGTCCTCGAAAATGTTGCAATAAACAAGAAGAGTGAACTTGAAGCATTCATGGACATTCCTTTGACCGCTGCACAGGTCATCGTTGGCATACCAGCACGTATCCTTCAAATCCGTCTCAATACAGCAAACAACCGCCAAGCCTTGATAAATGCTAATTTCGAATTGCTAAAAGTCCTCAATCAAACGAAGGAGGAGGTAAATAGCCAGGAAGGCAAGTCAGCTAAGTCAAGCGTGCAACCGGTCGCCGTTCTGCCAGCAACAGCGGTTCAGCCGCGTGCCACGATTGGGACTGCAACAACGGCACAATCTATACCAGACGGTACAGGCGGGACGAATCTGGCGACCTGCGTTGCAACATGTACACCCAGCCAAGGTGGAGATGCCGCCGCCGAGGCCCGCTGCCGTAGCTATTGTACTTGTCAGCAGAACTTCTGCTCCGGCGCTAACGATGGCCCGGCCTGCCGTAACTATTGCACTGGCCAGTCGGTTGCTTCGCAATGAACTGGCCTCGGCAAGTCTTCCAACGTATTCTCCACGGCAGCATGCTAACACTTGCCTGCTTCTGTGCGGCGGCGATCAATGCTCAAACTGCAACGGCTGAGCGGCGTTCAACATTTCAGGCGGTTGAGGCCGAGGCGAAACATACCGCCGGTCAAGTAGGCGCCAAGGTCTCTGGTGATACAGCCACCGTGCCAGGTCCAAGTGGTTCGGGCGGTACGATCTTTCGAGAAACTGTTGCAATTGTCGGGACTAACACAAATCGATTGCTGTGCACTGGCGTACTGATCGATCGTGACGTGGTTTTGACCGCCGCCCACTGTGTGTGTGCATGGCGCGGTAACCGTAACGAAATTGTTTCTATCGGCTTTGGTCGAGACCGCGCAGAATGGAGTGCTATCTCCCGGCGTCTGATATCTATCGACGACGAGCGCACAGTGTTCTTTCAAGCTGACCAAGCCTTTTGCCGCGACTATCAAATCAATCCGCAACGCGCGATGTTTGGTAAGGACTTTGCTCTTCTATTCCTGCAAAAGTCTGACGCCGAGACGAAACTCAACTTTCTCTATGGCGGATATGAAGCTGGAGACGGACAGAGAACTTTTCTCGATCATGCGAAGCAGGATCGCAATCCACAAGAATTCAGGTCGAAAAGCTACGATGTAGCGCCAGCGCGAATCGCCACGGCAGCACTCTATCTCGCACCCTCAATCACGCGCCTGATTGCGGTAGGATATGGCCGATCTGATGCCGATTTAGACAACCCAGCCGGTACGGCGGCGAGCACCGGCTTCAAACTGTTTGCGCCACTGACAATACGGTCCAAGATTTGTGGCCACCCGTTGGACCGAGCGCAGTACGGCTGCGCTGCGGGCCGTGAAGCAGTACTCATTGATCCAGTGAGCGACACCTGCGCTGGTGACAGTGGCGGGCCAGTTTTTGTGCTGTTACCGGACCGCTACTTCCTTGTTGGCATTACATCTCGCGGCTTGGCCGGTCGAAGTTGCGTTAAGGGTGGCATCTACTCACTAATTACCCCAGATGTCATCGCCTGGATGCGATTGCACGGTGTCACGCTGCACTCGACACCGTATCCAGAGCAGTAGTCATGAGAAGAAAACCAAATAACACCAGAAGCTTGCGAGATGCTATGAACTCACTGTCGCGATATCTCGGCACAAGTTTCGTTTTGTATCTACCTTTTTTGAGCGTGCTTTCGATTATCGTCCACAGTCCTGCGCACGCGCAGAATTTTCCACCAGGCAACGTGAACGTTATCACACTCGGTAGTGAACGCGGCATGACCGCCAGCCTATCGCGAGAGCTCTTGCGGTCGCTGCCGCGACCAGGGCGGACCTCGTTTACATTATCGCACCACCGGCCCAGACAGTTCCAGCAAATGTTGCGAGCGGTATCTATCGCTGGTCGCGATGCAACGTTGGCTATTGCTGGTCGTACCAAACTCGCTGGCGCTCGCCGCATCGTTGTTGTTGCGTTCGCACCTGTATGTCTGTGGGCTTCATCCCAAGGTGCGATTGACAGAGTTGGAACATGGATAAGCAGAGCCCGCCAAGTCCCTCAGCAATTGAAGCTCTCGGGCGCTGGTAAAATTGATAGCAGTCTGCACCGGCAACTTGACCGCAGCTTCAGCACGCAAACGAAATTTATCCCATTCAAAGGGCGCCGCGCCGCATTAAATGCGCTCTTGGCGGGTGATGTTGACATGGCAGCAGGCTATGCAAGCAAGCGCACGGTGGCGTTGAGTCAATCTGGCCAGATTAGAGCAATCGCCTGTCTTGCTCAGCGTCGCCACAGGGCATTGCCGAGCGTGCCAACGCTAAGCGAAGAAGGCACAAATCTTATCGTGGGTAGGCTCTTTTCCGTGTTTGGCCCAGCGGCAATGTCAGCTCAGGCACGTAGAGCCTACGCCTCCATGGTGCAATCTGCCGCCAATGGCAAGCAGCTGAGAGCGTTCATGCAAGCAAACATGCTCGTCCCGCTGTTTCGGACGGGCTCTTTGCATCCCGACAGCGACGATGATGACTGCGAAGACGACGCGAGCGATGATGATGATGATGATGATGATGAATGCGATCCGACAATGCCTAGTCCCGATCAGCTTGTGCCGGACTTCCTATTCCGGTAATCCATCTAAATTGCAATTAATTGCTGCAACCGAGTTTGTTGTGGCCAGACATCGGGTACTCAACAGCTCTAGCGGCCGCGTGATCAGCACAACCGTCCGGAACGGATCAGCCGAAACAGGACGGAGGTCTAAGCAGGGACCTAGATAAGCTATCGGCCGACCGCACCTATTCGCGCGATCCACTATTGCCCCGGGCATGTCTGCTCGGTGCGAGCCATGGCAACTTGAGACCTTTGAAGCATTTCGGAGCGCGGCCGAGTGTACCCACTTGATCCACTCCATTGTTCAGTTTCGGTGATCAACTCTACTTTTAGGCTGACAACGGTAGCATTGGAGCGTTAGCGATGCAGCGAACACACTTTGGCTGTTTCATGGTCGCCATGGCATCAGTTCATCGATGCGGTTTTGTGGCCAGTTATTTGTAATCTTGCTCAGTGTATCGGTTAGCTAGGAATGTAGATCCACCTTACTTTGTTTTCTCGTCTCGATGAGCGAGGCTATGATGATCCAATCAGCATAGCCTCCATGGGAACTGGCGAAGACGGCTTTTTGGCGATTCAGTGCAGATAGCCTGTTTGATCTCTTTACAGAACTCCTATCCCGTTCAATGCGGCTTTTACAGAAGAAATGGCTGAGCCAGTCCCAACGTTGGATGCCGTAGCGGGTGACTTCGGCAATCGTGGGACGCCTGGGCAGACAGCAAGCTGCTCTGCGAGCCAGACCCAAAGTCCTCAACAAGCGAATTGGCCCGCGTTTGTCGAACGGCGTAGCACTCGTCTGCAGTGCGGCAACGGATCTCGACCTAGATGTTGTAAAGCTCACCGATCCAGCGCAGAAGCTCCGCTGTGATCGATGCATTGCCACTCCTGGCCATGTCGAATTACTTGGCGAGACGTGCCAGTGCAGCAACGCACCCGGATGCGGACATTATGAGTTGCCGACGTCGGTCTGAACCTGAGCCAAGCAGAAAGGCGGCATTGTGGACTTCGCGTCGTTGATGTGATGCTACATGCGTATATTGGCTATGTCCGGTTGTCGGACCGTCGCGTTTCGGCCCAACCGTTGCTTTCAGGCCAATGCCGACATGACGGCCTTCAAGCCCGATTTGCAGGCGAAATATCCATCGATGTCAGTTATCGAAGCTGCTGCCGACATAGACAAGCGCTCAAAATTTGGTTCGACGGACAGGGAGCCGAATGGCGGCTTTCTCTGCTTAGCAGTCGTCGTGACCTGATGGTCTGCCCGTTCGAGCACGTTCACGCGCACGGACCAGCGTCAACCGACGAAACATCCCAGAAGGCGACATTGGTTGGATAATCAGCTACTCGTCTACGATGTCCGCTGCTGATGAGAGCTGCCATTGCGTTGCAACTAGCCCATGTCGTGAACGGCCATGACCTGCCCTCGACTTCTTCGTAAGGCAGCAACTCAACAGCACAGCGGTGACGAGATCCAAACTAGCTCAAGAATGCTAGGATGAGCGTGAGCGTAACGACAGACACAACTGTCGTAACGACGACCGTCGCTGTCGCAAGAGTAGCGAAAACTCCATATTTCTGCGCCAATACGAACACAGGCGCGCCGGTGGGGAGCGCAGCAAGCAGCACGGCAATCACCTTCTGACTGCCGTCCAGTTCGACGACATGGAAAGCCAACCACCAGGTAAGCAGAGGTTGCAAGGCGAGTTTTGCAAACACCAACCAAGAAAGTTCACGAGCATCACCCTTGATCGACCAGCCGACCATGAAAAGACCTGCCGAGAAGAGGGCGCAGGGAATAAAGGCACCGCCCAACAATTCGCAGAAGACGCTAAAGGGTTTTGGAACAGGAATGTCTAAGGCTGAAACTGTCAGGCCGGCAACTGTAGCGATTACAACCGGGTTGCGGATGACACTCGTCATCGGGGCAAGCATCAA
>JBCDBQ010000027.1:0-23538 GCA_039183375.1 Pseudomonadota bacterium
CGCAGTTGTGTGCCGAGTGCCGGTGGAATGGGAATTCCCTTGTCGAGGCGTTCAGCCCGCTTTGCCGCTTCGGGATCGCCAGCCACTAAGACAGGCTGTTCCGGATCTGCGGGCGGAGTAGCGTGCAGCGTATCAATAACGGTGTCGACATGGTCTTCGAATGCTCCGGCAGGCTGGAAGGTTCCAGGCGCAATAGCCATGAAACAGTGACCAATGTTTTCTGGCGAGTCTGGTTGCTCTTTGGCCTTATCCACCGGCACGAATGCGCCACCGGCAAGAGCACCACCTAGTATCTGTGCTAACACACCGAGGCCATATCCCTTGTGGCTGGCAAGATCGCGCGTGCCACCAATGGGCGTTAGACCACCAGTGTCACTTCCGACGAGCATGTTGTAAGCTTCGGTGCCATCCTTGACGGGCTTGCCTTCGCCATCGCTCACCCATCCATCCGGCAACGGCTTGTCCTGATAGCCATAGACGCGAACCTTACCGACCGCGACCGTGCTTGTGGCCATATCAAGCACCCACGGCCGATGCCGTTTGGTTGGCGAAGCATACGCCAGAGGATTGGTGCCAAGTACTGGTGTCGTGCCGCCTGTCGGCACAACGGTGATGCCTCGCGCGGTGCTCGCCACCATACCGATGGCACCTCTGTCGGCAGCAATCTTTGCGTAGTAGCCCGCGGCCCCAAAGTGATGTGAGTTGCGAACGGTGACGACACCCACTCCAACCGCTTCGGCTTTGTCGACGGCCAGGTTCATCGCCATCACCGACACCGGATGGCCGAGGTTGGCTCCTGCATCAACACTCGCAGTAGCAGCCGTCTCACTCTCGATCCGGGGAGCTGCCTTGAGATTGAGACGGCCTTCCTGCATTTTGCCTTCGTAGGTCATGAGCATCGAGATACCGTGGGAATCAACGCCCATGAGATCCGTTTCAACCATCACCTTGGCTGCTTCTTCAATCAGGTCAGGAGCCATGCCCCAGCTGTTTAGGATCAGCTTGATTTGCTCATCGACACTTTCGGCTGTTGCATGCAAGGTTGTCATCTGTTGCGATATCCTTCTGCAGAAACTGAAATTCTGGCGGCACATTAGGCTTTCGTTGGCGGACTGCATATCCACCAGCGTCACGGCGTCACAAAGATCGGAGAGATGATCATGCTGACTTCTCAACGCGCACTATTCGACATGCCACGCGATGTTTGTTTCATGAACGCTGCAGCCTGGAGCCCCATTCCCAAAAGCGCGGTCGAGGCCGGGAAGATTGGTGCGGAGCGCAAATCTCGGCCTTGGGAAATGGAACCTGATCTCGCCGAGCACCAGATCGAGCGCGCCCGCTCCGCCGCTGCAGGAATGATTAACGCAGATCCAGATGATCTAGCGCTCATATCATCAGTCGGTTACGGCGTTTCAACAGCTGCCAAGGTCTTGAGCCTCCCGGCAAACCATCGGATCATTGTCCTGGACAGTGATCATTCATCCCCGACATTGGAGTGGATGACCAGAGCCGAAGAAAGCGGCTGTGACATCGACGTCGTCAAAGTCGGCCCGGATCACGATTGGACATCAGCCATCCTTGAGACGATTGCTCGGCCTGGTGCCAAGCCAATTGCTTTGACTTCAATCTCTTCCGTCCATTGGTCCGATGGTGGCATGATCAACCTCGAAAGAGTTCAGGCCGCTTTGAAGCCGCTAGGTTCAAGATTATTGATTGACGCCACACATGCTGCCGGCGTCACCGCCATGGACGTCAAGCAGCTTGATCCTGATTTTGTTGTCTTTCCAACATACAAATGGCTGCTCGGCCCTTACGCCCGCGCCTTCCTATACGTCGCCAAGCGCCATCAGAACGGAATTCCTCTGGAACAAACGAGCTATGGCCGCAAGCGCGTCACATCCGAAGACCGGACTTACTTTACTGATCTAAATTATGTCGAGAATGCCCGGCGATTTGACATGGGCGAGCGCGACTTCTTTGTTTCACTCGACGTCGCAGCCCATAGCATGGAGCTCATTCACTCCTGGGGAATCGATAACGTTCGAGCGCGCCTCAAGATGCTCACATCACAAATCGCCGAAAGGTTAGCCGATGTTAACGGCATCAGCATCTTGCGCGAAGACTTACGAGCTCCGCACATAATTAGCCTCGGGTTTCCTCAAGGCATGCCGGACGGCTTCGCAAACCGCTTGGCAAAAGAAAACGTTTTCGCTGCGTCTCGTCTTGGAAGACTAAGAGTAAGTCCTCATGTCTATAACGATGAGCAGGATTGCGCGCGCTTTGCAGACGTCATTCGCAGCAGCTTAAGCTGACTGTCGAGCCGCCACGGCTCTCATAAAGCCTATTCAAACGACTTGAGTCCTATCAGATCCCGCGCCATCACTAGTCGTCATACCGAAAGGCGATAGAAAAATGTCGTCATTGACGCTCTTATCCGCGCGTTAGTTATCGCTTTCTGAATGCAAACCAACACACGCGTCGAGTTAACAACTCACCCCACAATCCTGAATACGCGTTGCAAAACTAGACACCTTGTCATCTGCAAGTGGAGACGCTCACCCGACTAAACGCTCTGGAAGCTTAAGTTTCATCAGGCCGTCACGACATTTGATAAAAATCAAAATATGTTTTTGAGGATTCTTTTTTTCCATACCGCGCAAAGTGTTTTCAATTAAATTCAAATGGATCGACAAGACATGGACATCGAAGAGGGCGGGCTCCTGGAACAGGAACCCGCAGGCAAAAGCGCGGGCTCCCCATTAGCAAACGACGTCCTCGAAAGCTCGGATCACCAGCTTGCGTTCGAACGCTTGTCGACAGCTGCGTATCTTCTGCGCGGTTGGATTTGGGAGACGGACGCTGACGGCCGCTTCACCTACCTGAGCGACAGCGTTTTGCACTTCTCAGGACGTCCAGCAGAATGGCACTATGGAAAAACACGTGAAGATCTCGGCAACTATGTTGTCAATCCTGCGTCGTTGGAAGATATCCGAGAGAAAGTAGCTGCAGGCGAACCGTTCGGACCGGTTGAATATCAACGCATTCAAAACGGTCAACCATTCTGGATGCGAACACGCGGTCTTCCGGTGTTCGACAAACAAGGCAACCTCAAAGGTTATCGGGGCGTTGCTTATGACATCACGACAGAGGTCCAACAGCGCGAGTGTGAATTTGCCTGTAACGAAAAAGTCGACCGAGCATTGGAGATCCTAAGTGCCACAGTCGATTGCTTTCCCGGCGCCGTGAGTGTCTATGACCATGAGTTGAAGCTCGCATTCGCAAATTCGAAATACTATGCCTTGCTTGATCTGCCGATGGCTCAGTTTCCAGTCGGAGCACGGTACATCGACCTGTTGTACTTCCTGGGCGAGCGTGGTGAACTTCGAGGCGGTGAACTCTCCGATGTGATCGCAAATCACATGGAGATGGCACAGAGCGGTGAAATACATACCTTCTGCCGCACGCGACCAAATGGCATGTGTATTGAGGTTGCAAGTGTGCCGCTGCCAGGCGGCGGTTTTGTCCGAACCTATACCGATGTCACGGCAGTCTCAGAACTCCGTTGGAAGCTACAATCGTCCGAGCGCGAGATTCAGCAATTGAAGGCTCGACTTAATGCCGCTCAACTGGAGATTGACCGATTGCAAACGACGACCCACAGAGCTGCAGGTTGATAGAAAATACGGTTCTTTCGTCGAGGACCGCTGAAGCGGGCTAAAACGACACTGTATGCAGCACAGACAAGGAATTGTGTGCCGGACATAACGAGTTAGTGCCTTGGCTTAGACAACATCCTCAGTTTATGGTGCCCGCCGATCCTTGGTGATTTCGCGGCAACCTGGGCAGAACCGAACGTCTTCCGCGAACCAAACCCACAATTCGGAGCAAATGAATGTCATTGTGGTCTCAAAACACTGGCCGCTGGCTCATCACCATGACTGCAGCCTCACTGCTTGCCATCTCGTCTGGCGCTTCAGCCCAAGAGAAGCTCGACACCGATGAGAAAAAGGGCTGGTACGCCTTCGGCTACAGTGTCGCTGCTGGTTGGCGAAACATGGAATTCAGCGAAGAGCAGCTGCGAATAATCATGGAAGCCATGCGCGACTCTGCAACTGGCACCAAGCCCAAGATCGACATGCAGAAGTATGTGCCAATCGCCCGCAAGCAAATACAGGAGCGCGAAGCACGCGGCCGGCAAGCTCAGTCCGCGAAACAAAAGGAAGAAGGGAAAGCCCTGGCAGCCCGTGAGGCTGCATTGAAGGGCGCGAAGACCACTGCATCAGGTTTGGTCATTCGCACCCTGAAAGAAGGGACTGGCAAATCCCCAACCGCGACCAGCAAAGTGACAGTGCACTATCACGGCACACTCGGTGACGGCACTGTCTTTGATAGTTCCGTCAATCGTGGCGAGCCGGCAACCTTCCCCCTCAACGGTGTGATCAAGTGTTGGACAGAGGGCGTCCAGATGATGAAGGAAGGTGGTAAGAGCCGCCTCGTTTGCCCCTCCGAAATTGCTTATGGCGACAGAGGGGCCGGCAATGCCATCTTGCCCGGTGCAACGCTCATCTTTGACGTCGAGCTAATCAAGGTCAACTGAACCAGGTAGGCCGATAGCTTTTGACAAAACAAGTTGGAGCGCAACTAACTTAGCGCTCTGACTATCTGCCCTTCCAATTGGGCTTGCGCTTTTCTGCAAACGCCCGCGGTCCCTCGACATAGTCCTCACTCGCAGCCAGCGAGACATAACCTGGATAGCGCGCATTCTTAAGTGCGGACTCCAGTGATGAGATATCGAGCGACCGCATCGCCACTTCCTTGGTCGCACGCACACTCAAAGGCGAGCACTCTAGAATTTGACTGGCCCACTTCTTCGCCTCTTCAAGGGCCTGACCTTCTTCCGCCAAAGCCGTGACAAACCCGAGCTCATAGCCTTCTTGCGCCGATACATGCCGCCCGGTGAGTAGCATCCCCATGGCTTTCTTCAATGGGATCTGGCGCGCAAGCCGCTGCATGCCACCAGCACCGGCAGCCAAACCGACGCGCGGTTCAGGCAGGGCGAACTTGGCGTTTTGAGACGCAACGATCATGTCACAGGACAGGGCAATTTCGAAACCACCCCCCATTGCCACCCCATTCACAGCTGCAATGATTGGCTTATAGACATCCGAACGCGCCGCAATGCCACCAAACCCCGTGACCGCCGGATGCATCGGACGCTTTCCGGTCTGCTTGACCAGATCGGAGTGGTACTTGAGATCATTGCCTGCACAGAAAGCCTTATCTCCGGCGCCCGTTATAATCGCAACCCACAGATCCGGATTACTAATGAACTCATCGAAATGACCCGACAGCTCCTCACTCGCCATAGGATGCAATGCATTGTAGACCTCCGGCCGGTTGATGGTAATGATCATCAGGTTGCCGTCGATTTCGGATTTGCTGTACTCACCCATATCTTGCTCCTTAAATGACTTTGTTGTTGGAAGCTGTGCCGTTATCGGCGCGCGAAGTGCGGCTGATCAAAGTGTGCAACCCGGGTTGGGCGTCCGTTCATTGCGACTTCGCGGAACTGGTAGAGCATGGCAGCTGTCGGCGCGAAAACACGATCGCCAATTGTTGCCAACGGTGCGGAAAGGATCGGATGTTCATGATCATCCTGCGGCTCTAGATAAGGGATCGCCGGACCATCAAGTTCATCAAATGGAATTTCGAAAACGCGAGCGACTTCTTCGGGATCAGGAATGATCTCGAGGGGCGCACCACCCCAGACAACAAAAGGCGTGATTGAGAAGCCGGATCGCGTGGGATAGTCGTCAAGCTGACCGATGATATGATCTTCGCTGAGTTCAATCCCCATTTCTTCGTGAAGTTCACGCAGGGCTGCCTGCTTGAGTGTCTCGCCGTCGTCGACACGTCCACCCGGCAGTGCAAACTGGCCAGCATGTCGCCTCATGGTCTCGGGTCGCCGCGTTAGCAGTAGACAGGCCTGGTCCTTGCTTGAGTGTTGCGTCACGACCAAATTGACGGCCGCAATCCGCAGACCTTCATGCTGCAAAGACGTGCGATCAAACCCGGCAAGATTAGCAATCAATCTATCGCGCAGTTCAGAACCGAACTGATATGACATTCCATCAACTTTATTGACATTTGGATTGGCCAAGGCATACGCCACAGCCGCTCCTGATACCAGCAACCGTTGCCATGATCATCTGCCTGATATCACCCCACCCGCATTCGAACGGCACCAAGACCGCTTCTCCAACACTTGCCCGCTCAGGCAAATTTCGCAAGATTGCAACGGCCTCAGTTGAATGGAATGGGACCAGCGTTGCCCTGACTGAATGTGTCTGTTGGCTCACGCCTAGAGTGGAGTTCACTACGATGACGATTGATCCAGGAGCACAAGCGGTGCTGGACCTTATAAAGGAGTCCGGCCGTCCGCCTTTTCACGAGTTGACGACGGAAGGAGCCCGCGAAGCATTCGCGGCATCACGCGCCGCACTGCAACCAGATCCAATCGAATTGGCAGAAGTCCACGACCTCTCATGCCCCGGCCCGGCAGGCGACATTCCTTTGCGCCTCTACCGCGGTTCAAAGCTGGCCGCCGGCGCACCGCAACCTGTCCTCGTCTATTACCATGGCGGTGGCTGGGTTCTCGGCAATTTAGACTCGCACGACGTCGTCTGCCGTGAAGTCGCAAGCCGTGCAGACATGACGGTGATCTCAGTTGACTACAGGCTAGGACCCGAGGATCTCTTTCCCGCTGCCGTAGACGACTGCATCGCAGCGACCAAGTGGATCGCCTCCAATGCAGCGGAACTTGGTATTGATCCGGCACGCCTCGCTGTCGGTGGAGACAGTGCTGGAGGAAATCTGGCAGCTGTTGTTTGTCTTGATGCACGCGACAACAACGGCCCCGCCATTGCGGCGCAGATTCTGAATTATCCTGTCACAGACATGAGTTTGGAGCAGGCCTCCCACGAGAAGTGCGCCGAGATTCCCCCCATACCGCCGAAGACCATGGAATGGTTCTTTGATCGTTACTGTCGCAACCAAGCTGACAAGAAAGACTGGCGCGCCGCGCCGCTCCTGGCAGGCAGCCATGCTAACCTACCGCCTGCATTGGTTATCGTCGGAGGCTATGACCCCCTGCACGATGAGGGTGTTGAATACGCCGACAAAATGAACGCAGCTGGCTCTAAAGCAGAAGTATTCGACATGCCCGGTCAAATTCATGGTTTCCTCACTATGAATAAGATCATTACCGAGGCCGCACAGGCGCATGAGGCGATTGCGAACTACTTGAAAGCGAACGTAGCATAGCCTTTCCGCCCTTAAATCACTGATGTTTGCACAATAGTGCAAGCACTTGCTAACACATGCGTCAGCTGAGCATTTGCGACTTATTATAAGCTAGCTTATAATAAGTAGATGCCCGAAACTGATGACAACGATGCCTACCTGACCAGATCACTCGGTTTCCTAATCGGAGACGTGTCGCGACTGCTCAGAATGCGCCTTGACCAGCGCGCTAAGGCACTTGACCTGACACGTGCGCAATGGCGGGTACTTGCCCAGCTGCGCCGCCGCGAAGGGATCAACCAGCGCGCGTTGGCAGACATCCTGGAAATCGAAAACATCACTCTGACAAGGCATATCGATCGACTCGAACTGAAAGGCCTCATTGAGCGCAGACCTGATCCCAAAGATCGCCGCGCGCACACGCTCCACCTCAAACGCAAGACCAAGTCGGTGTTAGGGAAAATGCGCACACTGTCGGAGCAAACCAGAGAGGAAGCCTTGGAAGGTATCAACGCCAAGGACGCCGAGCAGTTGATCGACACGCTCCTCAAGATCAAAGATAACATGCTGAACATCGAGCAGACTTGCGACAAGACCGTACCAACCCGCAAGCGAAGCAAACGACATCAGGAGGCGACCCATGAGTGATCGTCAACTGAAAGACAAACATCGCGCCGACATTGCGAAGGCAGCAACGCCGAAACCTGAGCAGGACGGCAAAGTCGGATCAGATCCCGCACCGCAAGCAAAGCCGCGCAAGTTGTCCAAGCGAATGATAATCGCAATGTCGGCTATCGGCCCCGTGCTCGCAATTGCTCTCGGAATCTATCTCTACTTCGGCGGCGGCCGTTACGTATCGACCGACAATGCCTACATCAAATCGGATAAGATTGCTGTCAGTGCCGATATCTCCGGGCGCGTCAAAGAGGTCTTCATCAAAGCCAACCAGATTGTCAAACCCGGCACGCTATTATTCCGGCTCGACCCCGAGTCATTTAAGATTGCTGTTGAACAGGCACGCGGCACTCTGCTGGCTGCACGCCATGATGGAGAAGCACAAAAATCTCTCTATCTGCAGCGGCTGGCTAGCCTCAATCAGGCCAAGGCCGACATTCAGTTCTTTGAGCGCCGATTTGATCGCCAGAACAAGCTCAAGCGCAAGTCAATCGCATCGCAAAGTACGCTGGATACAGCCGATCAGGATTTGCAAAGAGCCCGCGCCCAGATCGGCATTCTGGAGCAGGACATGGCTCAAGCGCTCGCGCGGCTCGGTGGTGACATCAAGACACCGACGGACAAACTACCTGGAGTGCTGACGGCGCGCGCCGCTCTGAGCAAGGCTGAGCTTAATCTCAAGCGCACAGAGGTCCGCGCTTCAGTGAAGGGCATCATCACCAATTTTGATCTGCAAAAAGGAGAGTATGTCGAGGAAGGTACGACGGTTTTCAGCATAGTCGGCACGCATGATGTCTGGGTTGAGGCCAACTTCCGAGAAACAGATTTAACCTTCATGCGTTCCGGTCAGACGGCGACGATACGCATCGACGCTTACCCGAACGACGAGCGTAAGGCCTTGGTGACGAGCATCAACCCTGCGACCGGCGCCGAGTTCGCATTGCTCCCCCCTCAAAACGCGACGGGCAATTGGGTCAAAGTCGTCCAGCGCCTGCCAGTCCGCCTGCAGTTGCAAGACAACCGCAAGGAGAAACCGCTCCGCGCCGGCATGAGCGTTATCGTCAAAGTCGACACGCAACACGAACGCACGATGACGGACCTACTGACAGCAATCCGCAACTGGTTCTAGGGCGGTGAAGCATTGAGTGCAGTTGCAACAGCGAATGATGGAGAGGCCAACAAGCCAAAGGGATTCAGGCTTGTTTTGATCACGATATCTTTGCTGCTGGCTCCACTCATCCAGGTATTTGACACCTCGATCCTCAGCATCGCGCTTGGCCAGATGCAAGGCAGCCTCTCGGCAACTCAGGACCAAATCGCCTGGGTGCTGACATCCTATCTCATCGCAGTGGCCATCGCGACGCCGGTCTGGGGCGCACTTGGCCAAACTTTCGGCCGCAAGCCTCTCCTGCTGATCTCCATAGCAGGCTTCCTGGTCTTTTCCATTCTCGCTTCCAAGTCGACGACACTGGAAGAAATGCTCTTCAACCGCTTTATGCAGGGCATCTTCGGTGCCTCTCTAATACCCCTCGGACTATCTTCGTTGCTTGCCAACTACCCACGTCAGGATATCGGCATTGCCATGAGCTACTGGGGCGTCGGCGTCATGTTCGGACCGGTCTTTGGACCGACGATTGGCGGGTACATTGTCGAGTACTATGACTGGCGGTGGGCGTTCTATATCAATGTGCCGGTTTGCATCATTGCCTTCACCATGATCCTGACGTTGGTTCCCCGCGCCGGCAATCGACACCCTCGCAAGTTCAACTACTACGGCTTCGCGTTGCTCGCTATTACCGTCGCCTCCGCTCAGTTTATTCTGGATCGCGGCCAACGCATGGAGTGGTTTGCCTCGCCCACGATCATCGTGCTCAGCCTTGTTTGCGCTGCCGCTCTTTGGATGTTCATTGTTCACTCGCTGACATCGGATGAGCCGTTCCTGGATCCGGAGATCTTCGCGGACAAAAACTATCTTTCCGGCGTGTTTCTAAGAGTTTTGTTCGGGCTTATGCTGTTTGGTAGTCTCGTTCTCATACCGCCATTCCTGCAGAACCAAGGCGGCTATACATTGCTCGACAGCGGCATGCTGCTCGCACCTCGCGGCTTTGGCACCATGATCGGGGCGCTCTTTCTCGGGCGCCTGATCAAAGTTATTGATCCGCGCCGGGTCATCCTCGCCGGTATGCTGCTCACGGCCTATACCATGTGGGAGATGTCTCTGTTTACAAACGACATGCACTACTACCGGATCGTCGTGATCCACCTCATACAAGGCTTTGCCTTCTCGTGCTTTGTCATTCCTGTGAACACGGTTGCCTTCTCAACCCTTCCCGAGGAAAAGCGCGACGTCGGAACATCCTTCTACGCGCTCTTAAACAACATCGGCCGCAGCATTGGCATTGCAATCCTGGCTGGCTACCTGGCCTCACAAAGCCAAGTGTCCCGCTCCGTGTTGAGCTCAAGCGTGTCACCGTTCAACGACTATGTCCGCCACTTCGGCCTTCCGCCTTCGATCGATCTATCAACCGAACAAGGCCGCGCTATTATTGATAGAATTCTCGCACAACAGGCAGAGTTGGTTGCCTACGTGGATGACTTCAAAATGTTGACAATCATCATTTTGTGCTTCGTGCCCATCCCGCTGCTCATGAGCAAACCAACAATGGTCAAGTAGCAGCCGAGACCAGAGCCATAGGGCGGTTTGGCTTACGTGCCACCCTGGGATCGGAGACTCTCAACCTCGGCGGCCGCAACACTGGCCTTAACCTCTGACAAGAGCTGCGCTGCTTCCGAACCCTGAATACGCGCGATATCATCCTGGTACTTGAGAAGCGTGCCGAGAGTGGCGTCGATCGTGCCGGCTTCAAGCTCAATGGCATTGAGAACACTCAATGCCTCCGCCCACGCGATCGACTCAGCCACGCCAGGATTCTTGTAAAGATCCATGCCGCGCAACGAACTCACGAATGCTACAATTTCCCGGGTCAGCTTTTCCGCTGCATCGGGAACCTTGAGTTTCAGGATCGCACGTTCCCGCTCCGGGGATGGGTAGTCAATCCAGTGATAGAAACATCTCCGCCGAACCGCGTCATGAACCTCGCGTGTACGATTTGACGTCAATATTGTGATTGGTGGCTGCTCGGCCTTGATGGTGCCAAGCTCAGGAATGGTCACCTGATAGTCAGCCAGGATTTCCAGCAAGAACGCCTCGAATGGTTCGTCAGCCCGATCAAGTTCATCTATCAACAGCACAGGGGCAAGTCCGTCCTGCCCCGCTTCTAGTGCTTGCAGAAGTGGACGGCGCAACAAGTACTCACTTGTGAAAATCTCACCTTCAAGATCTGAGCCGGTCAGGCTCTTGCCTTCAGCTTCAACAGCGCGAATATGCAGAAGTTGTCTTTGATAGTTCCATTCGTAGAGCGCACTCGACGTGTCCAGCCCCTCGTAACACTGCAGACGCACCAACGACCGACCGAGTTGCTCGCTTAAAACCTTTGCGATCTCTGTCTTACCAACGCCGGCATCGCCTTCAAGAAGGAGTGGACGCTGCAATTCGAGGGACAAAAACACAGCCGTTGCTGTCGCGTCGTCAGCAATGTAACCGCCGTCGGCCAACAAACTAGCCGTGGCCTCAACAGACTGTGGGAGGCTTGTCATGAAGCTCTGACCATGTTGGAGGAGATCAAACAAGACAGCGGCCCGCCCACTCGAAAGTGCACGGGCCGCCATTCTGTCATTTCGTTAGCTGCCGTCGACAGCACGCTGCGCTAGAACAGAAATCAAGGCCGCGCGATAGTCCGCGCTACCATGCATGTCGCCCATCAGACCGTTCGCATCAACGGACACACTGCGGGCCGCGCTGCCGGCGAAGTTTGCAGTCAATGCTGCTTCCACCGGCCCGCAGCGGAACACACCATCACCACCAGCACCAGTTACGGCAACACGAATGTCGGAAGACCCAGCTGGCTTTGCAACGAACACGCCAACCAACGGATAACGTGATGCACGCTGCTCAATCTTCTCGTAGCCGGCAAAGCCAGGCACTGGAAAATGGACAGCAGTGATGATCTCGTTTTCTTCAAGCGCCGTGCCGAACATCCCCTGGAAGTAGTCATCGGCACCGATTTGTCGCTGGTTTGTCACCACTGTTGCGTTGAGTGCCAAAACGGCCGTCGGATAGTCCGCCGAGGGATCATTGTTCGCGAGCGAACCACCAATCGTACCGCGATGGCGTACTTGCGGGTCACCAATCCCGCCAGCAAGTTTCGCTAATGCCGGAATGGCGGATGCCACATCCGCATTCGCCGCCACTTCAGCGTGTGTCGCCATGGCGCCGATGACGATCTTGTCGCCGTCCTTACTGATTGATTTCAGTTCGGCTACGCCGCCAAGATCTACAACCGATGAAGGCTGCGCCAGGCGTTGCTTCAAGGTTGGCAACAGAGTTTGGCCGCCAGCCAGCAACTTGGCTTCAGAGTTTGCGCTAAGTGCACTGGCAGCATCTGCCACCGAACCAGCGCGCTGATAATCGAATTGATACATTTTGAAATCCTCGTTCGCGAGCTGTTACTCTGCTGCCTGCTTCGGAGCCACGGCCTGATAGGCACGCCACACGGCTTCCGGTGATGCTGGCATATTGAGATCATTGTTACCGATCGCATCGGTCACCGCGTTCATCAGAGCGGGTGGCGAGCCGATGGCACCTGCTTCACCACAGCCCTTCATGCCGAGCGGATTGTTCGGACATTCCGTGGTGTGATGCGAAACCTGGAAGAACGGCACATCGTCGGCACGCGGCATGGTGTAGTCCATGTAACTTGCCGATTGCAGCTGACCGTTCTCATCGTAGACGGTGTTCTCCAACATCGCCTGGCCGAGGCCTTGCGCAATACCGCCGTGCACCTGGCCTTCAACGATATTGGGGTTGATGATGACGCCAAAATCATCAGCAGCCACGAACTGCACAACTTCGGTCTGACCGGTGGCAGGATCGATTTCCACCTCACAGATGTAAGCACCCGCCGGGAACGTGAAGTTCACGGGATCATAGAATGCGCCTTCCTTCAGGCCAGGCTCCATGTCCGGTGGCAGATTGTGAGCGGTGTATGCTCCGAGACAGACTTCATGCCAGAGCAATTGCTTGTCGGTTCCCTTCACCTTGACGGCACCGTCTTCAATGACGATGTCGCTCTCGGCGGCTTCCAACTGGTGGGCTGCAATCTTCTTGGCTTTCGCTTCTACTTTGTCGAGCGCCTTCGAGATTGCCGACATGCCAACGGCACCAGAGCGAGAACCGTAAGTGCCCATACCGAACTGCACTTTGTCGGTATCGCCATGAACGATCTGCACGTTCTCGATCGGTGTTGCAAGACGATCCGCGACCAGCTGCGCAAAAGTCGTTTCGTGCCCCTGACCGTGGCTATGCGAACCGGTCAGAACTTCGATCGTTCCAACAGGATTGACCCGCACTTCTGCACTTTCCCAGAGGCCGACGCCCGCACCGAGTGAGCCAACCGCTTGCGACGGAGCAATACCACAGGCTTCGATGTAACAGGAGATACCGATACCGCGGAGCTTCCCGCGTGACTGGGCTTCTGCTTTGCGCTGACCAATATTGGCATAGTCCGCAGCCTGGAGCGCTGCGTCCAAGGTCGCGTTATAATCGCCGACATCATAATTCATGATCACCGGTGTCTGATGCGGGAACTCCGTGATGAAGTTCTTTCGTCTGAGATCCGCAGGATCCGTACCGAGTTCACGCGCTGCTGTCTCGATGATCCGCTCAACAAGATAAGTCGCTTCAGGCCGACCTGCACCGCGGTACGCATCAACCGGTGTCGTGTTGGTATAGACGGCTTTGACATTACAGTGGATGGCCGGAATGTTGTATTGGCCTGACAGCAACGTAGCGTAGAGATAGGTCGGGACACATGACGAGAACAACGACATGTAACAGCCGAAGTTAGCAACCGTGTCCACCTTGAACGCGGTGATTTTGTTATCGCTGTCGAATGCGAGCTGGGCCGTTGTGACGTGATCGCGACCGTGCGCGTCGGTCATAAAGGACTCCACCCGATCCGCAACCCATTTAACCGGAACGCCGGTCCGCTTTGACGCCCAGAGACAAACAATCTCTTCCGGATAGATGTAGATCTTGGAACCAAAGCCGCCGCCGACATCTGGTGCGATGACGCGCAGTTTATGCTCTGGGGCAATCTGATAAAACGCCGATAGGACGAGACGCGCCACATGCGGGTTCTGCGACGTGGTGTAGAGCGTGTAGTGCTCCTCGGCTGCATCATAACCGGCCAACGCCGCACGCGGCTCCATGGCATTCGGTACAAGACGATTGTTTGACAGCTCAAGCGTCGTGACATGCGCAGCACTGGCAATAGCCGCGTCCGCTGCCTCTGATTCACCGATCTCCCAATCGTAAATCAGGTTACCTGGTGCATTCTCGTGGATCTGAGGCGCGCCACTTTCCAGGGCCTTCACGGCATCGACGACAACCGGTAGCTCCTCATAATCAACAACGACAACTTCAGCTGCGGAACGCGCCTGCTCCTTGGTTTCGGCAACAACAACTGCAACAGCGTCACCGACATATCGAACACGGTCTGTAGCAAGCGCCGACCATGCTCCCATATTCATCGGCGAGCCATCTTTCGAATGGATCATCCAGCCGCAAATGAGATTACCAACACCGTCACCGGTCAGCTGATGGCCATCGAGAACAGCAATGACGCCCGGCATACCTTCGGCTGCGGACTTATCGATTGATTTGACTGCCGCGTGGGCCAGATCACTGCGCACGAAATGCGCGTGATGCATGCCTTCCATTTTGAAGTCGTCGGTGTAGCGGCCATTGCCCGTAATGAACCGCTTGTCTTCTTTGCGCTCGACGCGGGCGCCAATTCCTGATGCAGACATCTATGTTTCCTCTACTTGGATGCGTCAGCTTGCAGTTCGCCTTCGATAGCGTTGAATGCAGCTGCGCGTTCCCGAATGAGATTTGCCGAAACGGTCGGTCGCCCCTGTTCGTCATCCGCGCGATGGCGGGCCCCACGTCGCAACAACACTTCATAAGCGTTGCGTGGATGACCGCCAGTGCGGCCATGACGAAAAGAGGTGATTACTCCGCCGCCTGTGGCGTGCGCATTCTTTCAGCAGCCAATTGTATGGCCTTGACGATGTTATGATATCCGGTGCAGCGGCAGATATTGCCTTTCAGCCACGACCTGATTTCCGCTTCAGACGGATCCGAGTTGGTCTGCAACAGATCCACAGCTGACATGATCATGCCCGGCGTGCAGAAACCACACTGCAGTCCGTGTGCTTCTCTGAATGCGGCCTGCATTGGATGCAGATTGTCGCCGTCAGCTAGACCTTCGATTGTGGTTACTTTGGCGCCATCAGCCTGCATCGCAAGCATCGTGCAGCTCTTTGCAGACTTGCCATTGACGTGCACCACGCAGGCGCCGCACTGGCTGGTGTCACATCCGACATGCGTCCCAGTCAGGCGCTGTCCTTCGCGCAAAAAGTCGACCAGTAAGGTGTTGGCCGCGACATCGGCCGAGACCGATTTGCCATTCACCTCGATTGTTACCTGGGCCATGCACGTCCTCCCTTTTATTTTATGCCCTGCCAACACGCGGCAGAACCCATTCCTATGCGACGAAATCTCAGTTTAAACCCGGTTCAGATGTTGCCCATCAGACAACACCGCGTCAACCGAAGAGATCACGTCCAACAGCAGGAAATTGCAATAGAAGGAAGGATTTGAGCGAGCCTGACCGGGAAGAACTGCCGCCAATAGCCATCGCTTCATCATTTCAAGCAATTGGCGGCCGTTTCGACCAAATACGCGTCAGGCACGCCGAATGATGCGCAAAGCCTCATCTCGCGCTGCATCCAAAACGAAAGATGATACGCTTTTGCCGGCTTGCCGCGCCGCAAACTCCACGGCTTGCCGTTCTCTCATGTCAAGCTTGATGGTCACATACTCACGCGCTGAAGATGCCACAAAGTCCGCCATTAAGGGCCTCCCAGTGAGTCGTTGGGACTACGGACTGCTTTCCAACAGGAATGGGGCAATTTCATGGGGAAAGTCAGGCCAGGTTACACTTCAACGTCTAAACGCCGACAATTCATCTCTTGCGACACGAGACTTGCGCCGAGCTTGATGCACCATTCCATCGCCTGCAAAACCACAACAGAAGATATCAGGCCCGCCAGCAGTCGCGCCCACTTGACCGCATCCGTCCCAAAGGCATACGCAATTGATGCAGTGGACCAGACAACAGCCGAGAGCTCCGAACATGACCAAGACCGTTGACTTCTACTACGACTACGGCAGCCCGACCGCATATCTCGCCTGGACACAACTGCCGGCTCTTTGTGAAAAGCACAATGCCACGCTGAATTACAAACCCATCCTGCTCGGCGGCGTATTCAAAGGCACCAACAATCAGTCACCCGTCGTGATCAAACCGAAGGGTGAGTGGCTGCTCGACGATGTCACCCGTTATGCAAAGCATTACGGCGTGCCATACGCCATGAATCCGCACTTTATAGTCAACACAATGCCAGCCATGCGCGGTGCCATGTGGGCTCAGGCATCAGGCCAGATCGAGGCCTATAACACGGCCATGTACACAGCAATGTGGGCCGATCAGAAGGACATCGCCCAGCCAGATGTTATCCAGGAAGTTCTCACAACAGCCGGGCTGGACGCTGCTGCCATGGGCGATGCCATTCAACAGCAGGACATCAAGCAGAGTCTGATCGATGCAACCAACGCCGCAGTCGAAACCGGGGTCTTTGGCGCGCCGACAATGATCGTCGGCGGTGAAATGCACTTCGGTCAGGATCGACTTGAGTGGGTTGAGCGAGCCCTGACCGCCTAGGCGCGAACAGCGGAGTACCTAATCGGATTCAATAGGTACTCTCGAGGCGCACCGAAATGAGGATCAGCTCAATTCGTGGTCTTTGTCACGTTAGTCACAGCACCACCGGTTGCCGTGCGGCCACCATCGATCGTGAAATGCATGCCAGTGACGTTTGCTGCACTATCCGAGGACAGGAAGAGCACAACATTTGCGATCTCTTCTGCCGTTGAATATCGACCGGACGGTATAGCTGCCTCATAGCGCGCCTTCACACCTTCAGGGTCATCCGGACTAATCTTCCGGGCCACATCCTCGATCATCCGCGTTTGAACCGGCCCGGGACACACAGCATTCACACGCACACCACTGCGCGCCACCTCACCCGAAACACTGCGCACTATGCCGAGCACTGCATGTTTCGATGCGCAGTAGGTCGACATATTCGGCGTGCCAACCAGACCAGCAACCGAGGCCGTATTCACAACTGCGCCGCTACCCTTGGCAACCATGACAGGAAGAACATACTTGAGACCTAGGAACACGCCACGCACGTTGACCGCCATGACCTGGTCAAACAGATCTTCGTCATAGTCCACGAGCGGAGTGAGATTACCCTCGATGCCGGCATTGTTGAAGAACAGGTCGATTGTCTCGTAGGCATCAACTGCCGCCTTCACATAGCGTTGCACATCGGCTGATTTCGTGACATCCGCGGCAACAGAAATGGCTTCCCCACCGTGCGATTTGATTTCCTCAGCAACGGCACCAGCAGCATCACCGTTCACATCGACAATCACCAATTTGGCACCGGCCTTGGAAAACGCCAGACTTGTAGCCCGGCCAATGCCGCCACTGCCACCGGTTACGACAGCACATTTACCCTTGAAATCCATTATCAGCCTCCCTGGTCGCCCAATGCCTATTTTTAGCTTTGTTGTAGCCTAAACGAAGAAGTCGCATCGCGGACACCATATGCTGCCAACCAACCACGAAACATCACTTGGTTGATCGGCATCTGTCCGATAGTGTGAGGCCAATTCGACCTCGCGGTACGCCAGCCAGGTGGCAAGCAATCCAGGGAACTTTTCAATGACAAACCGCTACGTCCGTACTGGTGTTTTTCTGGCACCGTTTCATCACACGAATGAAAACCCAACACTGACACTTGAGCGGGATATGGATCTGCTCGTCCATATGGATAAGCTCAACTATCACGAAGCTTGGATTGGCGAGCACCATTCAGGCGGTTACGAGAATATTGGCGACCCAGCCGTTTTTATTGCCGCCGCTGCTGAACGCACGCGCCATATCCGGCTCGGCACAGGCGTCGTCTCACTGCCATATCATCACCCATTCATCGTCGCCGATAAAATGGTCCAACTCGACCACATGACCCGTGGACGCGCGATGTTCGGTGTTGGCCCTGGCTCCCTTGTCTATGACGCCGCCAAACTCGGTATTGATCCAGCCACCCAGCGCGACCGTCTCAACGAAGGTCTCGAAGTCATCATCCGATTGCTGCGTGGAGAGACCGTCAATCGCGAAACAGATTGGTTCAAGTGCATTGATGCCAAGTTGCAGATGCCAAACTATACGCAGCCGCACATTGAAATGGCTGTGGCATCCTCACGCTCACCGACCGGATCCTATATCGCTGGCATGCACGGGATCGGTATGCTTGCCATGGGTGGCACTTCGAAGGATGCGATGGAGGCCCATTGCGGCAACTGGGAACGTTGCGAGTCATTGAACAAAGAGAATGGCCGGACTGCCGACCGTAGGAGCTGGCGCATCGTCACCTTTGCCCACGTCGCCGAAACCCGTGAGCAAGCGGAAAAGGATGTTGAATTCGGACTGAAGAATTTTGCGAACTACTTCAGCGAAGTGGCGACCTTCCCGATCATCCCACCAGACATAACCGACCCGGTCAGCTATCTGCGCGAAAATCAGCTCGCCTGCATCGGCACGCCTGACGACTGCATCGAGCACTTCGAGCGCATTTGGGAAGGATCAAGAGGCGGTTGCGGAGCGATCTTGCTGTTGGCCCAAAACTGGGCTGACTGGCACGCCACGCTCAAGAGCTATGAACTGATGGCACGTTTCGTCCACCCGGTCTTCCAGGGTGGTATCCAGCCTCGCGTCGACTCCTATAACGATGCAGCAGAAAAATACAGCTCAGCCGGCGAGCAATCCCGTGCGGCTGTTCAGGCAGCCATTGAGAAGCACGGTGCAAAACGAACCGGCCTCTAGAGAAGTGTGTCTGAGAAAATGATCATGGACCGATGAAAGTCCGGCTCCTCACCGAGAACCTCGCTTCCGACATGGTCTGGTTGGCAGAGTGGGGGTTCTCGGCCTGGATCGAATATGGGAAATCCCGCATCCTGTTCGATACCGGTTTCTCTGATGTCTACCTGCGCAATGCCAGTTACGCGGACATCGATCTGAACAGCGTTGATGTCATTGCGCTGTCGCATTTCCATCGCGACCACACGCGCGGCCTTCTGTTTCATGACTTCAAAGACAAGAAGAAGCTTATCCTGCATCCGCGCGTTATGACCGCCGTTTTGGATACCGACGATGAGACCGTGCTCAGCGATTATGCGGCGATCCAGGACCGGCTCGCCAACGACTTCGCAACCCATGAAACGACAACTCCCCTCGAGTTCTGCGAGGGTGGTTTCTTTCTAGGCGAGATCCCGCGCACAACCGATTTCGAGAAAGGTGCGTTCTTCGACGACCCCATGATTGATGACACCGCTCTGGCCTTTCGGACGTCACAGGGCGCTGTTGTCGTTTCAGGATGTTCGCACGCAGGCATTTGCAATATCTGCGAGTACGCCAAGCAGATCACAGCTCAGCCGCTCCACGCCGTCATTGGCGGCTTTCACCTGCTGCACAACGAAGAACCGCCAGTCGAGCAGACAATCGCATACTTCAAACGTGAGAAACCGGATGTGCTGATGCCGATGCACTGCATCGACTTCGACATTCAGGCTCGATTTCAGCAGGAGTTTGGTGGACCTCGACCGGGAGCCGGATCACTGATTGAAATTGCTGACTAGCTGCGCGACAAACAGAGGCTGGTTCGTAAAGGCCTACTAGATATGCGCAACCGCTTTTGGACTGGCTTCGAGCTCGCCGCGTTCAATACGTTGAACAACATCCACAATACCGGCATTCACCGGGGCATCCAGGCCAAGCTCGGCGGCTTTCTCAACCACCAAACCATTCAGGTAGCCGATCTCGGTACGCCGACCCTTCGCCATATCCTGCCCCATTGAGGGCCGCTGTTCATCACTGCGCGTTGAAGCACTTCTGGTCAAAGTATCTTCGCACAGTTGACGGGCTTCGTTGCTTCCGGATACCGCCGCAACGATATCGTCCGGCTCCATGCCGTAGACTTTGCCTAGCACATACCCGTGCGCCCGCCCGATCTTGATTGTCTCAGCCGCCAACCTCAAAGCCAGATCGCGCGTCATGGCGTCGGCATCATTGGCGTTGCCACCGCGGCCTGTCGCGGCAGAAACAGGATTCCGCATGCAGTTGATGACGAGTTTCGACCAACGCTCGCCCCATAGGTTATCGGTCACCATGGAGCTATCGATATTAGAGAGAATGTCCGCGATGTATTGAATGCGAGGCGTGATACGGCCATGCGGCTCACCAACCCGGAAGATCGTATGCTCTTTGCCGCCCAAGGCCACATTGCGCCGGATCTTGCCGGGCTCGGTCAGCTCGACAGCAATCTTGCTTGCAATACAGCCAACCGTGCGCCCCCAACCAACAACGCTTGCCACGCGCTCTTCATTGATCCCATTTTGCAACGAAACAACGAAGCCTCCCGGTGCAAGGTATGGCTCAATCAAGTGCGTCGCCCAGATCGTATCGTAGGACTTAGTGGCAACAATAGCGATGTCGAAGTTGCCGAACTTGCAAGCCATGTCATGAACATCCGACAAATGGATGGCACTGACAGGCGTTGTAAAGTTTTCCGGCTCCGTCATCCCGCTCAATGTGAGGCCGTTCTTGCGAATAGCCTCCACATGGTCCGGCCACATGTCGATCAGAGTCAGATCATGTCCATCGCGGGCCAGATAGCCCGAGACATAGCCACCGAGGGCACCGCCGCAGACAACGGCAATTCGTTTCGACATTTCCTGACTGTCCTTGCTATCAGGCAACCTGCGCCTGAATCGGTTCATCACCGGCAATCGTGATGCGATGCATCCGACGACGTTTACCAGCGTAGTCACCAAGCGCACGGTGCTGCGTGCAGCGGTTATCCCAGATTGCCATCGAGCCGGGTTCCCAACGGAAGCGGCAGGTCATCTCTGGTTGCACGGAGTGCTCCAGGAGATAGTTGAGAATAGGTTTCGCTTCGACATCCTTGAACCCATCTAGGGTTTTGCAGTGCGACCCCACATAAAGAGCGGTTCGACCGGTTTCAGGATGCTTGCGAAAAACCGGATGCGCCGCATCCGTAATCAAGTCCTCTGGTGGCGTTTGCACCTTGGCATCCATCTTACTGTTGCCGGAGTAGCGACCTTCGCGATTGCGCGAACCATTGTTTTGCTGCCGCGCGCCGACATTCCATGTTTTCACATCGGCAAGCAGCTGCTTCATCGGCTCAGACAGTTGGTCATAAGCGATGTACATGTTCGCGAACATCGTATCACCACCCGCATCCGGCGTTTCGCGCGCATACAGGATCGTCGCCTTGGCCGGCTTCGGATTGAACATCTGGTCAGAGTGCCAAACAGAGCCAAAGGTGTAGGTGTCGTTCTCTTCTTTGACGATCTCCAGGATCTCGGGGTGTTCATCCATGCTTTTCATGAAGGGATGCAAGTGGATGTTACCGAACCGCTTCGCGAAAGCGACCTGCTCTTCCGGCGAAATGTCCTGATCGCGAAGAAAGACGACAAGATGGTCGAGCCAGGCCTGGTAAAGCTCGTTAAACGTTTGATCGTCGAGGTTCCTGAGGTCAACGCCTTCAACCTCGGCACCCAGTGCGCCAGCCATCGGCTTCACAGTGATGCGCTCGTACTTGCCCATTGATATCCTCCTTAAGACGCTCAACGGTTTGCTCGCTAAAATTGACCAGACTCAACCACGCGCTGTCGGCGCTGTCAGTATCGGCCTTTGCTTATGATATGAGGTATCGCACTGGTGATGCTCACAGGCGAAGGATCACATCACGGCTCAAGAAAATCCTTTGTCCACTGGTCGTAGTCGTCACCTCGCATGGCGATGGACGTGAGCTCCTTGGACGGCAGCCCTTGCACATCCTTTGGCTTCGTACCCTCCAACATCGACTTGTGGGTATTGTAGATCGCCTGGATTGCTGCCTGGATCGGCAGGTGCCCCTGTAGACATACCCGGGCACCACGCGCAGTCAGATAATCAAGATCATCGAGTTCGGGAGTTGTTCCACCCATAATGATGGGCAACTTGACGGCCTCTGAAACGGCATCGAATTCAGCCCGCGTCTTGACGCCAACCAGGAAGATCGCGTCAACGCCGGTCTCCTGATAAGCCTTCACCCGAGCGACGGCATCGTCGACACCTGAGATTGCGACCGCACTGGTGCGGGCAGCAATCACCAGATCAGGGTCCTTGCGCGCCGCCACAGCAGCTCGCATTTTGCCCAGCCCTTCTTCCAACGACAGGATTTCTGCTTTGCCAGCAGAGCCAAATGTAGCGGGCAGATTAGTATCCTCGATCGACAATCCAGAGACGCCGGCAGTATTGAGCTCTTCAACGGTCCGCATGACATTGAGCGCATTGCCATAACCATGATCTGCGTCGACCATCATTGGTAACTCGCACGCACGATTAATGCGGAGGCACTGGTCGGCGAACTCTGTCAGCGTCAAAACAATCAGGTCCGGCGAACCAATCGCTGCCAATGCTGCCGAAGATCCGCCGAGCATTCCGAGCTCATAGCCGACATGCTGCGCGATACGGCCTGAAATCGCATCATGGACGGACCCGGGATGCACACACCGATCACCACTCAGGATCGCGCGAAACTTCTGGCGCCGCTCGGACCATTGAGACATATCGTTTCCTTCCCCGAATTATTGAATTCATTTGCCACGATTATTGCCATGTTCCAGTGGGTACGCCAATTGCCGGCGACGATCACGCGCATGTCAGAACAATTGAAGAGCGTTTCAGTCGAACAGCAGCAATTTAGCGCTCAACAGGTTATCGTGCCCGAGAACCGGCCATAAGGAGCGGCGCTATGCGGCCTATCACGACATTCATTGTTATTCTGTTGGCGCTACTCAACTGGGTTCCAGCCGCAACGGCAACTGAAAAGCAAGGCGCAAAGCTCAACCGCCTGGCGAACGAGGATTCTCCTTATCTACGCCAGCACGCATCAAACCCCGTTGATTGGTACCCCTGGGGAAAAGCGGCCTTCGAGAAAGCTCGCAAGGAGAACAAGCCAATTCTTCTGTCGGTTGGCTATTCGACATGCCACTGGTGCCATGTCATGGAGCGTGAAAGCTTCTCCAACAAAGAGATCGCGGATGTCCTGAACAAGAATTTTGTGTCGATCAAGGTGGACCGGGAACGCCGCCCCGAGATCGACGAGACTTATATGCTCGCAACCGAGATCCTCAATCAGTCGGGCGGTTGGCCGAACAATGTCTTTCTGACCCCGGATCTC
>JBCDBQ010000028.1:0-23290 GCA_039183375.1 Pseudomonadota bacterium
TCACGGCTCCCCCCGTCCATGTTCGGACGGCGAATGACCGAGCGTCTTTCGTAGTATCGGATCGTCGAAACGGATAGTCCAGTTTCCCTCGCCACATTAGATATACGCATTCAAGCCTCTCAGTTTCTTGCCGGTACTGGGGAATAAACACACATCAATGGTCATCTGAATAGGTGCGCGATTGTACAAAGATCTAGCCAGTATTCTCGGCGATTGAACCGGACCATCCGCACGCCAAAGGTGACTCGGCGGAGAAAAGATCACGGACAAAGTCTTCGCTCCCCTCCGGGCCTGATATGGTCAGTGTCAATTCTCCATCCGTCTGCGAGATTTCAAAGGCTAAAAACGGGCAGCAGGTTCGCTCCAGAGCAATCAGCCTCTCAAGTTGCACAAACGAAATCGCGGATTTTGCGAAAACCAAGCGCGTAGCGAAACCGGTGTACGTAGACGCTTTGAGGTGGGGCAGAAGGCTCCTGCGAATATCCGATTTTCTCTGTCGCAACTCAGGTTGAGATAGTGTGCAGCAAATGGTGGATTCAGTATTGTGCATAGGGTCCTCTATTTCTCACCAGCCGTTCGATACGCTATGAACCATGGTTCAGGGCAAGAGGCAGATTGAGATCTCAGAGCTTTAACGTTTTCGATCATGATCCAAAGGGGACTGATCCGGCGGGCGGCTCTTTCAAGAAAGAGGCACTGCGTCCAATGCGGCGGCGCAAGATACGCCTGCAACAATCGCCCAGACGAAACTTCGCGTTGTTGCCATGGCCACAACAGCGCAGAGCGCCGCAGCCCATTCGCTTGGCCCACCAATAGCAAGCCCGGATGCAACGAGCGCAGCAATCACCGAGGCAGAAAGGCCATTTAGGAACCGTTCGACTCTGGAGTCGGACGGTAACCGCGCGAATAGTGCCGGTCCGGCTATGCGCGTGAAAAATGCGGCCCCGGCCAAGACGAAAACTATAACGGCAAAAGACCAGTTACTTTGCATGCCAGACCAACGAAACAGCGCCGCCAAAGCATGCCGCGAGGATGATATTCCACCCAGTTGGAAGCATATGCAGAGTAAGGGCTGCGACAATTCCTGCGATCACCACCGAAGGGATGAGGTCCAAAGATTGCCTGACCATTCCAAATGCTGACGCTGCGAAGAAACATAGCATCAAGGCACCAAGTCCAAAGGCATTCATATCGCCGAGAACGCTCCCGCCGAATGCGCCGATCGCAGTGCTACCAGCCCAAGACAACCAAAGGGCAATGCCTCCTCCCAAAAACGGCCCTAAATCCGTTTCGCCCTGCTGAAGTGCAAACTGGGCATCGGCAAAGTTTGCATCGCTCAGAAAGAACAGGGTCACTAAACGCTTTTTGACAGGAAGCCGATTGATCCAAGACGAGAGTGCGGCGCCCATGACGATGTGGCGCGCGCTGAGCGATAGGGTAACGAGACCTAAGGAGACATAGGCCACTGGCTCGTTCAAACGTTCTATCGCGGCAAACTGGGCCGTAGCGGTGAATACAAGGGCACTCATAACCGTTGCTTGAAGTGGGTCCAGGCCTTCTGCCGTGGCTGCCACACCAAATGCAATGCCAACAGGAACGACAAAGACGCAGAGCGGTACGAGGCGTCCGAAGCCCCGCAAAATCCCGCGCCTCGTAAGCGCCACAGCAGGGGGCGGAGTACGTCGTCCTTGACTAACCATAACAACGGTTAGATTGTATAGATATGTTTGAGTCAACCCCGGCAAAATCAGGCTGACGTATGAGCTATTCACTTGGTCATCCCGTGCGTCTGGTGGGCGGGCGGCTTGTGCTCGATTTTGTCAACACCGCTGACTGGAATGAGGATGGCAGCATCGCTCATGAAAAACTGACGAATGCGGATGATTTGGCACTTTGGATCGAGGCGACCGAGACCAAGGCCATCAATCAACGCGATGTGGCAGAGCTCATTGAATTTCGCGCGGAGCTTCGCGAGGTGTTGCTCGCTCGAAAACCGCACGTGCCGGTCTCACGTTTTGAGCTGGTCAAACACGAGGGGCGCTTGGATCTAAGCGAACCCATGTCCTTGGGAACGCTTCTGATTGCATCGATGCTGTCAGTGTTTTGTGACCCAAGAGAACTCTCGAGGATGAAAATGTGCCCCGGGAAGGGATGCGGTTGGCTCTTTATTGATGAGAGCAAAAATAGCAGGCGCACTTGGTGCAGTATGGAAAGCTGTGGCAACAGGGCGAAAGCAGCGCGTCACTATCAGCGAACGAAGCAAAAGGCCCGCTAGATTTACGCCGTCTTGGAATTGGAGACCGAACCTATAAACGGTTTCGAAATACTATTGCTACTCTTTAGGTAGCATGCTATTGCTACATCTTCCGTAGCATCACTACACATGAGTGTCATGGTTCTTGTTCCCGTGTTTGCCGCTCTTGGAGCCTCCTTAGGATGGGCCACCGGCATCGTCCTTGCCCAGACTCCTGCTCGAATGCTGGGAGCGTTTGAGTTCACCCGCATTCAGCTCATCGCATGCTCCGCGATATTGGCCGCGCTATGCAGCATCCTTGGCTATTGGCCGAGCGTGGCTTGGCAAAACTGGCCCGCGTTCGCAGCGAGTATCTGCGTTGGCATCGTTCTTGGAAATCTGGCAATGATCGAATGCCTGCGACGGGGCGGTCCAAGACGCACGGAACTCTTGCTGTCATTGAAAGCCCCTGTCGTCGGCTTGATGGCATTCTTCGCATTGGGCGAACGTCCAAGCGCATTGGACGTTGTCGGCGCGGGGATCATCCTATTGGGGGTCTGCCTTGCAGTCTTCTTTGGCAGCAATGAACGCTCCAAAAGCGACACATTAGAGGGCAGCGTGTTGGTCGTTGTCCTGCTTGGTCTAACGGCGACATCATTTCAGGGGTTCGGGTTTCTTGTGATGAAACCCGCAATGATCGACGGAACAGAGCCACTGGCAGCCTCGGCGATCCGCTTGGTGGGCGCAGCGTTCCTAATTTCGCTTGTGGCCCTTTGGCCAGCTTCGATTTTCAAGGCGCAAGCCGAATTGACGCCGGCCATACTAGGGCGCACGATACTGCCAGGCCTAATAGGATACGGAGTGTCATCATCGTTGCTTCTTTATGCCTTCGCGAACTTCGATGCAGGCATTGCCGCCGCACTCGGCTCACTGTCTCCCGTTTTCGTTTTGCCCATTCTTTGGCTGAAGGAAGGCGTCATCCCGCGCTTTCAGGCCATTCTTGGTGCCGTTATGGCCGTGTCAGGAACAGCAGTGATCCTGATCACGTGATCTAGGCACCTGCTCTGGTTTGCCGAATGGACAAAATTGCGACGCAACCGACAGAAACAAGGATTAGGACGGCACCCGCCATCTGCCCGCGTGTCAGGAGCTCATCTAGAAAGACGTACGCAAGGCCGACCGTAAAGACGGGAACAAGGCTGAGGTATATTCCCGCCTTGGACGCTTCGACCTTCGCCATGCCAAACAAATAAAATAGAAACGCCGCGCCGTAATAGATGGCTCCGGTAAATGCCGCTGCGGTCAGTGAAGGTATACTGGCCCGCATCCCCCCGGGCAGGCCAGCGATTATCCATGCCACGCTTGCCATCAGAAGGGCCACTGATTGTATGATTAAGAGAGCGAGAGCGGGGGCCTCAACGCCGCTTCGATGGCGCATCCAAACCACATACAGCCCTGCAAATGTGGTCGAAGCAATGGCGAAACCGATCCCCAAAGACCGATTGATGCTGCCATCTTCCGCACCGGTTTGAACGATACCGACGACCCCAAAAACCGCCCCAAATACGCACAAGATCGTAGCCAAAGAAACGCGCTCACTCAGCAACGCCCAAGCCAAGACAAGCACGATGACGGGCTGGGTTGCAAAGATCAGAGATGCCTCACTCGCCGTCATGAAGTGCAACGCAAGGATGGTGCAGATGGATCCAGCGCCAGCGACAATTCCGGGCAGTATGAGAAATGCAGACCGAAGCCCCGGTCGATCCCCTGAAATCAAACAAGTTCCCAGCAATAGAACCATGCTCCCCATGAGTTGAACCATCAGGAAGGGGAGGGGGTGCCATTGCATCATGCCTGACCCTGACCCGCCCGACAGAAACCATTTCGCAAGTACGGCGCCAAGCGCGAGCAAAAACGCGGAAATCAAAAGATAAATGTGCGGCAGCATGTTGCGTCCCAGGTTGTCCAACACGAGGTGTTCGCATAGCCTTCAATTGCTCAAGAAAGAAAAACTGCCATTTGCATAATCTAAAGTTGCCCAGTGCCTGATCATCCAAGCCTAAGCGGACTCCGCGCTTTCGAAGCGGCTGCCCGGCATGGGAGCTTCTCGCGTGCTGCCGAGGAGCTGGGAATATCCGCCGCAGCTGTCAGCGCGCAGGTGCGCAAGCTCGAAGCCGAGCTTGGGATCCAACTCTTTCATCGCGGACATCGCGCAGTTGCCCTGACAACGGAAGGAGAACGGTACGGGCAGCGCGTCTCGGAAGGGTTTGCGCTACTTGCGCGTCCGGGAACAGCCCCGACCTCATCCGAGCCGCGCGTTACCATTGAGCTTGATGGCGAATTTTGCCGTCAGTGGCTTCTTCCGCGTCTCACACCTTCCGTCCTCGATGACCTTGGGGTTCACCTGAACCTCCGCACGCATAGTGAAACGCCGCGCGGGCTGCCGGCTGGAACCGATATTGCAATTATCTGGGGCGCGGTCGACTTCAATGGCTATAAGCGGAGGACGTTCCTTCGGCCTACGCTCTTTGCGGTTGCCGCGCCGGAATTGGGCATAACATCGCTTCAGGAGACGCGCATGCACCGCCTGCTTCATGAGCGCGGTGACACCTGGTGGCGCAAGCTTTACGAAACGGCGGAACTTGATTTCCCCAAAACGGCAAGACACCTTACATTTAGTCGCTGTGATATGCCAATCGAGGCCGCGGCGAGCGGCCTTGGCGTTGCCGTCGGCGATGACGTGAGCGCTGAGCGCTTGTTGCAGAATGGACGGCTGATCCCGATCCCCGGCCCAACGCTCGAGAGTCGCAATTACCATCTGCTGCTCCGCCGCGCGCGGTCCACCGGCCCAGCGTCAAAGGTGGTTTCGTGGTTAAACGAGGAGGCCATCCAGTTTACATCTCGACAACAACAAAAGTCGTAGCTCCAATCTTGGTCTAGAGCCTAAGTCGCATAAGCGTCAAAGTGCTCATCCCGAAGCGCACGTATGACCGATGTCAGATCAACCAGTCTTTGCGGGAAAGGAAAACAACGGACTTAGTCCATTGTAAACCGACGGTCCGCTCTGCACTCAGATATTCAGAGTGCTGTACCAAGGACGAGTGTTTGCTACCTCAGTTCCAACCCCGAACCTGTAAAGATGGAGCCTATTTTGCGGAATATCATGTGGCAACGGATCGATGTCCGCGGAATGGAAGCGTGCTCAATCAACAAAGAGGATGAGCACATCGTAGTCTCAGGAATGGCTATCTACCGTTCCCGGAACGTTCCGGTCCGAGTCGGATACTCTGTGACGTGCACCAGTGATTGGGAGTGTATGGCGGCTAACGTTGACCGGTGGGTCGGTGAAGACCATCTGAACATTGTTTTGCATCGGCAAAAAGACGGGCGGTGGTCAACAAACGATCAAATCATCGGTGGCGTGGATGCGTTGCTCGATATCGATCTAGGTTTCACGCCTGTCACCAACACCCTGGCAATAAAGAGGCTCAAACTGAACAAAGGAACCTCTTCAGAATTAACCGCGGTGTGGTTGGATGACGAAAGCTGGTTATTTAAGCCGCTTAAGCAAAGATACGAGCGGCTAGGTGAGAATACCTACAAGTACATCTCAGTTGATAGCGGCTATGAAGCGGAGCTGACCGTCGATGAATTTGGTTTAGTTCAGACGTATCCAGCATTCTGGGAAACTGTGGGCGATTGATGCGTTCGTCCGAACAATCGATGCAAGCGCCATGCGAAAACTAGCTAGGGTCTCGTCAAGATGCTTGCCCGCTTTGTCCAAAAGGTCTGTTTTGGGACTACCGGTTCTGCTACGCTAAGAGGCTGAGTGCTTAGATGCGGCTCAACGAAAAGCCGCGTAAGACTTCTCATGGTAAAAATAGACGCTCTGGCCTGCGCCATCAGCAGTAGCCATACATGCCCCAATTTCATGTAGTGAAAGACCCATGCATATCGGACTTATCGGCGGTATCGGCCCGGCGGCGACGGACTTCTACTACCGCCGTCTTACTCAACACGCGGCCAAGACCGGGCGCAGCCTCGACCTCACGATGGTGCATGCTGATGCACCAACACTGCTGGCAAACCTCGTCGCTGATGACCATGACGCCCAGATCGCAATCTACGACCGTCTCACACAGAGGCTGGTCGCCGCCGGTGCCGACTGCATCGTGGTGACATCGATTGCCGGGCATTTCTGCATTGATGGGTTCATGGAAACTTCACAGCTCCCGGTCATTGATATCACCAAGGTGCTGTCCGACTGGCTCTCCCAAAGCGGCATGAAACGTGTCGGGATACTGGGGACTGAAACGGTCATGGCTTCGGGCGTCTTTGGCAAACTCGCCCCAACCGAGGTGCTCGCCCCGCAAGGCGATGCCCAGAGCGCTGTCCACACGTCCTACGTTACGCTGGCGCAAACGGGCATACCGGCGGATGCGCTCGCCAATGACTTTATCTCCGCAGGCCAAGCGCTGCTCGAGGGCGGCGCCGAAGCAATCCTCCTTGGTGGCACCGATTTGAACGCGATCTTTACAGAAGAGGTGCGCCCTTTCTCAATCGTCGATTGCGCATCGATCCATATCGAAGAGATCGCCAAGCGGATCTGATCCTGCAGCGTCTTAGGTGTCACCTGACAGCACGGAATAGAGGTAGCTGTCCCGCCATTCCCCCCGAACCAACTGATGCTGCCGCAAGAGCCCTTCGCGCTCCATCCCGACGCGCTCCATCAGCCGCCACGAAGCGGTGTTCTCAACATCCGCCGTCGCCCAAATCCGATGCAGCCCCAGCTCCCGGATCCCCACCTTGAGGATTTCGCGCACCGCTTCAGTCATGTAGCCATGCCCGCCAAAGCGCGGGTTGATCGCATAGCCGATGTTGCCGCTCCGGTGTTTGGGGGCTTGTTCGGTGATGCGGACCGTGCCGATCAGATGGCCCGCTTCTAAGTTTTCCACCGCACAGTGGAATTCGCCTTCGCCCCAGGCATCGTTCAGTCTTTGATCAAGAAAGGCCGCCGCAGATTCCCGTGTCTGCGGCTCAAGCGGAAGAAACGTCCAGAACGCTTCCTCAAGCGTGTAGGCCTGCAACCAAGCAAGGTCCTCGCCGCGGAATGGCCGTAGCCGCAGCCGGTCTGTCCGGAATTCCTTTGGGATGGACATCATCGCTCTCTCACTCGGCCGTCCACGCATAGATCAACCGGTCCTTCCCCTTATAAGGTGCATTATGCGACCACCGATATCCCAGACGCTCGGCCAGCGTGATCGACTTTGCGTTGCCCGGCAGAATGATCGCGACCGACTGCGTCGCTCTCCCGCTCTCCCGCATCCAATCGAGCGCCGCGGTCATCGCTTCGCGGGCAATGCCTCGCCCATGCGCGGCACGGGACAACACCCAGCCTGCCTCCGGGATACCATCGATCGAGGGCTCGATCCCGCGGTGAAAATTCGCAGATCCCACCTCGCCCAAAAACGCCTCTGTCTCCGCGTCAATAACGGCCCAATAGCCAAAGCCCAAAAGCGCCCAATGACCGCGATACCGCAGCAGGCGCGACCACGTCTCCTCCCCGGTTTGGGGTTGATCAAAGACATGCTCAACGACCGCAGGGTCCGCCCACATCGCGCTCATCGCCTCGAAATCGGCAAGCTCATGGGGTCTCAGAATCAGGCGCTCGGTGCGAAGAACTTGGGTCATGGAAATGCTTTTGGGTTCAATTGGGCGTCCCAATCTCATCGGGTAGCCGGAGGGTCGTTGCAAGCCAATAAAATTGACAGATCGGCGGGGCCGAATGTTTCAGTCGCTGACGACCGGCGCGCGCAACATCTCAAAACTGGACACGCGTCGAAGCCCCCCAAGGAATGAGGCGGCCAGCGACGCACCATAAGCAACCATAACCAAAACCAACGCCGCCTCCGGCCCCCATGTGCCCGCAGCAAAACCTCCGGCCAAGGCCCCAAGCGGTCTGATTCCATAGATCGCCGTCTGGATCACCGCATTGACGCGCCCAAGCATGGCAGGGGGCGCCACCAACTGCCGGATCGAGTTCTGCACGACCAGCCACATCGACGGCCCGAACCCCAACAGGAAGAAAGCCGCATAAAGCAAAAGCGGATCGCTCTCAGGACCGATCAACAGAAGCGCGACGGCGGCGACAACCGAGCTTGCCGGCCCTCCAATCAGGATCATCGAAGGCGCCACAGCGTTTCCCACCCGCCCCATGGTCCACGACCCCAGCACAGCGGCCAGGCCAAAGGCCGCCAGCGAGATCCCAAACGATCCCGATTCAAAGAAATAGACCTCTTGAATCACCGGAACCAAGGCGACCAGAAGCGCAGCAAAGGCAAAGTTCCAGAAGACCGAGCACAGGCTGATCGGCAGCAACAGGTTGTGGCCAAGAACATACCACCCGCCTTCGCGCACAGACGCAAGTGCAGGCTCCCGCGTCGCCAGAACGACCTCAAACCGAGGAAGGCGCATCATCAAAGCCAAGGCAAAAGCCGCACCGACGACAGCAAAGGCAAAGACGCTCCAAAGCGCGACGCGTTCCATGAACAGCCCGATCGCAAGCGGAACCAGAAACGACCAAAGCGCGCGCGGGATCTCGATCGCGGCATTGGCGCGGGCCAAACCCTCGGGCGGCACGGCCTTGGGCAGGATCGACAAGGATGTGAGGCCGAACAGAACCGCTCCGAACCCCGCGAGTGTCACGCCGATTCCGAAAGACAGGATCGCCGTCGCCGAAACGCTCAACGATGCGATGAAGCACCCACAAAGCGCCATCGCGCCCGACACCAAAGCAAGCGTGCGCAACTGGCGCCGATCCACCAGAAGACCGAAAGGAACCGATCCCAGAAGATGCGCCGCCGACTGGCAGGCAACAAGAATTCCGATCACCGAAGGGCTTGCGCCAAAAGCAAGTGCCGCGATCAGCGGCACCGACACCAGCGTGATCTGATCGGCGAAATGCATGCCATAGGCCGCACCGCTAAGGTATCTGATGGTCCGCATTGCGCCTCCAATATGATGGCGCCACGCTAGGCCCCTGCGCGGATCCAGAGCGACCCGGATCTTGTGCATTTCGCGCCTAAGCCTCTCTTTTGGAATGAAAATTTCGACGATCACAGGGCAATTTGCGCAAGATTCGGGTTGCCAGTCCAGGCAAGACCTTGCTCGAAGGCCAGGCGACGCATAAAGGAGGTACCAGTGCAGATCATGTGTTTGAACGGCTGGGGCGGTAAGCTCAACGAAGCCCTCCTGCCGTATCTGATCGAAACGGCACCGGACGTTCTCTGCCTGCAAGAGGTCGTACACACGCCCACCTCAGACAAAGACTGGCTAACCTACCGCGACGGCGCCCACATCCTGCCGCAACGCGCGAATTTCTTCCGCGACGTCTGCCGCGCGCTCCCCGAGCACACCGCCACCTTCTGCCCCGCCGCGCAAGGAGAGCTTTGGGACGGCGAAAGCTCCATCCCGTCGCAATGGGGTCTCGCAACCTTTGTCCACCGCCGACTTCCTGTCGTCGGACAGGTGCAAGAGTTCGTTCACAAGGACTTCTCACCGCACAGTTACGGCGACCACCCCCGCTCGCGCTCAGTGCATGGCGTGCGCATCTATGACTATGACGCCGATCGCTTCATCGCTGTCACGCACATGCACGGCTTGCGAGACCTGAATGGCAAGATGGACACGCCCGAGCGCGCCAAGCAGGCGCAAAACCTGCTCGCAGCTGCCAAGAGCATCGCTCAGCCGGGAGATCTCGAAGTCATCTGCGGCGATTTCAACATCGAGCCTGACAGCGAAACCCTGCGCGTGCTTGGCGACGCAGGATACACCGAGCTGGTGAAAGCCCGGGGGATCGAAAGCACCCGCACATCACACTACAAAAAAACGACGAAGTTCGCCGACTATATGCTCGTGAGCGACACCGCCGCCGTGGCCTCCTTCGACGCCCCCGCTGTGCCAGAGGTCTCTGACCATCGACCATTGATCTTAGACATCTAAGACAAGTGCGTCACGGCGAGCGTAGACAGCTTTCCGCCTGAATACTCAACCAGCGCCAATTCCCGCACGACCGCCTCGATCGGCAATGGCCCGATGTCCCTGATCCGCGCAGCCTTGAGGTTGCCCTCATCCTGACTGGCGCCCACAGTCATATGCGGCTCATACGGGACCTCGGGGTTCAGTTCGGCAATGTGCGGCCCGTCGTACATATGCCGGTGAAGCGCGACGACATTCTCGCCGCCTTCGTCACAAACGAGGAACAGCTTGAACGCCTTATCATAGGGATCATGCACAACCTTCGTCGTCCCAAAGGTGATCCAAAAAGACGGCATCACACCAATCAAACCCACAAAGAGCGCCGCGATGTTTGCCTCATGCGCACGCGCCACCCCGAACAGTAGCGTGATATGCGGCCGCAGGATCTGTGCCCGCTCCGGCTCATGCACCGCTCGAAACGCCTCAAGCCGGGCGGCGAGCCTTGGCTCAAACTGCGGATATGCAAGAACGTAGATCATCTGCACCGCCAGCTTGCGCGCTTGTTCCCGTCGCTTCAATCATGTGATTGCCAGCAAGGCTTGATTTGAAGACGTTTGAGCGGTTCCACTGGCGTGGTATTTCCCCTTGAAAGACGTACTCCCCATGGCCCAAAGCTATAACCCCCCAAACATCTGGCCCCCTTTCGGCGCTTTTTCCCAAACGGTGATCGCGGGCGACGGTCAGACCGTCTACCTCAAAGGACAAGTCGCTCTTGGCCCGGAGGGCGACATTCGCGGGGAAGGCGACTTGGCTACGCAGGTCGCACAAGTCCTACAAAACATCGCGGACAGCCTTGCGTCGCTTGGCGGCAGGATGAGCGACATCGTCTCGCTCCAGCAATTCACCACGGATATTCAAGCCTTCATGGAGTGCAACGAAACGCGGATGCGGTTTTTTCAACCGCCATACCCAGTGACAACCACGCTGGAGGTTTCATCGCTCTACGACCCGCGCCTGCTCGTGGAAATCACCGCCATCGCCGAAATCCCGCTGTCGCGATTTGTGTTGCCCGACGACGCTGCGCAAATGCACAGATAAGCACAGGTTTCCTATGCATACTTAGTCACTTGCGATCAGTCCAACTCTGTAATTGCCATCGCCCGCCAAACTAGACCACTTTCAAACAATTTCGTCCTGAAACCCGGTTTTAGGTCGTCGTGTTTCGAGAACCGTCCTACGACGGGGGCCAGATTTCAAAGCATGCGGCACGTGGCACCCCACAGATCCAAAATGGCCCCAAGAACCGACCTCACCACCGGCGACGTCGCAACCCACCTGACCAAGCAATCGATCCCGATGGCATGGGGCGTGCTGGCGTCAATGGGTATGGTACTGACCGACACATGGTTTGTAGGGCAACTTGGCACGGACGAGCTGGCGGCGATCGGCTTCACCATCCCTATCGTCTCGATCCTCTTTGGCATCGGTTGGGGATTTGGGACCAGCGTCTCGTCCATCGTCGGACGGGCCATCGGAGACGGCGACGACCGGTTGGTCAAGGATTACACGACGCAATCTATCCTGCTCGCGCTCCTCGTGGCGTTTCTTTTCACAGGCATTGGCTACTCCACCGCCGATCAGGTTTTCGGCCTTCTCGGGGCCCCCGATCACCTGATCCCGCTCATCCGCGACTACATGGATATCTGGTTTCTCGGGGCCTTCGCGGTGGTCGTCCCCCAGGTCGGCAATGCCGCAATTCGCGCGGCAGGCAATGCCAAGACGCCCGGGCGCGTCATGATTGGCGTCGCCTTTTTGAACGTGATCCTTGATCCGATTTTCATCTTCGGCTGGTTCGGCTTTCCCCGGCTCGAGCTTCAGGGCGCCGCCCTTGCAACCGTCGTCGCCTTCGCCGTGTCGTTTTCGGTGAGCTTCTTCATGCTGCGCTTCCGCCTGAACTTCGTCACACTGACCGCGGTCAACGGCGCGATCCTGCGCAACTGGGTCAAGGTCATTGGCCTCGCATTGCCCGCCATCGGCAATAACCTCGTCTTCCCCGCCTCCGCCGCCGTCGCCACTTGGCTCCTGGCGAGCTTTGGCAGCGATGCGGTTGCAGGATTCAACGTCGCGGTGAGGATCGAGGCCGTGACAATGGTCCCGCTCACTGCATTAACCTTCGCACTCGCCGCCTTCTCCGGCCAAAACTTCGGTGCCCGCGAATTCGGCCGGCTCCGCGAAGCCATCGCCGTGTCCTACCGCTTTGCCTGGATCTCAGGGATCGCGGTTGCGCTGGTCAGCTTTCTTGCCGCCTGGCTCTTTGTGCCCTTCTTTACCACCGATCCCGAAGCGATGCTGGCCGCGCGATATGCGCTCGTCATCGTCTCGCTCAGCTATCCGCTGCTTTATGTGTCGATGCTCGTGAGCGCGGCCTGTAACGGGATGGGCAACACCATGCCCGCGCTGGTCATCAGCCTTGGTCGCCTGCTGGTCCTTTTCGTGCCTCTGGCACTGACCCTTGCAGCAGGGATCGGCCTGATCGGTATCTTTGTCGCCATGGTCGTTTCCAACCTCGCCATCGGGTTGGGATCAATGTCCTACATGCGCCATGTCCTGCAAAGGCACGACGACGAAGCGTCGGTTAGGGCCTAGGGCGTTGACGCCCTCGTATGACGCGACCGAACCGGCGCACGGAAATAAGACGAACGCGGGGTCTCTTCCGCCGCATAGGCACGGATCACACTCTCGCGGCACTCAAGTCGCTCTAACAGAGCGTTCAGATGCGCATGCCCGGTGATCGCCTCCGCCTCCAACGGTGCGTTGCGCGGCGCAATCAGCGACCAGCGCGCACAGCCGCCCAGGTAGAAATCGCACATGCTCAAACGCTCCCCCAGCAGCCAAGGCCCGCCATGCTCGGCAATCGCTGCTTCGAGCATCGCGTAATGCCCCCGCATCCGCGCATGAACACGAGGGCGCGCGTCCTCGGCCAGCGCGTCACCGACATAGCGCTCGGTATAGTATTGAAGTTGCGCGTCGGCATGGAGCGTGTTGGACAGGAAGTAAAGCCGCTGCAGGAACACCGCCCGCCCTTTGGGGTCACTCGATGGCGGGGCCAACTGGCCGGTGCGCTCGGCCAGATATGTCAAAATCGCCCCGGTTTCCGACATTGTTGCACCTGTGGCTTCATCCGCAAGCACCGGCACCATGCCGCGCGGATTGAGCCGCAGGAATCCTTCGCTGCGATGCGCCCCTGCGCGCATATCCACGAACTCGTCACGATAGACGGCACCGATTTCCTCAAGCACCATGCGCACCACATGGCTGGCACAATCGGGATAGGAATAAAGGATATAGCTCATCGAAAATCTCGCTCGCCGGGCAATCACACCGCGTGCTCAGCCGACTCGCTCCGGGCAGTGCAGTCTCTCCCGTTCAAGACGCCGCGGCGGCAATATGCGACGTGCCCGGATGCGCGCAGCAACAGTGTGAGCCCTGACGCCGCATGACCGTCTCAAGCGAACAAATACGGCGCGGCGTCGCCCTGATCATCGTGACGGCCTTTGCCATCTCGGCACAGGATGCGGTCTTCAAACAGTTCAGCTCCAACGCCACCCTGTGGCAGATCTTTGCCCTGCGCGGCCTGATCGTGATCGGACTGTTTATGATCTTCGGCCTTGTGCGCGGCCGCTTCCGGCCCCTGTTCCAGACCGCCGTCACCCGCTGGTCCCTCCTGCGCGCAGCCTGCCTCACAACGACCTTCCTCGCGTTTTACGCGGCCCTCCCCTTCTTGAGCCTGTCCACGGTCGGCGCAGCCAACTATATGGCCCCGATTTTCGTAGCCATCCTCTCGGCCTTCGTGGCGCGCGAAGCGGTGAGCCGTTTTGTCCTGATCGGCGCCTGCCTTGGCTTCATCGGCGTCGTCGTCCTCCTGCGCCCGGGATCGGACGTCTTCTCACCACTTGTCCTGCTTCCCGTCATGGGCGCTGCGTTCTATGCCGTGGGTCACCTTGTCACCCGCGCGCGATGCCAAACCATAGGCGCCGCATCACTGGCCCTGTCGCTCAACGCGACCATGATGGGGGCTGGCCTTCTAATCAGCGCTTTGATCCTGTTCGCCCCGCTGCCCGAGGACATGGTTGCGCGTAACCCCTACATTTTCGGCCCATGGTCGCCGCTCGGCCCACAAGACTGGCTGTTTCTTGCAATCCTCGCCGGATTTGCAATCGCCATCAGCATGATGTTGGCCGGAGCCTACAAAACCGCGCCCCCGGCCATCGTTGCGACATTCGAGTACAGCTACCTCGTCTTCGCCGCCGGATGGGACATCCTGTTCTTCGGTGCGGCCCTCACCCCATGGTCCCTCGCAGGCATGGGCCTCATCGCCAGCGCAGGCCTGCTGGTCCTGCAACACCGCCCCTGAAAAGGCCCTCAAACCAGCGCGCCAAACGCCCAACCCGCGATCATCGAGCCGACGGCGGCCAGCGCTAGATACAGGAGGAACGGCTTGATCTTCAGCACCGGAAAGATCGCCATCGCGCCCCAGACGCTGACAACCCCGCCCGATACCAGAAACGCCATCGCAGCGCCATTGGACGTCCCATGTTCCAACAACGCCCGCGTCAGGGGTAGCGCTGCATACCCGTCACTATAAGCAGGTCCACCCACGACAACCGCCAGCGGCACTGCAAACGCACTTTCCTGCCCAACGTAGGCCGCCACGGCATTCGGCTCGAGCCATGCGTTCAGCAGGTATTCAGCCGCAAACGCCGGGGTCAGCACGAGAAGGATCAAGCGTGACACCGACCACGCGTCCTTGAGAAACCGCGCGCGCCGCACCGGATCGCGCCACATGAACGGATCAAAACCTGCCGTCTGCCCGCACCCAACGCAGGACCCGCCAAGCGATCCCACAATGCTATTGGACCGAAGCGGCGTCATCGCCCACTCACGCCGCGCCACCATCGCGGTCACCGCGCCGCCAAACAGCCCCAACCCAATGGCCGCCAGCGCCTTGCCAATCGCAAACTCCCACCCGAGCGTTGCCGCCGTCGCAGAAAGTATTGCTGGTCCCGTAATCGGAGAGGCCAGCCAAAACGCCACCACCGGCGCCAGCGGCACACCCGCCGCCAAAAGCCCCGCAATCAACGGCAAAGGGGTCCAAGAGGCGTGTCCCAAGCGCAGACCAAGTATATCCTCTGCTCGTATGGCTCGGTGTCCGTGAACTCGAGTCCTCCGGCAACAGACACATCGTCCATACTTACGAGCCATCCAGCGGCTTGCTAGGGCTACGCAGGGTGCGCTTTTCACTACACCTTTCCTGTTAGCCTGCGAAAAAGCCAACAACGAGCCGTTTGTGTGGCTAGCTTTGTTCCTGGCGGAATAGGCCAGAGCGGGACGATCGTCGCTGCATTACCTCAACGACACGGCGTCCGAGCTGATAGTGCTTAGCCCGTTGGCCGGGCACCAGTTGGATCAACTCCTTATCAACCAGCGACTTCAGAGCTCGTGTGAGAGTCGCGTTGCCAGTGTTGGCGAGGAGTGCGGTGTTCTTCACCTCTCCGGTTGTGGCGCTGGTTTTATCTTCCGTATCGATGACTAGAACAAAAGCATAAAGCACGTCCTTCTCTGTGTTCGTAAGAGGACCAAGAATTTGAGTGTAGTCCATCGTTTCACTTGCTTGATAGAGGTAAGCCATCGTTAAGAGGCTCTGCCATACTCCGGCGGCGGGTCCCGGGCGTTCCCGGGCGCCACGCCCTACGAACTGCTTGAGGTCCAGGACCCTCTGTGAAAGGCGGTAGGAGTTCATCTTGCTCGATCGCGGGCGTTGAAAAAGCCCGCGTTCCAGCAGAGAGTTGAGCAACCTGGTCAGCGTTTGCCGGTCCTTACGCCGCGTCATAGGCTGCTTTCGCAACTGTGAGCGGCTAAACACCGGATCCGTGCTCTGTTCTTCGATGATAATCGCGGTGAAAAAGAGATCGAGTTCGCCAGACTTCAAATCGCCAAGGCTGTGCTCCACCAACATCAAGCGAGACGCCTCGGCAACTCTCGCCGCAGTTGCAATGCTGGTCCAATTGGAACTATCTGCCATGACCGCTCCGGGAACCAGTTGAGCGTGTTTTGTAGTGCTCATAGCTTTCGGGAAGCACCATCACAAAACAAGGTTTCCGGCGGTATGTAACCAACAACGGAGTGCTTCGCACTCGTCGGGCAGCTTGAGCGGGCCGGCGGCACAGATTAGACGAGGTGATCGTTTGCGCCGGGATTGTGCCCCACGTCTCGAAAACTGAAACGGGGACCAAGTAAAACACTTTGACACCAATGCGGGTGATGCTGACGGGTGTTCGCTCCGCCGCGCGGAATACCTCGCTATGATCGAACCGAAGATCAGAAATCGTGAAGGTCGTGCGAACTTGTGAAGCGCCTAGGCCTGCTTTGTCGGTATCCAGTAGCTTGGCTTCTTCCATTTCGCGTCGGCGAACTGAGTAGAAATTCCACGAGACCGAGGCATACCGAGGAATTCCGTCCCGGGTCAGCTGTACGGGCGACTTTCGTGCGGCCGCGAGAACAGCGCCGGTGTGACCGTCCAAGTCGGACACAGAGAAGTGTTGCAACCTTGGCACCCTCAGTGGTTCCACCATGCGCCATGGCAGGACCACGAAGGCTCGACGACCGCGGTGTGTGATCGAGATGGGGTCTTGGTCGGCAGCACTTAGAATGGATTTGCAGTGACGCGATAAAGTTGAACCTGGGAATCGTTGCAACGGCTTTCTCCCGGTGCACCATAAAAGCCCTAAAAAAACAGGTGATTGTAAAGTCGGATTCACACGTCACAACGCCTCCATTGCACCCAGGCCGAGGGAAGGGCTTGCAAAGACGCCACTTGGGAAGATTGAGGCCGACGCCCGGTCTAGAGTGCGTTATTGTCCAGCCGCGTAAAACGGGTGTGGGGACTGTGCAGTGTGCAACCTTTTTTCGAATACCATGCCGGCCGACGCGATGCGGTCACTGTTCGAGGTAGCGCCGGACCAGGATCACCTAGGCAACGCGCCACCGCTTTCAGCGATCTTTCCCGATGCTGATGTTCCGATCGTGCGGGTAGGGGAGGGAGGTCGACAGCTCGTGAGAGCGCGCTGGGGCTGGAGCAAGGCACCTTTCGGATGGGTGACGAACGCCCGGAAGCTCGATGGCTTTCCGTGGAAGTTCGCTATCGGTCGGAAAGACCAGCGCTGTCTCGTCCCGGCGACGTCGTTCGCCGAGTATCATCCGAGCCAGCAAATCGCGGGAAAGAGCGGCAAACCCATCAAGGCGGCGACGTGGTTTCGGCTGATAGGGCAGGGGTATCGGCCGCCGTTCGCCTTTGCAGGTTTCGCCCGCGACTGGAACTGGGAAAAGCAAGGCCTGCGACGGAAGTCCGACCAACCCTTGAAGGACACGGGCACGCCCGTACGAGCCATGGCCTTCCTTACGACGAGACCCAACTGCATCGTTGCGCCAATCCATCCGAAAGCGATGCCCGTTATCTTGAGGTCCACCGAAGAGTTTGAATGCTGGCTAACAGGGTCTGCGGAGGAGGCAGCGGCCCTCCAACGCCCACTGCCAGATGAATCGCTGGAAATCGCCTTCACCGGGGCAAAGGAAGACCCGCAACCAACTCTTGGTCACTAGCGCTTGGCCTTAATAACCCCTGCGCCGCCGCCGAGGTCGCTGATCTGCTTGGCGGCTAGGAGTTTTCGAAATGTCGTGTATCGAGGTCCACGCATCGAATGTGGCGGTGCATCGCCGTACGGTATTGGACCGATCTCTTTTGCCGGTTCTGCAAAAACAACCTTGTATTTACCGCTGTCCCCGTAGGGCTCTATGCGGGATACAGGGGCGTAGTGTGTAACCGCAGATATCGGATGCGTGCGATAGGCCGCGATATACTTGATCTGATCGAGCGAACCTCCGGCGATCCGGATCGCGTACCAACAATCCTCACCCAAAAAAGTCTTTTCGAAGCCCCCAGCTTGGGCTGGTACGACTATTGTGTTCCAGACGTCGAACTTGTCCTCGTCGGTTGCAATGGGATCCGGTGAACTCGGTGTCGCGACCGCTTTCGGGATCTCGAACGCGCGGGTTCCGACGAGTGGCAAGATTTGCAAGACTTCCTTCAAGAACGCCTGTGGTTCCGCTTTCTCATTCGCGCTCAGCGCCGGCTCTTGTGGAACGTTGCCGTTGTCCAAGAGGCATCGCTTTGCTTCGGTCGCTTGCTTGATCAGCGCGTGCTCAAGCCACATCACATGCGCCCGGTTGAGGCCTGCGTTGCTGGATACGAACGCGACGCCCCAGTCCCAAAAGTCCTTATTGGCGAAGTGGTTGCCAATTCGGCTGCAAACATCGTCCGACTGCCCAACGTATATGGTGGGGAGTTCGTTTTCGTTGTCGTCGGAATCGCCTGCAAATCCTACGAGTATGTAGACACCCGTGCGCTTTATCTCAGGCATCTCCCGTACGCTTTCCCACTTGCTTCGTGGGAACACGATCCCGAGACCGGTCCAATTCAAACGATCAACGATACGGACACCTTCCGGATCGCCATCGGGAACAAACACACGGATCGTGAAAGGGTCTGCCAAGTCTCGCCTCCCTGCTTCTCACCTGCTCTTTCGCCGCTCGGCCAACCCAATCAGGCTTCCAACGAGGTTGAGATCCCCGCGCCGGGCTGCCTGGGTCATCCCCCTAAGGTAGCCGCCGGGGTTTGCAACTGGAAGCCCCGGACGGTCCCTGCTGGCATCGATGATTAGCACGGCCATCGCTGCGCTATCTTCGCCCATCACTGCAATTGCCTCGGTCCAAGCTGAGAAGCTGATCCCTAGTTCGTGGATCCTGTTCTGCGCGGCGACCACTAAATCATGGAACACGAGCGATCCTGGCTCGGTGTACCGCGTATCTCCATCGGGGCGCGGTCACGGGCTGCTCAGGGGCCAATACCATGGCAACTGACCTCGATCTCGGCGGCAATACGCTCCTCAACTGGAGTGCCCCATCTGAACGGGTCCACCGTTATGTTTAGGAAACGGAGGACAGAGAATGGCGAACAAGCGGCACAAGCCAGAGGAAATAGTTCAGAAGTTGCGGCAGGTTGATGTGCTTGTCGGACAAACGACTGAGAACGTTGTCGCGTTCGCTTAGGATAGAGCCGCACCTTACTCCTCATCGTTTCCGTCATTCCGCAGCGACACTGCTCATCGAGGAAGGCGTCGACATCCGTCTGGTTCAAAGACTGCTCGGACACGCGAGCATTGCGACAACCGAAATCTACACAAAAGTTTCGGACAACTCTCTGAGCTCCGCCATCGCAGCCGCTGACACCCTGGCAACAGTGGATTATTGAGGACTTCCACAGATCACACACGTATGAGGCCAGCGACCGCACAAAAGTTGAAAAAGCGGTCGTTGGGGCTGGAAGCGGCGAAGGCACCGGATGAGCCCACTTTGACAGTTGCTGCGCTTCGCTTGGACGGGCGCGAACCGCGCATTTATGCCTTTGGTCACGGAGATAACGGCCCTTAGCAGACTTTGGCCCAACCTTTCGAGTGCTGCGGTCGCAGCCCACGCTGCAAACACTCGACGCATTGCCCGAGCAAAAGCGCAGCTATCCGTCGAAGACTGGCTCATGAGCAAATTTGGTCATTCACTTCTGGTATTGGTGCCGCTTTATGGACCCAGACTAAACCACTGTTTACTCAAGGAGCTTGTGGCTATCTGTGGCTACAAGATCGAGGTCATAGGCAGCGCGTAGTGATCGAATAAAAATCTGAGAATCCTCGTCAAAAGGCGAACGGCCTTCCAAGCTGTGAAGCACTATACCTTCCAGCAGATCACCAAGCCCCATCTCGTATTCTGCAGCCATTGCCTTGAGAACTTTAAGTAGCCGCTTTTCAATCCGTACCCCGGTTTGAATACGCTCAACTCTTTTTTTTTGGTCTGTCACGAGCCGCTCCAATTGCGTCAAAGGTTACAAATTGGTACCGTGGTACCAGAATCAATTCAAGAGGCATGATAATGCCCATCATCTTGCTCGCCGTTTTCTTGGCGCTGATGGCCTCTGTTGCCTTCACCGGCGCGTCAGCTTTGGCGAAGACAGCTACACTAACTTTTCCTGTGCTGCAGGTGTTGTTCATTCGGCAGATCGTTGTCGTGACGACGACACTGCCAGCAATAGTCTCCAGATTTCCTGAAAGCGTAACGACGAACCGACCGGCACTTCACACCTTGCGCGTGACGGGTGCATTTGTGTCGCTCGCTGGTGACATTTGGGCCGTGACCGTTTTGCCATTGGCAACGGCAACAGCTTTGAGTTTCACAAAAGTCCTGCTCGCTGTTGTCTTTGCCGGAGCATTTTTGGGAGAACCACTCCGATGGCCCGCTGCCGTGGCGGTTTTAATCGGTTTTCTAGGTGTCCTACTGATCATCCAACCTGCCTTTGGCGCAGAGCACGCTTGGTTCTATGCAATACCTTTGGTCGGTGCGTTGGGAGCTTGCGCGGCGGTGCTAAGTGTTCGTGCCTTATCGCGCACAGAGAGCAATGCGACTTTGCTCTTTTACCAAGGTGTGAGTGTCGGTGTTATGTCCGCCGTCCCAATGCCCTGGCTGTGGGTGACACCGGACTTGCCAGACCTCATTTTACTGGTGAGCATTGCGGTGTGTTCAACAATAGGACAATGGACAAGCGTCCAAGCAGTCAGAATGTGCGAGATCTCGGTTGTTGGTCCAATCGAGTACACGCGGGCAGTCTTTGCGATCTTGTTTGGCTGGCTTTTCTTTCAAGAGATGCCCACGGCAGCAGCTCTCACGGGGACCGTTTTGATCATTTTGGCCTGCGTTTCGGCAACGGCATCGCGCAAAGACACAAGCTCTCCTCAGAAAATCCAAGATAAAACAGATTGTTAGAGGGTGCGCGAGTTCGTTTTGCCAGCCCCGAAAGAGTATCCTTAGTCGTCGCAGCGATTAGAAGAAATGCGCGCACTAAGACTTTTAAGGCCACCGACAAGCCAACTGTGCGTCGAATAACTTGAATCGATCCCCAGAAAGAACCCGCTCAAAACGGAGGCTCTGACCGAATTTCGGTCCATTCCGTGCGCCACTCTGGCGCGGGGTACGGGTCTGGCCAAAACTCCAACTGGCGTGTGATTAAACCGTTCTCCACTGTGTGAAAGGTGATGACGCGGGCTTGGATCGCACCATCCGTGACGCTGACGTCAGATACCCCTCGATCGTTGCTTTCGATTATTGAATGGACCTTGAACACCCAAGGTCCACTCGCAGGGTAGTTACTGTTTACCGCAACAAAAGCGTCGCGACCGCGCATGTATTCCTGTGATTGCGGCATGTAGTATTCAAAGTCCTTCGACAAAAGCAAAGATGCGGCTGCGAAGTCGTTGGTGCCCATGGTGTCCCAAAAGGCCTCGATAAATCTGGAAGCCATTTTTATCCTCAAGAATCTGGTCTCGACAAGCCAGTCGGCAGTCCGTCGATGCTGTTTTGGTTTTTCGATTTCCAATAGTCGCGAATGCCATCTGGTCCCAAAGCATTGTGCCAGTTTTCGATCGCCGCACGTTCTGACCGATAATCAAACAGTGGCACCCCGTTGCCGCAGGATGTTTGTACAAGTTCGATGTCTAAGTGCACAATTTGTCGAGTTCCAAGCGGAACTTTTTCTCCGTAGTCACTTTCGACCAGCTTCGCAAACTCCTCGGTGTCCCAACCGATTGATCGGCCTCGGCCATAAAGGCGCATAATTCTGGGCGGCCCATCAAAGGCGCAAAGCATTATGGTAAGCCTACCGTCTGCTAGCATATGAGCGGCGGTCTCGTTTCCGCTTCCAGTTCGATCAAGATAAACAACGCTTTGATCATCAAGTATTCTGAGAGCCCCAATCTCTCGGGGCGAGATGTTGATGCGACTGTCGTTCGTAGCGCTGGCTACAAAGAAGATCTTTTGGCGCTTGATGAACTCCGAAAGATCGGCATCGAGAGCGAGGTATTGCTTCGCCATGAGATATCCCCAGTTATTCAGTTGTGCCGCGAGCTGCCGAAACCACAAGCCGCAGTCCCAAAGATCCCATGATGATCCCTGCAAGCCTGTCGATCACTGACTTACTCTTCAGATAATAGCTTTGCGGTTTCTCAGTGGCCAACACAGTGGCAATCGTCGCGTACCAACCCGCCTCGACGACGAACACCGCTGGCGGGATCGCAAAAATGAGCCACCAACTTGGGTTCTGAGGCAACAGTGAAGCAAAGATACTAGCATAAACCACGACTGTTTTCGGATTTGCGACCTGCGTTGTGAACGCTAATTGCATCGACCGCGCAGCCGTCGTCTTCAAACAAGCTGTGTCTTTGGTGGGCGGATGAAGCTGGTTTGAGGCGCTTCTCCAAATTGAGACCCCGAGATAGAGCAGATAAAGCCCACCGAGCACTTTGAGGCCCGTGAATATCCAAGGGAACTGAGACAATACCGAAACCAGCCCTAAGAGCGCCAGAACGGCAAAGAGTGCGCCACCAAGACCCATTCCAATGGCGGCGCTGACCCCGTCTCGTCTTGTTCCGGCCAACGCGAGGCGGGAGACGAGCACAAAACTTGGGCCGGGGCTCATTGCGCCGACCAGAAGTGCCACCAAGATGGACGAAAGGATGATCGCTTCATGCATTAATTCTATCTTTCGATATTCACTAGCCGTTCTGCTCTAAACGAGGTGGAACATTTCGTTTTTGAAAGCCCGTTCTAGACTGTTCAAAACCGGCGCGCCCATAGAATGCCAGCGTTTGGGGTGACTTAGACCCAGTGGTTAGCACGATCTTGTAACATCCGTGGGTCCATGCTCGCTCAGAAGCGGCGTCCAATAGAATTGAGGCGTAGCCGTTTCGCCTATGATCCTTATGGGTCACAACATTCTCAATAATCGCGTATGGACGTCCGGACCGGGTCAGGTTTGGAATGACGATGATCGTTACCGATGCAACGATCTGTTTTTCGACCTCCCCCACCAAAACAGCGCTGTTCGGATAAAGCTCTATATCTGAAAGAATTTTCTGAGCCTCA